>NZ_JACLIC010000044.1:0-69575 GCF_019748695.1 Paenibacillus cucumis (ex Kampfer et al. 2016) | reverse complement strand
CGAGGATGGAAGCATCACGGCAAGCCATTTGACCGAAGAAGCTGTAAGCAAAGCTCACCTGCAAGATGGTGCAGTCACGGCATCTAAACTGGCGGATGGCAGTGTGGACGGCAGTAAACTGACAGAGGGCACGATATCGTCTGTGCATCTCGCTGATCGTGCTATTGATGGCAGCAAGTTAAGTGAGCAAAGTATCACGTCCAGTCACTTAAATGATGGAATCGTGGGCACATCACATCTAAGTGAAGAGATCTGGAATGCGATCCGTCAGGTCAGTGCAGAAACGCTGGAACAGCTTGCCGAGTTCAAAAGGCAAGAAGCCATGCAGGAAGTACAACAGTTTATACAGTCGGTTGGCCTGCCTAACGAAGGTCTGTTTACCTGGGGAGATGATGCGGGGTCGTCGCCGGATGCGCCTGCTGAGTTCCAAGCCGGAAATTTGAATCTTCAAGAGCTGCTTGGGCTACACAATGATTCGGAAGTAGATGCCGTATTAACGGAAGGCGAGTCTGCTACGGGAATCACTGAAGCTGAAGATGCATCGGATGGAGAAAATGCATTATCGCCGGATGTAGCTGACACAGACTTATCCAACTCTATCACCCCTCAAGGGGCTGATACAGAGGTGCCAGTCTCCTATACCCTTAAGCCTCAGTCGGTAACACAAGAGCATTTGTGTGATGGTTCTGTAGGCAGTGAACAGTTGCAGACTGGTGCTGTTCAAGCCGAACATCTGGCATTCCAGCCGGTACGTAGCGTGAGTAAACAGCCTGCTGTGCAGCAGTTTGGCATGGAAGCTTTTGTTCTGCCGGAGAATGAAACGTGTACCGAAGTGACGATCGTTTTCGAAGAGGCGTTTGATTCGGAGCATTATGTCATTGTAGCCATGAGCAATGACCGTGGATTTCAGGTGTCGCTGTTATCCCAGAGTGAGGATGAAGCTGTGCTGGAAGTAACGCGGACAGCGGATTGCAAGCATACGTATGGTTTGTTGTCCTGGATCGCAGCGGGGCCATCGGCATAAAAATATACAAAAGCGGTGTCCAGAGTATGTCCCGGACACCGCTTTTATTTGATAAGCCTGACCGTTCGGACATGAGGGGTGCCGGAACGAGGCTACTTTTTAACACAAGAATAGAAGGGGAAATAATAAGTTCGGTATCGCTTTTTGTGAAGGTCGCAGATGCTACACACGATCAGTTAACGATTATAGTCCTACAGCCTGATAGGCTTTGGTGATGGCAGTTGCCTCGGCGGAATTCGCACCGTAGAGGTCTTTGGCGGCCTGAATCGTTGCTGTTTTGGCAGCTGCAAATTTCGATGTTGGTGTCAGGTAATTCACCAGCGTGCTATAGAAAACACGTACGGCCTTATCCCGGCCGATGCCGCTAACCGTTACACCGTTATGTGTACCGCCTTGGGCTGCAAGGTAGAACGCTTTGTTGATAATACCGCTGTTGGTGTGCACACCGCCGTTATCTGCACTGCCCGTGTAACGGTCACTATATTTGTCAGGCTGGTTGTACAGGGTAGGGTCGGCCAAAGAGCGCAATGCATCTCCTGGAATGTTAGGAGTATAGATGCCGTCACCCAGCAGCCAGTTTTTACTCTCAATGGTGTTACCCATAATATCAGCAAACGCTTCGTTTAATGCTCCTGATTCATTGCGGTATTCCAGATTGGCGGTGTACTCGATCACTCCATGTGTCAACTCATGACCCACAACATCGAGATCCCCGGAGAAGATACCGAACAGTGAGCCGTCCCCGTCACCAAATACAATCTGTGCCCCGTTCCAGAAGGCATTGTTATACTTGGAGCCATAATGTACGGTAGAGCGGATCAAAAGACCGTTGCCATCGAGGCTGTTGCGGTTAAATTTATTTTTGTAAAAATCATAAGTGGCAGCAGCATAAGCATGTGCATCAACAGCTGCACGGTCCGTCCACACGTTGTTAGAGCTGGTAGACAATGTTCCTGGTAACGAGGAGCGATTGTTTGCTGTATACGTTTGAATGCCTTTTCCACGAGTGGTATCTTTCAGCTGGTAGGTGCTGCCCGATTGCGTTGTGGTCAGCGTTTTGGTGTCACCAAACACCCCGGTACCTGTTCCTGTAGCAAAATTGATAATATCAAACTGGGATACGATGCTTCCGTCCACGGCGTTAATAAAATATTTGGTTCGCAGCGGGGCAGGTTCAAGCACGTTCACTTCGGTAATATAAACCAGATAGGTCTGACCGTCATCTTCATGATGATAAATTTGGAGTTCAGCCTTTGGCTCAAGCTCCGGTGCACCTAACTCGCCGATCCGGGATGTCGCTTCTTCCGAGGCCACTTTAATCGCGTCCTCTGCACTGATACCAGGGATTCCGTCATTAGGAATCGCTTGTTCTTCAACAGGCGGAAGTTCACCAAGAGCAGAAGTCACAGCTCCCGTTTTGTCCAGATGGAGGGTCTGCTCGGCACCGTAGACCGGAATACCTTTGATGTACTGTTGCAGACGGAAGTGCCTTACACCGGAAGTATCCGTGTTACGTTTAATGATTTTGAGCTGGCCTTTGACGTCAGAGTTCAGGAACTGTTCCTGTTGACCAAGATAATTATAGATCGTTTCGTCAGGATTGTTGTTCAAAAGGATACTCTCCTCGGAGGCATAAGGAGCCTCAAGCGGAATGGATAGATCAGATGGCGCTGCAGCAGCAGAGGATACGGAAGCGAGCAAAAGAGCTCCTCCAAGAATTGTTGGCATAACTTTGGCAAATTTCATTGTTAACTCTCCCATTCTCATCATATTTTTTGGAAAAAAAGGGTTTATGCCTAACTCGGATGGATTTCCGTCTGCATCTGGCAGGGCGGAGTGAGGGGCTCAAACAGAAGTATGTTTAAGAAGCAGGGGTTGTCCCCCTAGTGATCGTGGCAAACCGAAGGTTCTACGGAGAACCGGGATGTTCAATCCGTGTGTGGAATGCGGGAAGAAGAAGCCGGGTTGGGAACGGCATCACTCCTTTCAAGTTCAAGGTCTGTTTGTGTACAAAACGGAGGAGATCAAACGTCTGAACTAACCGAAGGTCAATAAAAGGACAGAAAGAGGTTTTGGGAACGTGAGTTCTCGACAAGGTTAAAAATGTAAATTGTGTGGCTTGAATCGTATAGTATCACAGTGTAAAAGATTGGAAAAGATACAATTTTAAATTTTTTCGAAAATTGTGTCTAAGGACAGGGAAGAGATGTCATTTTTAAAAATATTGACGAATCTTGTCGGTTCACAGGATGGGTGTACTTACACTCCTGCCCAGAACCTAAGTAAGATAAGGACATACGCCGTTTCCACTGCTCCACGAATACATAGAATAACGTGTACTCCCTTGGCATGATCAGGATGGATTGTGGGAGGTGAATTTGTTGCGGAAACAACGTAATAGAGCCAGTTTTGCAACAAAAACAAGAAAAAAGCGTACCAGACGGGTATCTGAAAAAAGACGAATCCAATCGAGAAGGAAAAAGGGTACAAAGACCTATGTTTTCTCCTTACCACCTAACCACTCATTTCATGCGAACAATCGAAGAGAAGCACATGAGATGATTGGAGAAGTTACTGAGCAAGACAGAGAAGTTCTCCCGCAGCCTGTGCTATCGGTGATTATTCCAGCGATGAACGAGGAACGCACCATTGCTGCTGTAGTCCGTGAAGCGACACGTATATGCCGCGATGCGGAAGTACTGGTTATCGTAAACGGGTCAACCGATGGCACAGCCAATGAAGCTGAACGGGCTGGGGCACGGGTACTCCACTATCCTGAAGCGCTGGGACATGATGCAGGACGAAGAGTAGGGGCAGCATCAGCCCGAGGGCAGATTTTGCTGTTCACGGATGCAGACATTCTGATCCCGGCCGAACACCTGGCACCTTTCGTTCAGGCTGTGCTAAATGGAGTCGATGTTGCACTGAACAATTACAACGGTCCGGTGACACGTAGCCCTGTTCATCCGGTCGTTGAAGCAAAACATATGTTGAACAGTCTGCTCTCCAGATCCGATCTTGGTGGTGCTTCTATGACAGCCATTCCTCATGCGCTTAGTAGGCAGGCACTTGAGATCATTGGCATATCTTCACTGGAAATTCCGCCACTTGCTCATGCCAAAGCGATATTCGGCGGCCTTCGGGTGCAAGCTGTTCATCATGTGCCTGTAGGAAAATGGAATGCTGTTCGTTCGACGAAACGAGGCGGTGCTGATCTACTTAGCCAAGTCGTACTGAACGATCATCTGGAGGCGATCCGCTGGATGACAGATACACGGGGGCCACGGGGGGGGTACCCTGATCTGCAGCGTGTTCGCAGTCTGGCTCAATAAGAAGTTTTAAGAAATGAGGGATTATGTGATAGAAACGGCAACATGCGGAGGTGACAGCGATAAAAACACGATCAGGAGTAAGGGCAAAGAGACGGACGCGAGCCAAGCGAATGGCGGCGGGCAGACCCCGGAGCAGAAAGCAAGCTGAGGGGAAACGCGCGCCACGTACCCAGCATCTTGGGTGGAGCCGGCGGAATGTCCGGAAGGTGATGCCGGATCTACGTCCATTTTGGAGAGCAGGCCAGCTTGCAGGCAAACAATTCAGGGCAGATGCCGACAACCTGAATAAACATGCTTCTGATACGTGGCAAGTACACGCGGCGAATCTGCCGGAACAGACTAGCTACGAAGCTGCATTGCAGGCAGGCAGGGTGTTTATTCAAGGCTATGCGAATTCCTCAGGCCATGTACCAGAGATTGTACCGCTTCCCCTCCGACATGTTGCTGCTGCCGTAGTCTGTGCCTGTAATGAGGAACGCACACTTGGGCAAGTGCTGGTACAACTAAGACGTCTACCCCTCCGCGATATTGTAGTTGTATTAAACGGTACGACGGATAACAGTCTGGAACACGTGCTTCAACATTCAGGCATTACACTTGTGTATGAACCGGAACGAGCCGGGCATGATGTGGGTCGGGCGCTTGGAGCCAAAATGACAGATGCAGAGACCGTTTTGTTTGTGGATGGAGACATGGTTATACCTGCGGAACAACTGGCACCGTTCCTGTTCGCGATTGACCGGGGGCAGGATGTAGCGTTAAACGATCTGACTTCTTTACTTCCTCCTTTTTCCAAGCAGGACGAAGTCAGCCGGATCAAAGCTTATTTGAACCATACATTAGGTCGGCGGGACCTTGGTTCGAATTCGATGACCGCTGTGCCCCATGCCCTATCTAGGCGAATGATTCAGGCTGTAAAATCTGCTTCGCTGGCCGTTCCGCCGAAGGCACAGATGCTTGCAATCCAGCAGGGATTTAAGGTATCCGCTCCATGCCAAGTGGATGTCATTCGCTCAAACCGACTGCGTGCCGGGAACACGGGTAGTGGTAATGGTGTTGCCAGATTGATTCTTGGGGATCACCTGGAAGCACTGGCAACATGGATGGGTACGAGTGAATATGCCCTTCGGACCAACCTTCCTTCCCGTGCAGAGGTAGCGTACAGGAGGAATGTGAGATGACGCTGACCAGCATCATTATACCCACTTATAACGGACTCTCATTGCTGAGGCCTTGTGTCGAGGCCATCCGAACATACACGGGAGAAGCAACATCGTATGAGATCATCGTTGTAGATAATGGGTCGACGGATGGTACTGCCGAATATTGTGCCAAGGAACGCATCCGGTTTGTTCGTTTACCCGAAAATCGGGGATTCCCTGCCGCTTGTAATGCTGGACTTCGAATGGCCTGCGGGGATGAATTACTCTTGCTGAACAACGATGTTACCGTTACATCATGCTGGCTCGAAAATATGCGCACAGCACTGTACAGTGAAGATGATGTTGGTATCATCGGGCCAGTCACGAACTATGCCAGTGGTATTCAGCAGGTGCATATGACGTTTCGGGATGTGCCACATTTTCAGGAGCTAGCGGCTGCCAATAATGTTTCGGATGTGTCCAGGTGGAAGGAAGTACGCCGAATCGTAGGGCTGTGTATGCTGATGAAACGAAGTGTACTGGAGGCCGTAGGCTGGCTTGACGAAGCGTATTCCCCTGGCCACTATGAAGATGACGACTATTGTTATCGAGCTAGGTTGCAGGGCTTCCGTTTGTTGGTATGCGGTGATGTCCTTGTACATCATCAAGGCAGTGCGAGTTTTCAAAAGACAGATCATACGGAATGGAAACAGTTGCTGGAGCGTAACCGTTCCATTTTCATCAATAAATGGCAAGTCGATCCGCGTGAATTTATGGACATATCCGATGAAGGAGGGAACAAGGAATGAAAGGTGTAATTCTTGCTGGTGGCACAGGAACCAGGCTGTACCCTCTGACCCGGCTTATTAATAAACATCTGCTTCCCGTCGGTAAACATCCGATGATTATGTATGGTATCGACAGGCTTCGTCAGGCAGGGATTGAGGATATTCTGATTGTTATCAACAAACATTCCGCTGGTTTGTATACGGAGTATCTTGGTGGCGGAGCGGATCATGGGGTTAGGCTGACGTATCGTATTCAGGAAAAGGCTGGCGGTATTGCCGAAGCGCTTGATCTGGCCTCATCGTTTGTTCTTCCGGGCGAAAAATTTGTTGTGCTTCTTGGTGATAATCTGTTCAGCGATGATTTGAAACCGTATGTAGAGCGATATATGCAGCAACCTGCGGGTACGGCGCGAGTGTTGCTTAAAGGAGTGGACGATGCGCGTCGCTACGGGGTGCCTGTCTTTGATGAACACCATCCGGAACGTATCGCGTACATTGAAGAAAAGCCAAGTCAGCCGAAGACCTCTTACTGTGTAACGGGCATATACATGTATGATGACCATGTGTTTAGCCTGATTCATAACATTGTACCATCCGCACGTGGAGAGCTGGAGATCACCGATGTAAACAACCATTATGCCTCCGGCGGCGGATTGGAGTATGACATTTTGCAAAAATATTGGAGCGATGCCGGCACATTTGAATCGCTTCAGGAGGCAGCTGTACGCATGAAAGGGCAGCTACCTTAACCGGAAATAACATGATACAGCCGCGGTGCGTTGCGTGGATCGAAACCGATGATCAGAGCAAATGTTGTAAACAAATGATGGAAACAGATGATGGAAACAGAATCCTCGCCGGAGCCTTGAAGTAAGCTCCGGCGTTTTGTGCAACGACCGCGGTCACTCGGGCAAGACGGTGAAGGTGTAAATTACAGTGAAGTGATGCTGGATGCGCAAGGCACGGTGAGAGTAGAGAATAGAAGAGGTATGGGTAATGCGAGTGGTGTGAAGAGTGGAGGCAGAGCGGTGCAAGTGAATAATGCAGGGAAGTGGGGCATGTGAAAGGTACCGTAAGAGCAGGGAGCAGCAAAGGCGGTAGCAGTACGGGTGGTGTGATCAGGATAAGTAAGGCAGGCCGGACTGGAGTTGTGTTGAGTAGGGGCAAGGCAAGTACGGCTGAAAGAGTTGGGAAAGCGAGTACGGCTGGAAGTGTGATAGTCGCTGGCAAAGCAGATCGGATTGGAAATGTGGGCAATGTGGGCAAAGCAAGTCGGCCTGGAGGCGGCATTAGGGTGGGCAAAGCAGCGAGGGCCCGGGGAGTGGGAAAGACGGACAAAGCGCGAAGAAGCAGCAGAGCCGCAGGTGAGAGAGCGAGCAGGGCAGGCGGGGCAGCGCTTGCCCCGCCTGCACAGAGCCGCCTGCGTCAAGGCCCCGTCCAGCGCAGGCGCGCTTCTGCGCAGGGCCGGCGCGCCGCGGCCCGCGCCAAGCAGCGCACGGCGATGCGCCGTGCGCCCAAGCCAGCACCGCACGCAAGCTCGCCACAGGCGATGCCTGCCAGCGGTGCTGGCCCCGCCCCGCGCCAGACGACACACCCGCAGGGTGTCGTCGTGCCCGCGGGGCGGGAAGGCGCTGCCGCGAGTGCGGGCAGCGCAAACGGCGTGCCGCCGCCGGCTGCGGAGCATGCCGTGCAGGCGGCAGGGCCCGGCGGTTACGCCGCGGGTTACCGCGACGGCGTATTCGCCGGGGGCGAGGCGTTGGTGGCGCAGCACATCCCGCCGGATCATATTCTGCCCGCTGTCGCGGCGGCAGATTTGATCGCGGCGGGCTTCCGCCAGTATGCGCCCAGCCTGACCCGGCTGACCAGCCCTCATGAGATGGCTGGTCACATCATGGCGGCGCTGGATGCGCAGCGCCCCCTGTCTGTCGTTCGCCTCGGGGATGGCGAACTGCTTACGCTGGCAGCAGACACCGTGCTGCCAGCTACAGAAGTGCAGGAGCTGGCACCGTTTCTGCCTTATGCAGGGGTGCCATGCTCCACGCCGGACATCCGCGCGACGCTTGCGGAAGCGATTAGGGGTGCAGACTGGGTGGGTGTGCCCATCTCACGTGCTCCGACGTTTCAAGGACTATTATTCCCGGTTCTGCGCCATTTCGGAATCGATTGGTCCAGTCTGAAATTGACCAGTTCCACCATCAATTACAGTCTGCATCAGTCTCGTCTGTTGCTGCCGATCTTGCAAGGACGGCGTGTGCTGCTGATCGGCAGCCAGGCGGCAGAGCTGGGAGCCTTGTTACAACTGCATGGGGTGCAGGTTACAGGCATCATCCCTGCGGTAGCAGGCATGGCAGATATTCCGAGGGTAATGCAACTAACGTCTGAGCACACCTTTGATATCGCTCTGGTCGCAGCGGGCATTCCAGCGGTGGTGCTATGCAGGCGTATCGCTGGAGAACTGGGCAGCATTGCCTTCGATTTCGGACATTTGGCGGACAAATTAGTGACAGGGGAGCTTCAACTCTAGTGAGTCGTCTGGGGCAGGATCACCGGGACCCTGCCTCTGGCACGAGTGGAATGGAGGAAGCAACATGAAGAAATCGGAAATACAGCCTCATCGTGTACGAAAAAATAATCAGAGCAACTTACAGCAGAGAAGTCAGCTTAGAGTGGGCGCGCAATTATCGGGTAGCCATCCTCATCGTATAGGTGCATCTGCTAAGGTTTTTCTTCATGCAGCCGGTGGCCGTAATCGGCGTAATGCTTCACGGAAAGGCAGAAGGAGTCATCGTATTCTTCGAAACACCAAGTTATACAAGCAAGGATATAACCGAGGTTACGAAGATGGTGTTCTTCAGGGACAGAATTCATTCGGAATTGTGTTTGAAGGTGTCAGCATCATCATTCCCACCTACAATCAGCGGGATTATGTACTGCAATGTGTGTCAAGCATTGAGAAACATACCCCGGCTCCTTACGAAATCATCGTTGTAGACAATGCTTCTCAAGATGGTACGGCCGATGCACTGCTTCGCAAAGGCGGTATGGTGAGGGTAGCTGCACTGGAGAAGAATCGGGGATTTGCCGGAGGCGTTAATCAGGGTCTGATGATGGCAAAGGGACGGCATATCGTTGTGCTGAACAATGATACCCTGGTTACCCCGGGCTGGCTGGAGAATATGATGACGTGTCTTAACAGCGATCCGCAGATTGGTGTCGTAGGACCTGTAACGAACTACATTGGCGGAGATCAGCAGATTGAAGTGCCTTATCGTGAAGTAGAGGACATGTGGTCTTTCGCTGCGAACCAGAATCGTCCCGACCCGGAGAAACATCGAGTGACGGATCGGCTCGTCGGATTCTGCTGGCTGTTTTCCAGAGATTTGTTTGAGCGTGTAGGGTATCTGGATGAGGGTTACGCCGTAGGTAACTTTGAGGATGACGATTGGATTGTACGGGTGCGGATGTTGGGATACCGACTTGCTGTAGCAGGTGACGGCTTTATTCATCATTTTGGAAGTGTGAGTATGAGAGCGCTGGGAGAGCAGGACTTTAACACGGTGAACAAGGGCAACGAACAATTTTACAGTCAAAAATGGGGAGAACCTCAAGCGCTCATCGCGGAAACCTCCAGATTGTCACAGACTCCGTACTCAGACCCTCAGACGCGATCTCAGGCGAAGGTATCTTCGTTAGCGGCAAAAGGTGATTTACGCCAGAGGGCCGCAGGTTCCTCTTCTGTAAACAGTCCTGCAACATCACCGCTCAGACGAAGCAGTGATTTCTATCCAGAAGGTGCATTTCTTGTTGATCTGAAGGGTGATGTCTATGTACTAAGAAGCGGTCAGCGCCGAAAGCTGAACATTCCTGTTCCGCGCGGCATCTCGCCGGTGCTGGTCGCCAAACCTGATCTGTTGGGCATACCTGCGGGTGAACCGCTGGTGTCCGCTGGAGATATTCGGAACGGGTCGTTTGAACCTGACTTTCCTCTTGCCGTAATCTCTCCCGATCCTGCCGTGGAACCTACTGACTTGAGTATTGTATCTGTTGCTGATACACCGGAAGTTTGGTATCTGGTCACCGAAGGTAAACGTAGGAAGTTTGTATCCATCTATGCAGCGGAACGTTGGGGAATAAGCTCCAGACATGTGCATCAAATATCAACCGAACAACTCCATTCAATCCCGGAAGGATGGCCGATTATTGCTCCGCCCCAGTTGCTGAACAAGGATTTGTGATGGCCACCGCTCGTGGTTTGAAGCAACATGTAAACATGCGGAATGAACAACACTGAAGGGTGCGCTCTTCTTGGGCTGAACGCTCAGCTGATCTGTTCATTCCGTGTGAGGTCTTTCAATAATAGTTATATAATTAAGTGATCAGAGCAAGACTATTATATCTGTAAATACATATATGAAGTTGAAAGACTAATTTACTTCTAGGGAGCCGTAGGTAACGCATGTTAATAAGCTTGGAGGCTGAAAATGAAAAGAGCACTTTTTATTACTTTCTTAATCTTATTATTCTCTCAGGGTGTAATGATCTTGAAAAAATAGACATTAATTCACCATCTTACATGTTTAGCGAAAACTCCGGGATCGCTAGTGAAGTAAAAGTAAATTTAAATGGAATCTTTAACAAAAATGAAAATGCTTTTGAGGGATCTTTATCTATCAATGATATGGCTTTCGAAAAGGTAATCTTCATGCATAAATCTTTACTAATAACTTATGAAGGTGCAAAGAGAACCGTGTTAGGAGATATTATTTTGATAAAAAGGCTAATCAATTTGCGATTATTATTACAGAACCTGAACTATACATGAAATTAACGAATGGAAAATATCAGAATGAAACGTTAGTTATAAGTGCTCCTGCATCAAATCTAGAAGAAGCAAAGATGATTGAGGAGAAGTTAAAAGCATTGGAGTGAGTCTAAACTCACTCCTTTTTTCGAATCAAAATTGATACTGAATGGATAACTCAAAATTTAAATTTATTTTTCCTATTCTGTTATAGGATTGTTCTATTAGCAGAACCATTGACGATGCAAAGGGACGGGAGTACATTTATAGGCATAATTCTTATTTAACAGATTGGAATTAAAGGTATAGGTCGATCCGGTCTGTCTGATGATCTGGAACTATATTATGGAAATCGGAGGTATGTCGATGTCATCATCCCAAAAATGCGGCAGGATGAAGCAATGCTGTCTGAACGGAATGGATTAAGTTTAATAAGGCTAATGCAATAGGAGCACAACGGTTATTTTTACAGGGTGCCATATAGAAAAAATCTATTAGAAGCACGGTTGACCGGTTCGGCGGGGCAATGATAAGCTGTGTGAAATTAAAACAAACCAAACTCATAGGAATAATCAATTTTGATTTCGAGACTCAATCATTTATTTAGATATGCTACATTTTGGTACCATCAAATTACCTTATTTCAGGGAAGGCGGAGTGTACATGACAGCAAAACGAAGTTTGAAATTTGGAGCGATCATTCATGGTGTTGGGGGAAGCAACACAACCTGGAGACATCCGGAGGTTCTATCCGATGCCAGTGTCAACTTTGGATTTTACAAACGTCAGGCGCTGAAGGCAGAAGAGGGCAAGTTTGATCTGGTATTCATTGCAGACGGCCTGTATATTACGGAAAAATCCATTCCTCACTTCCTGAATCGCTTTGAACCGATCAGCATTCTTTCCGCTCTTGCTGCGGTAACTTCACGCATTGGACTTGTGGGCACACTCTCCACATCCTATAGTGACCCCTTTACAGTCGCCAGACAGTTCGGTTCGCTTGATCTGATCAGTGATGGTCGTGCAGGCTGGAACGTGGTGACATCTCCCTTGGAAGGTACCGCAAAAAATTACAGCAAAAGCAATCATCCAACACATCCGGAGCGTTACCGTATTGCTAAGGAATATTTACAAGTAACCAAAGGATTGTGGGATTCATGGGAAGATGATGCATTTGTAAGAGACAAGGACAGCGGTGTGTTCTTCGATCCTTCGAAACTACACACGCTGAACCATGAAGGGGAGTTCTTCTCTGTACAGGGGCCATTGAACATCGCTCGTTCACGGCAGGGACAGCCGGTTATTTTCCAGGCAGGTTCCTCAGAGGATGGCAAAACACTGGCGGCACAAGAAGCCGATGCCGTATTCACTGGACACGATAACATTGAAGATGCACAGGCGTTTTATAAGGACGTCAAAACACGGGCAGCTTCCTATGGGCGCTCAGCACAAGATATTGTTATTTTGCCAGGCATTAACCCGATTGTGGGACGGACGGCAGAGGAAGCGGAACAGAAATATCAGGAGATCGCAAGCCTGGTAACCATTGATAAAGCATTGGACTACTTGGGACGTTTCTTCGAGCATCATGATTTCTCCCAATATCCGCTGGATGAACCGTTCCCTGAACTGGATGGCATAGGCAGCAACAGCTTCCGCAGTGGAACAGACAAGATTAAAAAAGATGCCAAAGAACAGGGGTTAACGCTGCGCGAAGTCGCTTTGCGGGCTGCAACACCACGAAGTCAATTCCTGGGCACGCCGGAGCAGGTCGCAGACAAGGTTCAGGAATGGTTCGAGGCAGAAGCGGCAGACGGATTCATTATTGCTTCGGAGTTGCCTAGCGGATTGTCCGACTTTGTCGAGTTGGTGGTACCTATTCTGCAGGAACGCGGCCTCTATCGCACGGAGTATGAGCATGATACGCTGCGTGGCAATTTGGGTGTCCAGGTGCCTGTAAACCGTTATACAGCAGCAAGGACACAGGAAGAGTCAAACGTCATCTAATCGAATGTCAAATGTCATTTAAATCGAACATCATCTAATTGTTGTAATTCATGTTAACTCAAACGCGGTGACTCTAACCTGTACTCACAATCCAATACATTCGGATCAAATACAAGAACAGTTCATCGTTAAAATGAAGCACAAATGCATCTGGATCATAGCGTTAATAAAGTTAATGAATCCTTTTTTTTCTTAAAACCTACTTTTCTCATAGGAAATATAAAATATATACAAGTTTGCTTGGCGTAGCACATTAATGACACCTGTATACACAGAGGGGGAAGCGATATGAACAGGTCTATCTCATGGACAAAAGTGGTGGCGTTGGCAGTAGCATTGGTGATGGTTTTGTCCGGATGCGGAGCAACATCAGGAGGCAAAACCAGCGGTGCGGCACAGGCTTCCGCCGGCGGGGGTCAGGCTGGTAAAGCGGAAGGGGGTAACCTCACCTTTGCACTGGCGACTTCACCGGATACACTCGATCCGCATCGTAGCGGTCTTGCTGTAGCCGTACGAGCGATTCGCACGATCTACGACAATCTGGTGGTTCAGCTGCCAGATGGTTCTATCAAACCTTGGCTTGCCAAGGAATGGAGTGTATCGAAGGATGGCAAAAGTTATACCTTCAAGCTGCGTGAAGACGTGAAATTCCATGATGGAACCCCGTTTAACGCTGAAGCGGTGAAGTACAATCTGGATCGGGTCATTGATCCTGCCACCAAAGCTGCCAATTCCCTTGCCCTGATTAGACCTTATAGCTCCTCCGAGGTCATTGATGAGTATACGATCAAAGTTAATCTGAATGCACCTTCGCAAGCGTTTCTCGGTAACCTGAGTCAGGCATTACTGGGGATCGTGTCTCCAACCGCTGCGAAGAAATATGGGGATCAACTAGGCAAAAATCCGGTGGGCACAGGCCCGTATACCTTTGTGAAATGGGATGGAAACGCGGATATCGTAGTGGCCAAAAACAAGGATTACAACTGGGGCCCGGAAACGGTCGAAAACAAAGGTGTTCCGCATATCGATACGATCACGTTTAAGATTGTACCGGAAGAAGCAACACGTATCGGAAGTGTGCAGAGTAAGCAGGTGCTTGCCGCAGAGACCGTACCACCGCAAAATATCGCTGCGCTGAAAAGTGATCCGAACCAGCAATTGTTGCAAGCCAATACGGTTGGTTTGCCGTATACCCTCTTTTTCAATCTGCGCAAGGCACCTTGGGATGATGTAAAAGTAAGGCAAGCGGTACAATCCGCTGTTGACGTCGAGTCCATTGTGAAAACCTTGTATCTAGGTAACTACGAGCGCGCATGGTCTGCATTGTCTCCAGGCATTCTTGGCTATGACAAGGCACTTGAAGGGAGTATCACCCCGGACATCAACCGAGCTAACCAACTACTGGAAGAGCAGGGCTGGGTTAAGGGGGCTGACGGGATTCGTGTCAAAGACGGGAAGAAGCTAACTTTGCGTTATGTAGATGGCTCCCCTAACCGGGAGAAACGCAATGACATTGCTGCCATCATCCAGCAACAGCTGAAACCGCTGGGCATTGCGGTAGAAGTGGTGATTACCAAAGACATTGCTACTGTGATCTATCAGAACTGGGATTATGATCTGTATGGTAACAGCCAGGTCAACTCCGATCCGAATGCCTTGTACGCCTTCTATCACACCAGTGCGGAAGGGGAGCGTCCGACATTATCCGGTTTATCTGAGCCAAAGATTGATCAACTTCTGGAGCAGGGAGCGGTAGAGACGGATTCGGCGAAAAGGGTAGACATCTACAGTCAGATTCAGAAATATCTCATTGAACAGGCGGTTATTTTGCCAATCTACGTATTTCCGTATACTGTGGCTGCATCCAAAAACGTGGAAGGCATCAAGTTCGATGCACTCGGTTATCCACTCTTTAATGATGTACGTATCCAGCCATAATGCAAATTGCATTATCCAGTCTTATCATTCCAACATGGCGTACAGCCTGTTCCGGTTTCAGAAAGGAGCCATTCCGGTATGATTCAACTGATCTTGTCACGGTTTGCAACGTCGCTTCTCGTTATATTTGGAGCTTCGGTGCTGGTGTACTGCATCATGTATCTTCTGCCGGGTGATCCGGTGCTGTTAATGCTGGACCCGTCCTCGGCTACCCCGGAGATGATTGCTAATCTCCGGGCACAGCTTGGGCTGGATCAACCTTTTTATATCCAGTTTGCGAACTATTTTGGCGATATGCTGCGCGGGGATTTCGGTCAATCCATGGTTAACTCCGATCCGGTATTGCCCAAAATTCTGGAACATTTCCCGGCAACGCTGGCATTGACGGCACTCAGTTCGCTGATTGCCATCACCATCGGAATTACACTTGGCGTTCTGTCGGCCATTCACCGGAATGGTGTGATTGATGTTATGGCTCGGCTCGTTGGATTGTTCGGCATCTCGATGCCAACGTTCTGGACCGGCATTCTGCTTATTCTGTTGTTTTCCGTACAGCTCGGCTGGTTCCCTGCGATGGGGTCGGACGGATTCAGTTCCTTGGTGCTTCCGGCAGCTACACTCGGACTTGTCGGTGCAGGATTTATTGTGCGGATGGTGCGTAACAGCATGCTTGAAGTGATAAATGAGCCGTTTATCGTTGCTTTACGGGCCAAAGGATTGTCTGAACGGGCCATCATGTATGGTCATGCACTGCGTAATGCCCTGATCCCCGCCGTAACGGTCATCGGTATGTTAATTGGGGATTTGCTGGCAGGAACCGTGGTGGTAGAGACGGTATTCTCCAGACAAGGAATTGGTCGTATTATTGCTGATGCGCTAATGGCTAAGGATCTGCCGGTGGTGCAGGGCGTTGTATTTTTTACATCGATCATCTATGTCGTGTTGAATTTGCTGGTAGACATCTCGTATTCGTACATTGATCCTCGAGTTCGGCGGGCGGTCCGTACATGATCCATATCAGGAACACCGCATCAGGAACTTGCAAAATGTGAAGAGGCAGGAGAAGGAGGCGTTAATTTTTATGAGCATGAAACCTTTGACGGGACACAAAAAGACATGGGCAGGAAATGCCAGAAATACCGGAAGTACCGGAATTGTCGGGAAAGCTCGCCTGTGGAGATGGAACCGCCTGCCTTGGCAGCGCCGTGTTTCATCCGCAGTATCGCAATTGTTTTTGTATACCGCCCTGCTCATCGTCATCTTCACTGTGGCCTGTGCCATCGTACCAGGCTGGATTGCGCCTTATGATCCAACACAGATGATGACGGATGCCATTCTGCAGTCTCCTTCTGCTTCTCACCTGTTCGGTACAGACTATTTCGGCCGAGATATCTTCAGTGTGGTTGTGCATGGTAGCCGGGATTCCTTGCTGATCGGTTTTGCTTCCGTGCTTGTTGGTGGTCTCGTCGGCAGTGCTCTTGGCATCCTTGCGGGATATGCGGGAGGACTGGTTGATACGGTAACGATGCGGGCGGTGGATATTCTTATGGCCGTACCAGGCGTATTGCTCGCCTTATCTGTTGCTGCGGCGCTTGGGCCAGGACTGCTAAATATTGCACTGGCTGTTGCAGTAGCCTCGATACCAGGTTATGCAAGGGTGATGCGCGGTCAGGTGATGTCTGTCAAAAATCTGCCTTTCATTACAGCCACGCGTTCCCTGGGTGGTTCCAATGCCCGCATTTTCTGGAAACATGTCCTGCCACATTCCTTGTCTCCGCTACTCGTAATGGCAACGCTGGGTGTAGGTACATCCATCCTGACTGGGTCTGGACTCAGTTTCCTTGGGCTCGGGGTACTGAAAGAAATTCCGGATTGGGGTGCATTGCTGTCTCAAGGGAGAGGTTATCTGACAGTAGCTTGGTGGATTTGCACATTCCCGGGTCTGGCCATTACGCTGTTTGTTCTGGCTGTCAATCTGATTGGAGACGATATTCGCGACAGGCTTGATCCCAAAGTAAAAGGAGCGGCTTGACCGCTATTCCAAGGAGGAAAATAATATGTCACATGTTGTCATTATCGCCGGAACCCCGTCCAAGCGTTCACGATTGACAGGACTTACGGATTATAGCAGCCATACGTTAAGCAAAGCTGGTATTTCCGTTGAAGTGATTCAGGTGACCGATTTGCCTGCTGAAGATCTGGTACAGGCAAAGTTCGACAGCCAGGCCATTCAGGATGCACTTGCCATTGTGGATGGAGCGGATGCCGTTATTGTGGCTACTCCGGTATATAAGGCAGCTTATTCGGGCGTGCTCAAGCTGTTTCTCGACCTGATACCACAAGAAGGAATTCGGGATAAGGTGACTCTGCCTCTTGTCATTGGCGGTTCAATTGCACATTTGCTTGCTATTGATTATGCTTTGAAGCCTGTGCTTACCGCACTCGGCGGACGATATATCCTTGGCGGTGTATACGCAGTGGATCAGGGAATTGAACGCAATGAGGATGGAACATTTACACTTGCAGCAGATATTACCGCACGGTTAGATCGCTCTCTGGAAGAATTACGATTGACACTGGAAAAGGATGGGATTACGATATCCTAAAACCAAGTAAATTTATAGGGAAATAAGATGATACGGAGGTGCCTATGAATATTGAGAACATTGAAGCATTTGTATATATCAATCATTACGGAAGCTTCAATAAGGCGGCTGAAGTACTCTTCTTGTCCCAGCCTTCGGTTACGGCACGTATTCAATCACTGGAAAGGGAGCTGGGATGCAAGCTGTTCGACCGACTAGGCAAGCAGATTGTGCTGACGGATGAAGGACGCAAATTTTTGCCGTATGCACAGCAAGTGCTGCAAGTGATCCAGAAGGGTAAACAGAAAATTCAGCAGCGGAGAACGACACCTGAGGCATTGCGCCTCGGAAGCACAGTATCGGTGTCCAATTATGTCATCCCCGATTTTCTGCCCCGAATCAAAGAGTCGTACCCCGAAGTCAACATTAAACTGACAACAGCAACAACGGATCAACTGATTGCTAAACTGCTCAGTCAGGAGATTGATCTGGCGTTTGTACGCAAGGTCATGCACCCTGCGATCCGTACCGTTGCTTTTTACGAAGATCCGATACAGCTATACGTGTACAGAGGACATCCTTTCATTGAAAGCGGACATGTCAGCATGGAGGCGATCCGGAATGAACAGCTGGTCTTTTTCGAGTGTGGTTCACTGGACTGGCTTCGCATTCACCGGGCCTTCGACTCCCTGGAGTACCCGCCGGATATTACATATCATGTCGATAATTCGGAAACAGCGAAAAAACTTGTCATGCAAGGTGCGGGCATCGCTTTTCTCCCGGGGTTAACGGTGAAGAAAGAGGTACAGCGTCAGGAACTGTTCCCGATTCAAGTCCATGAGGTGGCAGGTGTGTCGCTACAGATCAGCGTGGTGACTTTAAAAGAAGAATATTCGCCATTTGCAGAGCCTTTTGGAGAACTGTTACGGCAATTATAGATGGACTGACAAGGCGAATCAGATTTCACCGTTATAGATTGGATAAATTAAGCATGAAAGGAGGGCTCAAGATGAAAAGTGATCTGGAGCAGACGAGAGAACAGCTTGTGCAGCCGGAGGAAGAGCAACAGCAAGTTGAGCAGAGCGAGCAAAAGCAGGAGTTCGCGGCACATCTGACCGCAATTCGGAGGCATCTTCATCGCAACCCGGAGCTTTCTGGTGAGGAAAAGGAAACAACAGCAGCCATTCGCAGCTGGCTGGAGGAGGAAGGTGTTCGCCTTGCCGATGAGTATAAACTGCGAACAGGGCTTGTTGCTGAGGTAGGGCAGGGAAGTGGCCCTGTCGTAGCGCTGCGAGCGGACATTGATGCCTTGCCTCTTCAGGAGGAAACCAAGCTGGAGTTTGCTTCGCAGATTGCGGACCGAATGCATGCATGCGGGCACGATGCGCACACCGCTATTTTGATTGGAGCTGCACGGTTGCTGAAACAGCGTGAATCCAGTTTGCCCGGTAAAATTCGATTGATTTTTCAACCGTCAGAAGAAAAGGCAACAGGTGCTCGCCAAGTCATCCAAAGCGGAGCACTTGCCGATGTTCAGGCTATATATGGTTTACACAATAAACCGGATCTGCGAGTAGGCACAGTGGGTATTCGCGAAGGTGCATTGATGGCGGCAGCGGATGGATTTGTCGTTAAAGTGCAAGGGGTAGGCACCCATGCGGCTGTACCTGAGGCAGGCATCGATCCGATTGTGGTTGCTGCACATATCGTTACCGCATTGCAAGCCATTGTCAGCCGGAATGTAGGTGCTCAGGAGAGTGCTGTACTCAGCGTTACGAAAATAAACAGCGGTACAGCCTGGAACGTTATTCCGGAGGAAGCGATACTTGACGGCACAGTACGCACATTTGACGAGAAGGTGCGCGCCCGTATCCGGGAACGTTTCAACCAGGTCGTAGCTGGTGTGGCTGCAGCCTACGGCACAACGGCGATGGTACGCTGGATTCAGGGGCCACCTGCTGTGGTCAATGATGCATCGCTGGCATTGGACGCAGAACAAGTCGTGAGTGAACTTGGGTTGAATCATGTCAGACCGCTACCTTCGCCGGCAGGAGAGGATTTTTCCTTTTATCAAAAAGAAGTGCCGGGCCTGTTCCTCTTTCTCGGGACATCGGGACCGCACGAGTGGCATCATCCGGGCTTTGATGTAGATGAGCAGGCTTTGCCAATTGGTGCACATCTGCTGGCAGGGCTGGCTGAACAGGCTTTGAAACGTCTGCAAGCCTAAATGGCAGTGATGTTGAAAAAAGTTGGACGTTTAATTTGAATTCAAAATATATTCCTATTCTCGATCTGTAACACTTGTTTCAGAGCTGGCGCTAGTCGTCAGCTCTATTTTGTTTTATGTTCAAAAAATCGGGCAATCCGCAGAAACTTTTCGGTTATTCTAACACCGGAGTGTACGCATAAAATCCGGTTGTACAACAGGTATAGATGGAAAAATTTGTTGACGACCCCCAATGAGTGTGCTATATTTTTCTCGTCCTTTAATCGTAATTATTACTATTAATGTCGAAATATGCAACGGAGAACTTCAATTCGAATCCAAAGAACAGGAGCCGCCGCCGCGATGAAACAAGAGATTGATTTTATCAAATGTAGTCCGACACAGAACATGACCCTTCTGGTGAGAACGGATCACGCATCCGAACATTACAGTGATATCGCTTCCAGCCTGATGTCTTATGATCATGTTCACGCTGAACAAGTCGGGTTCATCAAGCAGACACGAAGACCAGAAGCCGTTGCCCGCCTGGAGATGGCAGGAGGAGAGTTTTGTGGCAATGCTTGTATGGCGCTGGCAGCCCATATTGCAGCAGAAGCAGGGCTGGAGAAGCAAGCGTCCATGAATATCAAGCTGGATGTTTCAGGCACAGAGCGCTTGATCAGCTGTCAGGTGAAGCGGCGAGAGCATCGGTATGATTGCCGGGTTACGATGCCTGTTCCCGATCAGATCGAGCGGCGGAAGATTACGTTCGAAGGTATGGAGCTGGAGACGGTCATTGTCCGGTATGCCGAATTCATTCACATCGTGATTGAAGTGCAACACGTTGATGACCTGATGAAGCGAAAGGCAGAACACCTTGCACGGTTACTTGGACTCACGATGGGAGACAAAATGATCGGTGTGTTGTTATATCACCCTGCTACGCAAGAGATGGCGCCCCTCATTTATGTCCCGCAGCTGGATAGTCTGATCTGGGAGAGAGGGTGCGGATCAGGTACGGCCTCTGTAGGCGCTTATCAGGCCTGGCTTAGACAGAGCGAAGTCACCCAGTCGGTCAAGCAACCTGGAGGTGCAATTAAGGTGACCGCTCAGTGGGGGAGCCAAGGGGTGAAGGCCATAACGATTGAGGGAACTGTTGGCATTGTTGCCTATGGCACGGCTTTTATTGATACCTTACAGGAGCAGAGCAGGAGCGTTGTAGAGGTCTGAGCAGGTACCTGAGACTGAGATGTATGATGGTTGACCATGACAAGGTGAGGAGGAGAGGTAATGATCACGTTGATCAACTTGGAAACGAGGCTACGTGTTTTTGCCGAACAATTTGGCAAGCTTGCGGTTAGATATGATCAGACGCTTGAGCACAGCGCGGAACTGGAAGCGGTGATTAACGGGTATTCACGGTTTGTGACCGACCCTGATCACAAGATCGCTTGGGGGATGTTGAGGCAAGCAGAACTGGAGGAGCTTGATCCGTTAGTTCAAGCGCTAAGACAAAAGTCCGCTCAGTGTGTCGCGATTATGGAGAAATATCGGGCATTGAAGCTGCAGGATGGAGAAGTGCAGATTGCGGATTATTTTAAAAATATCGAAGAGTGCATCGACAAAGAGTTTGGCAGCTTTCAGGTGACACCTGAATCCAAAGTGCTGCTGGTGGGTTCCGGTTCGTTTCCGATGACCCCTTTACTGATCGCTAAACGTACCGGAGCGGAGGTCGTTGGCATTGATATTGACGCAGAGGCGATTACGCTGGGGAGAAAAGTTATAGAGAAGCTCGGTGCTGGCTTGAACATTCGTTTAGAGCAGCAACTGCTGGAGGATCTGGCGTATACCCGACAGGCGACACATGTTATTTTCAGCTCCACGGTGGCTAACAAGTATGACTTGCTCGATCAATTATATGCATTGACCAATGACCAAGTCGTTGTAGCTATGCGGTATGGCAATGAGTTGAAATCACTGTTTAACTATCCCATGAGAGAGACGGATGGAAGCAAATGGAGGCTCGCAGACAACATTTTGCGCCCGCATGATGTGTTCGATATCGCGTTGTACCAGAAGGAATTCAAGTGAAGGCTGATCGTTATTTAGCAGTCGGATTGATATTTGTTTCCATTCTTGTAATTGATGTAGCCTAGAGTTCGGTTCGCATAATTTTCACATGTGCATATAAGTAAAGTTTGCATTTGTTTACAGGGAGGTATATATGAGCGGCGTTGAAAGAGTTCTGTTATGCGGCACGGGTCCTGTGTCCATTCAGCTTGCGGTAACCTTGAAAATACATCTAGGCTGTCACGTGGGTATGGCGGGTAGGGAATCGGTGCGGTCAGCATCGTTCTTTGCATCACTGGAACAGAGCAAGCAACACATTCAGGTGACGATTCAAAATGAGAAGCATCGACCCTTGGCAGGGGAATGTACGGTGGATCAGGTGTTTAAGGGATACAACACCCTTGAAGGGGAGTGGGATACGCTGATATTGGCAGTCACCACCGATGCTTATATCGATGTACTCCAAGAAATCAATGATGAATTCGTTAAACAACTGAAATTCGTTATTATGGTTTCCCCAACCTTCGGTTCCAGTCTTCTGGTGAGCCAGTATTTGCTTGAGCGGAATGTATCCCCGGAAATTATCAGCTTCTCCACCTATCTGGGCGATACCCGCTGGGTGCATGAACAACCGTCCAATGAAGTGATCACCACGGGAGTCAAAAGGAAGGTTTACATCGGCTCCACGGTTCCCTCTTCAACCTATGTACAGCAATTAAGCGAGTTATTTGAGCGGTTGCATATTTCACTCGCCGTCATGTCTTCCCCACTGGAAGCCGAAACAAGAAATATTTCGCTGTACGTTCATCCACCGCTTTTTATGAATGATTTTTCGCTAGAAGTGATTTTTGGTGAGCAACGGGTTCAAAAGTATGTTTACAAGCTTTATCCCGAAGGGCCGATTACACCCGCGCTCATTCGCAGTATGCGGTCACAGTGGCAGGAGATCCGGCAGATTACAGACAGACTTCATATTCAGGGAGTAAACCTGCTGCAGTTTATGACGGATGACAATTATCCGGTTCGATTAGAGAGTTTATCACGTCAGGATATCGAGCAGTTTGATCAATTCGAGGCCATCCATCAGGAGTTTTTATTATACATACGGTACGCCTCATTATTGATTGATCCGTTCTCGGAGCCGGATGCTGCTGGTACATATTTTGACTTCTCCGCAGTTCCGTTCCGCCGAATATTTATAAACCGCGAGGGTGAACTCGACGTTCCGAGAATGCCCAAGGAAGACTATTACCGCATCAAAATGATTCAGGGCATCGCGAGACATGTGAATGTCGCCTGTCCAACGATAGATCATTTCATTGCCACATATGAAGCAAAGCTTCAGGAAGTGACGCGTACACATCCAGATCAGCGCCTGTCGACCGCGTTCGTGATCCAGTCGTTTGGGCAGGATGTTCGCATGATCTGTAACGGACTTACGGGCGGTAAGGTCTAGTTATATCTGAAGAAGCAGAGTTAAAAGTTTTCTGAAAGAAAGCCGTATTGCGAGATGGTACTGCAATCGAAGTGGCATGGAGTAACAAGCAATGATCTGCTTGAATCTTATTTGTTTATCAGGGGGAACTATGGTGAGAAAAAGGCGTACTTTTACACGCATTATAACAATGGTCGCTGTCATTGCGATGATATCGGGCTGTGCTCAGCGTGCCACAAAGGAAAATACCGAAGCCGCATCATCAGTCGGTAGGATCAATAATGAAATTATCTATGCTTCCGCGAAAGATATTAACGATATGAACCCGCATCTGTACACAGGCTCGATGCCTGCGCAAGGCATGGTGTACGAATCTCTGGTCGAGAACACGGCTGAGGGAATCAAACCATTGCTCGCTGAATCATGGGACATCTCCAAGGATGGCAAAACGTACACCTTTCATCTGCGCAAAGGGGTGAAGTTCCATGACGGCGAGCCATTTAACGCCGAAGCGGTCAGACAGAATATCGAAGCGGTTCAGGCCAATGCCGAGAAACATGCCTGGATCAAGCTCTCCACGAAGCTGAAGGATGTCAAAGTGAAGGATGAATACACCGTGGAGTTGGATCTTTCCGATGCCTATTATCCGACGCTCGTAGAGTTGTCCATGACCAGGCCGTATGTCTTCATCTCACCAAAGGATTTCAAAAATGGTGGAACCAAGGACGGGGTGAACGGTTTCCATGGGACTGGGCCGTACAAGTTGACAGGGCACAAGGTCGAAGAAAATGCCACCTTTGAAGCCAATACGGAATACTGGGGCGGTGTACCTGCCATTCAGAAAATTACGGCCAAAGTGCTTCCCGCAGGAGAAACGACCTATCTCGCACTACAAAAAGGGGAGATCAACTTTGTCTTCACGGATGACCGCGGGGCAGACAGTATTGATGTAGAAGCGATGGATCAGCTCGCTGCATCCGGCGAGTATCAGGTGGTGCGAAGTGATGCGATGAACACGGCGATGATTGTGGCGAATAGCAGCAAGCAGAACAGCCCGGTTCATGAAAAAGCGGTGCGGGAAGCGTTATGGATCGGTATCGATCGGGAGACGATCAGCAAGGATATTTTTAATGGCACACAGACGGTAGCAAGTACGTTGTTTTCATCGAATGTGAACTACGCCAATGTCGATCTAAAGGTTCGAACGTATGATCCGGAAGCAGCTAAACGTCTGCTGGATCAGGCAGGCTGGACTTTGGCAGAGGGCAAGACGGTGCGTACAAAGAACGGCAAACCTTTAGCGATGAAGCTGTATTACGACAGCAATTCATCCTCACAGAAAATGCAGGCGGAGTTCATCCAATATGCGATGAAAGAGATCGGTATGGAGCTTGATCTGACAGGTGAGGAGTCCTCTTCCATTGCGAACCGAAGAGCGACCGGGGAATATGACCTGTTGTTCAACCAGACCTGGGGACTAGCGTATGACCCGCAGAGCACCATCACCGCGTTTACATCGGATTCGGCGTACAAACATACAACAAGTGGCATTGCCGAAGCGCATGAACTGTATCGGAAAATCGATCAGGTGATGAGCTCGACCGACGATGACTCAACAACCGCATTTCAACATGGAGAATCGAGAAAAGCACTTTATGCGGATATTTTAAACATAGTACATGATGAAGCGGTGTTCATCCCGCTTACGAACGGGCGTGTCACCATTGTTGCTCCGAAACGTCTGCAAGGCATTACCTTTAAACAGACACAGTATGAATTGCCGTTTGAAAAGATGAAATTCGAGTAGAGGGGGAGGGATATGGGAAGTTATATTGCCAAACGACTGCTGCTGACCATCCCTTTGCTGGTCGTCATTTCGTTGATTACTTTTCTGTTGATCAATCTCTCTCCACTCGACCCGGCAGTCGTTGTCCTACAGGCTCAGGATGTACCGCAGATCACCGATGAACTGATCGCTCAAACGAATGAAGCGCTGGGTTTTAACCAGCCTTTCTTCGTTCGTTATATGGACTGGATGGCGGCCGTTGTACAGTTTGACTTCGGATATTCTTACGTTTCCGGTGAGTCGGTGTGGTCTTTAATCGGGCCGGCTTTACTGAATACGTTAAAGCTTACGCTGGTGTCATCCGTCTTCATCATCCTGTTATCCATATTACTTGGCGTACTATGTGCTTTGAAAGAAGGGAAGTTGCTTGATCAATCGGTCAGAGGCGTCTCCTTTTTCCTGACAGCGATGCCGTCTTATTGGCTTGCGGCCATCCTGATCTGGTACTTTTCGGTGAAACTAGACCTGCTGCCGACCAGCGGCATGGATTCTTATCGTAGTTACATTCTGCCTGTGCTGGTGATCACGGTCAGTTATACGGGCATTTATTTTCGGGCGGTACGCAGTGCGATGCTGAGCAACATGAATGAGGATTATGTGTTATATGCGCGCGCGAGCGGCCTTAGCGAGCGGAAGGTCATGCTGCACATCCTGCGTAACTCCCTGCAAGTCGCGGTGTCCATCTTCTGCATGGCTATTCCGATTGTACTGGGCAGTACCGTTGTTATTGAAAATGTATTTGCGTGGCCGGGGCTTGGCCGGCTAAGTGTAAAGTCGATTCTGAGCCGGGATTTTCCGATCATTCAGGCCTATGTGCTTATTTTGGCGGTAACGTTTGTGGTATTTAACATGCTTTCGGACATGATCAATGCCGCGCTTAATCCTCGTTTAAGAAAGGAAATCTGATGCGACTATTCAAAAATCTGAGCCGTGACAAACTCGCCGTGACCTCTCTTGCCGTTATTGTCGTGACCCTTATTCTGGGAATCTGTGCACCTATCGTTGCACCTCATGACCCTGGAGCCGTCAACATGAAACTACGCTATGCCTCACCCTCCTGGCCTTATCTGTTAGGCAATGATCACCTTGGTCGATGCGTCTTATCCAGACTGATCTACGGTATCCGTCCGAGTGTGTTATGGGTGCTGGCGGCACTCGGTTTCTCGGTACTGGTCGGTGCGGCGGCAGGATTTACCGCAGGGTATTTCAAAGGGAAAGTGGATGCGTGGTTGATGCGAATCTGTGACATTATGCTATCTTTTCCCGGGTATGTGATGACGCTGGCGGTGGTTGGTATTTTGGGGGCGGGACTGGAAAATATTCTGATCGCCTTTGTCTGCATGAAATGGGCCTGGTTTGCGCGTGTCATTCGTACTTCCGTGATGCAGTTCTCGGACATGGATTATGTGAAATTCGCCAAAGCTTCCGGCATACCCAGTTGCACGATTATTACACGTCACATCATTCCGGTAACCTTTGCCGATATCGCGGTAATCTCCAGTGGTGCAATGTGTTCCATGATGCTTCAGGTATCGGGGCTATCTTTCCTTGGTCTGGGCATTCAGGCACCCCATGCAGAGTGGGGCATGATGCTGAATGAGGCGAGAGAAGTCATGTTTTCCAGACCTGAATTGATGCTTGCACCGGGGCTTGCGATCGTTGTTGTGGTATCGGCTTTTAACTTTTTATCGGACTCACTGCAGGTGGCGTTAGACCCTAAATTAATGAACTCTCCTGACAAGCGGGATAAATCTCGTGAAAGAGAGGTGAGAAAGGCGGCTTATGAATATAGTCGAGGTTGAGCATCTGAAAGTGTGGGATAACCATACCAATCAGGCCATTGTTCATGACAGTTCATTTACGGTGCGGCAGGGGAGCTGCATGGCGATTGTTGGGGAGAGTGGTAGCGGCAAATCCGTCACATGCAGAGCGCTGATGCGGCTGAATAAGCCCAATATGCGCCAATCGGGAAAGATGCTGTTTCAGGGTACAGATCTGAATCAGCTCTCCGAAAAGGAGATGCGGCGTCGACGAGGCAAGCAGCTGTGTATGATTTTGCAGCAGGGCATGAGTGCATTTGATCCTTCCTGTATGATCAGTGTACATATCCGGGAGACGTTGCAGACGCATTACCATTGGAATACCCGTGAGCTAGAGCGGAGAATGCGGCTCGCAATGGAAAGTGTCATGCTCCGAAATCCGATGGACATTCTGAACAAATATCCCCATCAGCTGTCTGGCGGCATGTTGCAACGAATTATGATTGCACTCGCACTTGTGCTCGAACCGGATCTGATTATTGCGGATGAGCCAACCACGGCGCTGGATACGATCTCCCAGTACGAAGTGCTGGAGCAACTGATTCAGCTACGTGAACGTATGGGATGCTCCATGATCTTTATCTCCCATGATCTCGGCGTTGTACAGAAGATTGCAGATGATGTGATGGTTATGAAAGACGGCAAAATTGTCGAGCAGGGTAACATGCAGTGTGTTTTGCAGGAGCCTACCCATGCCTATACCCGTTATCTCGTATCAACTCGGCTGGAACTGAGCAATCATTTCAAAGCATTGATGCAGGAGGGATCATAGATGCTCACGGTAGAGCAGGTTGAGAAATCATATGTCCAAGGCGGACTATTCTCGAAGCATCGACAGCAGGTGTTGAAAAAGGTGACTTTGGAATGCCGTCATGGTGAATGCCTCGGCATTATTGGCGAGAGTGGCAGCGGCAAATCTACACTGGGTCGGTTGATGCTGGGACTGGAAAGCCCGGATCGCGGGGCCATCCGGCTGGAGGGAAAAGATGTGAAAGACCGGCGCGTGCGGATGGGCCGCATCAGCGCGGTTTTTCAAAACTATACCTCATCCATCAATCCGTTCCTTACGGTGCAGGATGCGATTATGGAGCCGATGAAGGCACTCCAAAAGTCAGCACAAGGACAACAGGTTCATGCAAAAGTGGATATGCTGCTTACCCAAGTTGGACTGGACTCATCGTACCGGCTCAAGTATCCACATGAGCTGTCCGGCGGGGAAGCACAACGAGTCTGCATCGCGAGAGCAGTGTCGACAGAGCCGCAGTACCTTGTACTGGACGAAGCCGTCAGCTCGCTGGATGTGTCGGTCCAGATTCAGGTTTTGCAGTTGCTGAAATCATTGAAAAGCCTGTACAAGATGAGTTATGTCTTCATTACGCACGACATTCAGGCGGCAGCCTATATCTGCGACAGGTTTGTTTTTTTCAGAGAAGGCCAGATTGAAGAAACGGTTTCGGTTGATCAGTTAAAACATGTGCAGTCCGACTATGCTCAACAATTGTTGAGCCATCTCATTTCATTGTAGCGTGGAGAAGTGGGGGAGCCACGTATGTAGCCCATGAAACGATCTTGAGTTAAAGAACAATGAAGTGTTCCTAGTGGAAACGGTTAGAATCACCTACGTGTGTAAGTTGGGAGAGCATTATAAGTAAGGGGGAACAGTTGTTGTGAGTGGGGCAATGTCATGGCCTTTTTTGCGTTTGTACATTTTGGTGCTGCTCTACTTCAGTGCCAACGCCATTCTGAATGTGATTATTCCATTGCAGGGGGCATTCCTCGGTGCGAGTAGTACGACGATCGGGCTGATTATGGGTGCGTATATGTTTACAACGATGTTTTTCAGACCGTGGGCAGGCAAAATTATTCAAAAGCACGGGCCGATCAAAATCCTGCGGATCATTCTGATTATCAATGGGTTTGCGCTGATTCTCTACACGTTGACAGGACTTGGCGGTTATCTGATTGCCCGTATTTTGCAAGGGGTATCGACGGCCTTTTTTTCCATGGCGCTACAGATTGGCATCATTGATGCACTACCGGAGAAAGACCGTTCTCAGGGCATTTCCTATTATTCGTTGTTCAGTTACATTCCGGGCATTGTTGGCCCGGTGCTGGCTTTAGCCATTTGGCAGACCGGAGGCATGGATTATTTTACAGTAGTGCTGATCGGGATCGCGGTCTGTACGGGGATCTTCGGCTATACCGCCAAGATGGAAAAAGATAAGGAGGGGACGCAGTCCGCTGCAGATGCATCCGGGCAGAACGTGAGTATGTGGGAGTCCTTCGGACAGCTGGTGAAAAATCCATTATTGTTCCGCTGCAGTGTGCTGATGCTGAGTGCATCGGTGGTATTTGGCGCGGTCACTACATTTATTCCGCTGTATGCGAGTCAGATCTCTGGCGGCAATGCTGGCGTATACTTGATGTTGCAGGCGGGTACAGTGGTGCTGGCTCGAATCGCACTCCGCAAACGCATTCCTTCGGACGGGAAGTGGCATTCACCGTTTATGATGACCACGATGCTGTTGCTGGCAGTTGCGGCACAGTGTGTGAGTTTTTCCGTTACGGGAGGCATGGTCTTCTTTTATTTGGGTGCAGTTCTGATGGGGATTGCTCAAGCGATTTTGTATCCAACACTCACGACCTATCTGTCCTTTGTTTTGCCTCAGCTGAACCGCAATGTACTCATGGGTTTATTTATTGCGACGGCTGATTTGGGCATTTCGCTCGGAGGTGTGATCATGGGACCGATTGCTGATCTGTCGTCCTATTCATTTATGTATACGATCTGTGCTATTCTAGGAGCGGTAATGATCGTTTTTGCCTATGAACGGCGTAAAGCGGCTACCGGAACCTCATGAGCTGACGGCCAGAGAACGTGGGTACGTGTTAGAGAAAGCAGGTATGATCTATTGAAAGATTCTAGAACAACAACATCCAGTGGAAAATTAAACCCGGTATCGTTTTCCTTTATCGGGTTTTACATACTGGCTTTTTTATTTTTTGCGGCGAATGCAGCGTTGACGATTATTTTACCTTTGCGTAGTGAAGCGGCCGGGTTAAATCAGGCTGAGATTGGTCTGATGATGGGCAGTTACATGTTCACCTGTATGCTGCTCCGACCATTTGCGGCACAGATGCTGGGCAAATATGGACCACTACGGGTCATGCGATGGCTGCTGATGTTACATGCCGGGACGTTGCTACTGTTTATCGTGTCCGGGGTGGACACGTATCTGTGGCTGCGAGCACTTCAAGGTGTAGCAACGGCATTTTTCTCGATGACGATGCAGGCGGGTATTGTGGAAAGGCTGGAAGATAAGGATCGTGCGCAAGGGCTGGCGATGTACACCTTGTTTACGATGGTGCCTTCGCTAGTCATCCCGATTCTGGCCGTGCAAATCTGGCAAAACGCCAGTGAGCTGGCGTTCACGCTGTTGATGATTGGACTGGCGGCACTCCCCTTGTTACTCGGATACAAGGTGGATTTACCACAGAGTACGGTGCAGAACAAAACGTATACGCTGGGGGATATGCTTCGCTCGTTCAGTGGCATCTGGCGCAGTACACCCCTGCTCGTCAGCAGTGTGGTGATGCTGTTTGCATCCTGTGTATTTGGTGCGACAGCGACCTTTCTTCCGCTATATATGGTATTGACTGGTATGGCGAGCGCGGGTATCTTTTTGACGATTCAGGGTCTCGTGGTGATCCTGTGCCGATTCATTTTGCGCAAAAAAATACCGTCAGACGGCAGCTGGAATACGTGGCTTATGGCAGGTCTGATGTTATCTGCGGCACTGGGGACACAGCTGCTTAGCCTGATGGATATGCTGGGGCCATTTGTGTATATATCTGCGGTGTTTAGCGGTTTTGCCCTAGCTTTATTGTATCCAACGCTGACCACGTATTTGTCCTTTGTATTGCCTGCGGATTCGAGGTATGTGCTTATGGGCATATTTATGTCCTCGTATGATCTCGGTTTTTCACTGGGCGGGCTGGCGATGGGCGTTGTGGTACAGATCAGCTCTTATTCCGTGATGTTTACCGTTTGTACGTTACTCTCTGTTGCTGCATTGATTGTCGTGGTGTTTTTCAGACAGCGGATGGAAGCCGGGAATAAGGTTATTTCTACATCAGTGAATTGAGTTGGAAGGCTGAAGGAAAGGCAGAGGTACGATGTAGATTTAGGTGCAGAGCTATAAATGAGACGGTACGGTTAAAGCTTATGGTTCTTCTGCGAAGCGCATCATGAATGCGAATGTGCAGGAGAGTTATAAGCTTTTTTTAATTATTTTTTACACGAGATACGAAAAAAGATTTGACAACGGCGTCAGGCAGGATTATAGTCATTGTTGTTAATCGTAATTATTACTATTAAATTCAGGGATCCACCGATCAAGGTGAACTGTACCTATAAGGAGTAGATCTATATGACACAAAAGCAAATACCGGTGACCGTTCTCAGCGGTTACCTTGGGTCAGGCAAAACGACGGTTCTGAATCATGTGTTGCACAATCGGCAAGGGCTGAAAGTTGCTGTGATCGTGAACGACATGAGTGAGGTCAACATTGATGCGGCGATGGTGAAAGGGGAGGCTACACTCTCTCGTACCGAAGAGAAACTGGTGGAAATGTCTAACGGCTGCATTTGCTGCACTCTCCGTGATGATCTAATGCAGGAGATCGAGAAGCTCGTAAACGAAGGCAAGTATGACTACATCCTGATCGAGTCGACAGGCATCAGCGAACCTGTTCCGGTGGCACAGACATTTACATATGCCGATGAAGAGACAGGCATCGATCTGACACGACTGGCGAAGCTAGATTGTCTCGTGACTGTCGTTGATGCTAACCGTTTCTGGCATGACTATGCTTCGGGACAAAGCTTGCTGGATCGGAATCAGGCAACCGGGGAAGACGATACCCGTGATGTAGTGGATTTGCTCATTGATCAGATCGAAACCTGTGATGTGTTGCTGCTGAACAAGTGTGATCTCGTGGAAGAAACGGAACTTCACAAACTGGAGGGTATTATCCGCAAGTTGCAGCCGAGTGCCAAAATCATTCGTACGGTGAACGGACAGGCGAATCCGGTAGAGATTCTGAATACGGGACGGTTTGATTTTGAGAAAGTGAGCATGTCGGCTGGCTGGATTCAGGAGTTGGAAAAAGAGTCCCACACGCCTGAGACCGAAGAATACGGTATCGGATCATTTGTGTACCGCCGCAGGAAGCCGTTCCATCCTTCCCGTCTCGCTGAATTCATGAGCTACTGGCCGGAAGAGGTTGTACGTGCCAAAGGGCTGGTATGGCTTGCCGCTGAAGGAGATGTGGCTGCCAGTCTGAGTCAGGCGGGGCCATCCATTCAGTTTGGGCCTGCCGGACATTGGGTTGCCGCGCTGCCGGAAGCGGACAAGCAAGAGATTTTGCGGACAGAGCCGGATGTGGTTGCAAAATGGGATGCCGAGTGGGGCGATCGCCAAACGGAACTGGTCATGATCGGCATTGATATGGAGCGTTCTATCATTGAAGATGAACTGGATCAATGTCTGCTCAGCGATGAAGAGATGCTGGCGGATTGGGGACATTTTGAAAATCCGTTACCGTGGCCTGTAGAGACTATGTGAATTAATCAAATATTATACAAGACTTAAGAGGATAAGGAGCTGTAAAAGATGGCTAAAAAATCAAAGGTTGTGCGTGAGAAACAACGTCAGGCAATCGTAGCGAAGTATGCGGATCTACGCCGGGAACTGAAGGAAAAAGGTGATTATGAGGCGCTGCAAAAGTTGCCCCGTAACGCATCACCAACGCGATTAAAAAGTCGTTGCGAGATCACTGGTCGTCCGCGTGGATATCTGCGCAAATTCAAAGTTTCCCGGATCAAATTCCGTGAACTGGCTCATCAAGGTCAGATTCCGGGTGTTACCAAGTCCAGCTGGTAAGCATGATAAGCGGAGTACTCGATAAGGAGGTCTCTCCCATGTTGGATATGTTTACGCAGCGGCGTATTGTATCCTTGATGAACGGTTATGTCCATGAGAAAGTACCGGCAGAGCTACGGACGATGGTGAAGTTAACCTATGAAATGAAGGATAATGAGTTGATTCTCAATGAAGAACGTCCTGCTGGACAACGACATCAGTGGGAGCGAATGCCGATCGCTCGCTTTTACTGGGAGGGAAACCGGTGGAAGGTGTACGCTAGCGATGATCAGCACAGCTGGAGTCCGGCGGACATTGTTGTGCCATGTTTCGATTTCGAGGATGCGTTGGAGCAAGTGGAACGTGATGAATCCGGGATGTTTTGGCGCGAACGTGATTAAACAAATAATGATGCGCTTGGTAATAGAACTGAAATAACTGAACTAACTAAAATAACTGGAGAAGCTCGCATTGGCTATACGGGGATCGAAATCGTGAACAACGATTGGGGTCCTTTTTTTGTTTTATCGTGGAAGACTGCACATACGGAGATGTAACACCATAATGTTAGACACTGGAACAGGCTGATAGAAAGAAGAGAAGTGAGAGAGTAGGTGGAACAGCTGGTGGTGCGAATAAGTGGAGTATGTAAATGAAATTGCTGCAGTGGGCCTGGCTCGTGCCCCTGAAATTTTCTAGTCCAAAATTCTAACGATCCCCAGAAACGCTATTCATCTCAAAAAAGCGGGTTTGAAATTCTAACGATCCGTAGAAGCGTTATTTTGCTAGAATTAGCGATTTTGGTGGGGAAATCGGTGATTTTCAGCCGAATAAGCTCTGTGGTGATCATTAGAATTTTCAAACTGCGAAATGTGGCTAAATAAGCTCTGTGGTGATCGTTAGCGTTAGGAAGTGCAGGTGGAGTAGCAGTCATTTGTTGAAGAGAAGACATTGAACGTACTAGAGTACACGGGTTTCCTGCCACCGTAGACCGTACAACCATGCTACTATCTACACACTGCCATCCTTCCCCCTCTATCCCCGTTCACAACTCCTCCTTCATTCGTACACACTCCAAGCTACTCACCTCTCCCACAGCTATGCCTCGAATAACACTTCGCCCGTACGCGATACGTCATATCCTTCAAATGCTCGCAGTTCTTGTCTGAACTCTGGAGATCGGAGGATGTGCAGAACGGATTCAATCCAGGCCTCGTTCCCCTGTTTTCTCAGCATGACCAAGTCGTAGCGCTCCTGCACGAGAGGAATGAAATCGACTTGCCCGACAAGGCGAGCGGCCTTCTCTATGCCGACACCTACATCGGCTTCGCCGGAGCTGACTTTGGCTGCGACGCCCATATGACTTGTTTCCTCCACATCATATCCGAGTAGTCCGGCAGCAGAAATCCCGTGTAGCCGTAACTGCTCGTCCAGCAGCACTCTGGCGCCAGAACCTTTTTCCCGATTCGCGAGGCGCAGGTTAGATTGGTTTAGATCGGTCCAGTCGTTCAATTGACGGGGATTACCGCGTGGAACATATAGACCGGCAGGGCGAGACAACAGATTGACTACGACATACGACCAGCCTGTTAAAATTTTGCGGATATAGGGAAGATTATACTCCCCCGTGTCTCCGTCCAGCAGATGAGTGCTGACCAGGTCGGACTCCCCCCGATACATCGAGATTAGCCCATCCAGACTACCCATGAAGGAGCGAAGAGGACGAATGTCTCGGGATTGCTTCTCCATATGACGCATCAGAATATCCAGACTGACGTCCTGACCCGTAATCACCAGATGTCGGGCCGAACCCGCAATGTTCTGACCGTACCCGGTTAGACCGCTTGCGAATGAAGTTGAAGCCGTTTGAGAAGGGGACGCTATCCTATGATTAGATGTCATCACATGCTGAGACTCGCTTTGATCCGTGACTGTGGATAAGCCAGCAACTGGGCTATGCTTCTGGACAGCCTCGGTCGATAGTTGCTCGGTTGTTGTCGTTCCAGGCAATACATTTGGCCTCGCCTGTGCCGGGGACTGGAGTTGCTTAGAACGGCGTTTGTAAGCATCCAGATCGGCAGCATCGATGCGCATCTGTTTGCCCACTCGGTAGGCGACAAGGTCTCCCTTTTTGATCAAATCATAGACAGTTAGTTTGGATATTTTAAGCAGCTTGGCTATTTCTTCGGTTGTGTAGGATTGCTCCTCCGTCATTAGTGAAGAACCTCCCTCTATATTATAAAGGCGTTAAAATTTTATATTGAAACCCTATATGTGTAGTCCACTCATAATCCAATTCTTATTTCCATCGATACAATGGCGTTTCTTGTACTATACCATTATTTGAAGACACGCATAAACCTTAGAACGCACAATAAAAAGCTGACATATTGTCTCGGATGTAGAATGTGATTAATGTCACCTTCCTATTTCGTATGTTCTGTGTATAATTAGTTATAATCAATTATATCTAGTTATAACTAAACATGATATTAAACATGAAATATGGGGGAGAACAAATGAACAAACGAATTACATATGTACTTGGAACTATGTCACTGGGGCTGGCGCTTGTACTGGCTGGTTGCGGAGCCAACACAGACACAAACAAGCAAGATGCGGCTTCTTCCGCAACTCAACCAGCAGCTTCTGCACCAGCGGCATCCGGTGAAAAAACAACACCGGCAGCGACTGAGCCACTGGAAAAAGTCGAGCTGACGATATCCGCTGCAGCAAGTCTGACCGATGCAATGAAGGAGATCCAGACGAATTTCGAACAAGCCAATCCCAATGTCAGCTTGAGCTTTAACTTCGGAGCGTCCGGTGCATTACAGCAGCAGATTGAACAGGGAGCACCGGCAGATATTTTTGTATCCGCGTCTGCGAAAAATATGAAAGCCTTGGTTGATGAGAACCTGATTGCCTCAAGCGACCAGAAGAACCTGCTTCAAAATTCATTGGTAGCTATTGTACCGGCGGATGGGACAAGCGCAGTAGCCAGTGAAAAGGATTTAACGAATGATGGCATCAAAACGGTAGCCATTGGCATTCCAGAGAGCGTACCTGCAGGTACTTATGCGAAGGAAGCTTTGACCAATGCGAAGCTTTGGGATCAGCTTGAGAAGAAGCTTGTTCAAGGCAAAGACGTAAGACAGGTTCTTCAATATGTAGAAACAGGTAATGCGGATGCAGGTTTTGTGTATAAAACCGATGCGCTGACTTCCAAGCAGGTAAAGATTGCGTTTGAAGTAGATAAAAACAGTTACACACCTGCCAATTATCCGCTAGGCATCATTGAAGGTACGAAACATCGCACGGAAGCTGAACAGTTCTATGCTTATCTGCAAACACCTGAAGTGCTGGATATCTTTGCGAAATACGGATTTTCGATTCCGAAATGAATATGAACGCGATCGATTGGTCCGTGTTCTGGCCCCCGGTGCGTCTGTCCCTTCAGGTGGCGTTGTTATCCAGCGTTATAGCGGTTGTAGTGGGGGTAGCTGTCGCTTGGAAAATGTCACGTACTACATTTCGCGGCAAAATTTTTCTGGAAACGATTCTGATGCTTCCGCTTGTGCTTCCTCCAACGGTGGTTGGATTCTTGCTACTGGTTATTTTGGGTCGCAGAAGTCTGCTTGGACGCTGGATCGAGGCGATCTTTTCGGCCCCTGTCATTTTTTCGTGGTGGGCTGCGGTCATTGCTTCTGTCGTTGTGGCCTTCCCACTGGTGTATCAGACGATGAAATCCGGTTTTAACGGGGTGGATCGAGACCTAGAGGATGCAGGCAGATCGATTGGAGCTAATGAATGGCAGGTCTTCCGCTACATTACGTTGCCACTGGCAGGCAGAGCGTTGATGACAGCTTTTATTTTGGGTTTTGCCCGTGCACTGGGGGAGTTTGGCGCAACATTGATGATCGCTGGCAATATCCCAGGCAAAACACAGACGGTGCCAACGGCCATTTATGTCGCTGTGGATTCAGGAAATCAGACGATGGCCTGGGCTTGGACGATATCGATTGTGATCATCTCTTTTCTAATGTTACTTATGACGAGACAGCAGCGCGATAGCAAAGCATCCTTTTAGTTTAAATAACTTGCGAATCATTGGTAATAATCTGCTGTAATAGGCAAAATGATATAAAACCCGCTCAGAGAATTTATTCTCGGATTGCGGGTTTTTATTATGAATCTGATGACATATGTCCTCAAAAGGGATGAAAATCATCATTATGGAAAAGTAAAGCCCTTTTGAACGAAAAAAAACAAATATTTTCCCGAAATTTTACCTTTCAGCACTCGCTTTCCATGGGCTTGTTCCTGTAAAATAGGAGGTAACTGATTCCAGCCAAGCATTGAAATAAGGAGAGACGACGATGAAGACTAAACCTGATTGCGACATATCGTTGCAAATCGATGATTATCTGGATCTTTTGCATTTTGCCATCCAAATTCAAGATCAGGAATGGCGCCAGTCCCTTATCCAGCAACTCAAAATATTTCAAACGGCACCGGAGCAGCAACATACTCCTGAAGAAGAATTATGGATGAGATTCGATTATATCAACAGCAAACTAACAGGTCTGTGTCATCAGATCCACGCCGCTCATTCTGTGGATGAACGCAAGAAGTTTGAAGAACGTGTTGGCGTTTTGCAACTACAGCGAGTGGAAGTGGCACGTAAAATCAAATGGGCAAGTCGCAGATAGCACGAAGTAAACAACATTGAAATACTACTTTGAAGTACAACGATGAATTACCCAATTCAAGAACAAAGCCATTCTCCTGTTCAGTCCAGGAGAGTGGCTTTTTTGCTTATGAATAAAAGTTTGCCCTAGTCATTTCCTCAGCTGTTATTTTCCTGGCAGAAGTATGTAATTTGAGGACATCGAAGCCAAGTAATTCATAGGATATGGGGATTATGCAATTTAACGATATAGGCGCAAGCTGGAGTAACTGACGCTCCCGGCCCGGCATATGCTGTAGCAGGCAAATGCTGATAGGCCGGTTTTTTTCTATGGGTGAAGCAGGCCTTAACCGAAAGGAGGAGCACCATGCAGAGCAAAATCGATGAAATTATTAATCATATCGCGCATTCCCACCAGCAGATTGCACGGGTATTGGACGCCAAACGTCAGGTTGCTGTGCGCATGTCGGAGATCATTCACCATTTGCCGGATAACGAGCCGGAACTAGATGGGGTTGAAGGTTTGCTGGACAGCTCGGGACAGATTAACAAAAGCATTATCTCCTACCTGGGAGGGCTTGCGGATCTGGAAGAAGCTGTGGCTGAGACGCTGACCCAGGTTATGCGGGAGATCGCGGTACAAGAGGAAGAATAGGCCCGGAAGGCGGGTGATGAAACATGAGCAGAGAACAAAGTCTCATTCTAATGCTGGATGCTGCAGCCAAAATGCAGTGGAACATTGCGTTAATTCTGGAAGCCAAAGCCATTGAGGCGGAAAAAGTACGGAATTGGACGCTGAATCATCTGAACGGGGACAGCTTTTTAACTCATGGCGATCAGGTTGGTGAACCTCTTAAAATGCATGAGCAACTGGTGGAATTGCTGGAAGGATTAACGCGCATGGAAACGGGACTGTGCAACAACCTTAAAGCTGTGATGGTCCAGAATGACAGCGAAGATGGCGGCGGAATGGACGGGGGCATGTTTGGCGGCATGGATCTCGGGGATCTGGGAAAATGAGTCTGTTGCAGCGTGAGCAGGAGGTCAAACTGGCACTCATCGAATCGATTGCACATAGTCAGCAGGCGCTCGCCCGCATTCTGGACAGTGTAGCCAGTGTGTCTTCTCATTCGGAAGTATCCGCTCGCAGTCTCGCGGAGAATATACGTCTGCTTAGTCGTTATCAGGAAGAGATGTCTCGTATGATCACGGGGATCAGGCTGGCCCGAATTCGCCATGGGGAGCCGGGTCTGCCTTGGCTCAAAGACCCCGGATGTGTCGTTCGTACCGCCGGGGACCTACAGGAGGAATGCTGATATGTTAAAAAAGAAGTCCAGATTAAAATCCAAACGTGCTTTATTAGCGCGTGGTGCCCGCTTGCGTAAGATCCGCAAGTTGCGTGCGCTGAAATCTAAACGTGTCGTTCACAAGCGCACTGGCAAAGGACGTAGCGCGTGGCTGAAAAAAAAGAAACGTACGGTGCAGAGGCACCGGAACAAAAAACTTGTTCGACCTGTCGCCCCGGTTACCCCTACCGATCCAAACCCGGACAGTGCGTACAGTCAGGGATACAACGAGGCGTACAACGAGGGATTCAACGCGGGTTTCGCCAAGGGATTCGAGGACGGACATCAACTGGCATACAAAGCGCAGTAATCGATGGAGTTGTTCAAGACATAGCTAATACTGACAATGCTATAAAAGATACAGATGATCCGGATATTTCGGCTAAAGAAAAAAGCGAATGACAACCATATCTCGATGATTGCTTATGGAGAATATACAGGTTAAGGCTACAGCCCGGAGGGACAGATCCCTCCGGGCTATTTGCATGACCGCAGTAGCGGACATGCCCGTGCAGGCGAACATGGAGGGCAGACGCCAATTTTGAGCCTTGCAGGACACCCGTCCATGATGCATCTGACCCCGAGGCATATCCTTTAGAGGGAAGACCAATCTCGTGGAGAGTCAGGAATGAGATCTCCTTGAAGGAAGACAGGGTGAAGAATGTGGCAAAACGAAGACACCGCCCGCTGACTGAAGCGGAGGCGGCCTACCGCGGCGGATATGCAGAAGGCCGCAGGTTTGGCGGCTGTCAGGCCATCATGGAGCGGGTGCAACCGTTCGAACCGACCCTGCGGGACATGAAGGTACTGTATATCCCGCAGGGATTCGATGCCATTGATCAGGGTGTCATTCTGGCACTGCAACAGTCGGTTCGAGAATGCGTTGTTGGATCGCCAGCAGCGATGTTGCAAGAAGCCAGCCAACACCGGCCTGATGTTGTTCTTGTGATGAACGGTCTGCACGTATTTCCCGAGAATCACCTGGAGCAGGTGAAGGGAATACGTGAACTGGGGATTCGAACGGCGGTATGGTTTGTCGATGATCCCTATTTCACGGAGGATACTGCGACCATCTGTCAGCATTACGACATCGTGTTTACTCATGAAGAGGCAGCTGTACCCTTCTACACAAACCAGGGAGCAAGGCGGGTCATTTACATGCCACTGGCAGTAAATCCAGGCATGTATCATCCGCGCCGCACCGAGCCGCAATATCAATACGATGTTTGCTTTATTGGCACTGGATTTTGGAACCGGATTGATCTGTTTAATCAGCTTGCACCTTACCTTGCGGATAAAAAAGTGTTCATTGCCGGAAGTCAGTGGAATCGGCTGGCACGGCTGGATGTACTGGGGCAGTTCATTCACGAAGGATGGATTGACCCGGAGGCAACGGTTGATTATTACAATGGCGCCAAAATCGTGATTAACGTACACCGAACTTGCGAGAATGGTGAGGATAATCGAAACACCCATCATTTACAGGGGAGATCGATCAATCCGCGCACCTATGAGATCGGTGCCTGTGGCACGATGCAGATTACCGATACTCGCGGAGATTTGCCCCGTTATTATCAGCCAGGGTATGACATTGAAACGTTCTCCTCAGCGGCAGAATTGCAGCGCAAGATCCACTATTACTTGCATCATGAAGAAGAACGCCAGACTCTCGCTTGGCGAGGTCTGCTCACTACCATGAATCGTCATACGTTTAACCGCCGCATTACCGAGTTGTTAGGACATCTGTAGTGTCTCTTCAGTGGAAGGGCAACCTCAGGAAGCAACGTTATCCCAAATAAAAAGGAGTGGCGGTATGTCTATCAAACACCGTAAAACCAGAAAGGTTCATCAACCACCTATACTCAGCCTGGCAGATCAGGCTCGTAAAGATGGAAGGCAGGCCGGATTTGACGCAGGCAAAGAAGAAGGGTATCTGCGGGGCCGCGCCAACTATATTGTAAATTGTGCTCAGGAGCCGCTACCTTTCCGGCAACTTCATGTGCTCTATGTTTCTTCGGGTAAAGGCTTCCCTTACTCTCCGCTGGATGAAGCCATTATGTCTACGCTACAGGGGATGGTTGCTCAGGTGACGCTGTCTGATCCTCGCCAGCCGGTCTCTCAAGTTGCACTGGAAACCCGTCCTAACCTGGTGCTTGTGCTGGACGGGATGGATATCCCTATCGAGCAGATCGATGCCATACGCCAAGCGGGTATTCAGACGGCGATCTGGCTCACAGATGATCCGTATTATACGGATATGACTCTGGAGATCGTGAAGCATTATGATCATGTATTCACACTGGAACTGAATTGTGTAGAACTGTATCGCCAGCATGGCTGCGCATCCGTGCATTATATGCCTTTTGCCGCTTTTACGAACCACTACTTCCCAATCACAACCCCTTCCCCACTGAAAAGAGATGTCAGCTTTATCGGCTCGGCATACTGGAACCGCGTATATTTCTTCAACCCGATTATGCCGCAACTCATGTCACATAATACAGTCTTTAACGGCATCTGGTGGGATCGACTGCCTGACTATACGGCTTATGGCGAGAAAATTGAGCTGGGTCGCTGGATGAGTCCTCAAGAAACAAATGATGTGTACAACGGCACCAAAATCGTTATCAATCTGCATCGCTCCCATGAGGATGACTCAGTCAACAATAATCAGATCAAAATTCCGCCAGCCTCACCAAACCCGAGAACGTTCGAGATTGCCGCCAGCACAACATTGCAGTTAACCGATGCGCGCGACGATCTGGCGCGTTTCTATAAACCAGGGGTAGAGATCGAAACGTATTCTTCACCGCAAGAAATGCTTGAGAAAGTCGATTATTACCTCGCACATGAGAAAGAGCGGCGTGAGATTGCCCTGCGTGGGCTTGAACGGACATTAAAAGATCACACGTATGATCGAAGAATCAATGAGTTGCTAAGCATTATATTCCCTTAATCTCGGCCAGGAGGAGGTGTGCACAGTGCCCCGTATCAGCTTGGCTGTTGTATACGGGGTCCGTGTGCGGCCATGGCAATGAAACCAAAACTGATGCTGTTTTCCCATGTGTGTAATACCCGCAGTATTACAGGAGCGGAGAAGCTTTTGCTTCATTTTATGAGAGAGATTGGCACGATCTTTGAATGTGTGCTTGTTGCGCCGCAGGAAGGGAAACTTACCGGGCTCGCACGAAGGTTTGGCATTCAGGTTCATATATGTAATTTGCCGATGCTTCATGGTGTGTACACACCGTATCAGGGGATTGCACAAGATGCGGAACATCTGCGGCACACTCCGGCATTTCAGGATGCGCTCTGGCTGATCCGAAGTCACGAGCCGGATATGGTTTTGACTAATACCTGCGTGAATGTCATGCCTGCTGTAGCGGCAAAATCGCTCGGGATTCCAGTCATCTGGAAAATTACCGAGATTATTCAAACGAATGAGCATACACCTGAAACGATCCAGATGATTGGCCGGTATGCAGACTGGATTATCGGGATTTCCGAGACGGCAGCGTTACCGTTCAAACAAGCAGGTATGAGTGACAGGGTGACGATTATTCCTCCGACATGGGAGCCTGCTCTGCCTGCACCGGACCGCTGGCTTCATCTGCGTGAGCGAAAACGTAAGGAGCTTAGATTCAAGTCTTCGCACACCTGTATCGGTTATATTTCTTCCTTTATATATGATGCCAAAGGATTAAAACCCTTTGTTGATATGGCACTGAAGCTGTGTGAGGCCCATTCACGCTGTCGCTTCTGGATCATAGGCGCACCGTCAGACAAAAAGTATTACGACGAATGTGTTTATCAGGTGAAACGCTCCGGGTATGCAAGGCGCTTTACGTTTACCACGTTTGAGGAAAATGTATCGTTGGCCTACTCCGCAATGGATATTGTGGTCATTCCCAGCATGGTAAAAGAAGGCTTCGGTATGACTGCGCTGGAGGGGCTTTATTTTGCCAAACCAGTCATCGCTTTTGCCCAGGGTGGCCTCAGTGAATTGATGGAATCCGTAGGTAGCGGTGCATTTCTGGCTCCGCCTGGGGATAGTGATTCACTCGTTACGCTGGCTACGACATTACTGAATGATCCCGAGCTTGCTTCCGATACCGGATGGCGTAACCGGACAGAAGCGGAAAAGCTGTACGGAATCGAAACCTACCGGGTGAAGTTGCATACGATGGTCACACAGTGGTTATTGCGTTTTCCCGGATGGTTCACATATATCCAGCCACCGAGTGGTCCTGTGCTGGCGTGGGGAGAAGGCGGACTGCGTACAGTGATGAATCCCGATCCGGCCCTTATTCGAACGTTGTTGCTTCCAGAGAGTATTGTACAGCTTCTTCCTCGTTCTTCGTTGCCTCCGATAACCGTAACACAGCAGGGAGAGGGGGCAGGGAAACCCCGCGAAGAAGATCAACGGACTGAGCCAGAAATTCTTGTAGGTAAACGCCATCGTAAAAAACAGGTTCCCACTTCTCGCCGCAAGCTCAAAGAGTTGAAACGAACGATTCAAACCGGGAAGAAGAGCCGTTCGGCTCGTACTCGTAAAGTCAAAAGGCGGCACACATCTGCCTCGAATTTGTCCACTCGCAGACGCTCTCCCAGGAACAGACGACGTAGCCGGACGGCACGCAAAGGTTCCAAGTCACGGTAATAGACAAGGTTCATAATGCACGTTAAAAGAGAGGGACTTTAATACAAGAAAAGGGGTTTCTAACACACGACAGAAGGCAGGGATGACGATGAAGATCATGACGGTGCTGGGTACGAGACCTGAGATTATTCGACTCAGCCTGATCATTTCCAAGCTGGACCAGTATGCGTCCAAACATATTCTGGTGCACACGGGACAGAACTTCACAGAAAGTCTCAGCGGTCTTTTTTTCAAGGAAATGGGTCTGCGTGCCCCGGATTACGTTCTTCAGGATGAGGCTGCCTCATTGGGGCGACAGCTGTCCTCCATGTTTACTCAAATGGAAGATTTAATTCAGCAAGAGAAGCCTGACAAATTGCTCCTGCTTGGAGACACCAATAGTGCATTGTGTGCGGTACTTGCTGAACGTATGGGCATTCCGGTAATTCATATGGAGGCTGGCAATCGCTGCTTCGATCTGGATGTACCAGAGGAGAAAAACCGCCGCGTGATTGATGCGATCTCGACCATTAACATGCCATACACCGAACAAAGTAAGAAACATCTTGTCAGTGAAGGTGTGCCTAGCCGCCGCATTGTGCTTACGGGCAATCCGATTTACGAGGTAATGGAACATTACGGTCCACAGGTCAATGCCAGCAAAATTTTGAAAAAACTCAAGCTGAAGCCCGGACAATATTTTCTCGTTACCGCTCACCGAGCTGAAAATGTCGATCACCCTCCTCATCTGCTGGAGATTATGAAAGGGCTAAATCAAGTCGCGGAGGAACATGGGCAACGCGTGATATGCAGCATTCATCCGCGAACAGCGATTCGTATTGCTGAACATCTGCAGCTGGAGATGCATCCGCTGGTGGAATTCCATGAGCCGTTTGGATTTTTCGACTTTGTCATGCTGGAGCGACATGCACGCTGTGCGCTCACAGACAGCGGAACGGTTCAGGAGGAATGTTGCATCATGGGGGTGCCTACCGTAACGATGCGTCGCACGACAGAACGTCCGGAAACGGTAGACTGTGGCAGCAATGTGGTTTCCGGCCTGGATGCCGCGCGCATTGCGGATTGTGTGAACGTGATGACAAAACTGCCAAATGACTGGGATTGTCCGCAAGGTTACAAGGCAACAGATGTGTCCAGTAAAGTGGTCAAATTTCTGCTTGGAGGGAAAATGCATGTTTGAAAATAAGCGTATACTCGTGACTGGCGGTACGGGATCATGGGGGTATGAGCTTGTCGCTCAACTGTTGCCCCAGCAGCCAAAAGAAATTATTGTGTACTCTCGCAACGAGTCCAGTCAGGTAGCGATGAGTCGTGATTTTGAAGACCCGCGCCTTCATTTCCGCATTGGTGATATTCGTGACAAGGATGCCTTGACGGCAGCCTGCCAGCATGTGGACTATGTTTTCCATCTGGCTGCACTCAAGCATGTACCGGTATGTGAAGACCAGCCGTATGAAGCACTCAAAACAAATGTGATCGGCACACAGAATGTCATTGAAGCGGCGATTGAAAATAAAGTGAAAAAAGTCATCTATATTTCGACCGACAAAGCGGCCAATCCTTCGAACTTCTATGGAATGACCAAGGCGATCGGTGAGAAATTGATTGTTTATGCGAACCTGCTTCATAGTGATACGAAGTTTGTCACGGTACGGGGCGGCAATGTGCTCGGCACCAACGGCAGTGTAGTGCATCTGTTCAAAAACCAGATTCGCCAAAAAGGCCAGGTATCCATTACGGATATGGGCATGACCCGGTTCTTCCTTACACTTAAGGACGCGATCAAACTTCTGTTCAAAGCCTCGGTAGAAAGTGTTGGCGGCGAAATCTTTGTTATGACGATGCCAACATGCAAGATTGTCGATCTTGCCGAGGTTCTCATTGAAGATTCCGGTGTTGAAAACGTAGCGATTGTAGAACGCGGCGTTCGTCCAGGTGAGAAAATCCATGAAATTCTGATGAGTGAATTCGAGAGCATGACGACGGTTGTCTACGACGAACAGTATCTGGTGATTTTGCCTACGCTCGGCATTCCAGGATTGCGTGAACATTACACCAACTGCCCACCGGTGCCATACAGCAGCTTTAGTTCCGAGCACCAACTTATGACCAAAGAAGAGATTCGTGAAATTTTGAAGCGCGGAGGGTTTCTATCATGAAGCTGCTGATTCTTGGGGGAAACGGAATGGCCGGCCATATTCTGGTCGACTATTTCCGCCGTCAAGGTGTGCACAGCGTCTTCTACACCACGCGGGACGTGACTGATCCGAATGGGTTGATCCTGGATGTGAATGACAGCTTCATGGTCGACAGGCTTGTAGAAGCGGTGCACCCGGACGTCATCATTAACGCGGTTGGTGTGCTGAACAGCTTCGCGGATGAAGATAAAATTGGTGCCTATCATATCAACGGTTTTCTGCCGCATCGCCTGCGGCGGATGGCCGATTCCATTGGTGCACGTCTAATCCATATCAGCACAGACTGTGTATTCAGCGGTGATCGCGGAGCATATCGGGAGGACGATGTGACGGACGGTACGTCCTCCTATGCGATTACGAAAGCACTCGGTGAAGTACAGGATGAAGGGCATCTAACGATACGGACGTCCATTATTGGACCTGAAATCCGGCAGGGTGGTATCGGTCTGATGCAGTGGTTTATGTCCAGCACGGGTGAGGTCGGCGGGTACACACGTGTCTTCTGGAATGGCGTAACCACACTTGAACTTGCCAAATGGGTAGACCATTATCTGGATTCTCCAGTCAGTGGCCTGATCCATCTTGCTCATCCTGCACCAGTCAGCAAACATGATCTGCTTGTATTGTTCCAGCAGGTCTGGAATAAACAGGATGTGAAGATTATACCGGATGATAGCATGGTTCAGGATCGCACGCTGGTATCCACCCGTGAGGATGTGAAGACAAACCTGCCGGACTATTCAACTATGCTGAAGGAGCTGGCATTATGGATGGAGCAGAGCTGACGGGCAAAAAAGTACTGATTACAGGCGCCTCCGGTTTTACAGGACGACATGCTGTAACCTATTTTCAAGGTGCCGGTGCGGATGTTGTGGCCGTTGTAAGGCGGCCGGATGTATATTCGTTTGGTAAAAACGTGGACGTATATGTCTGTGATCTCAATAATAAGGAACAAGTTCGTGAACTGATTCAGGAGATCGAGCCGGATTATGTGCTTCATCTCGCTGGCAAAAACTCGGTACCGGATTCCTGGGCTGATCCACTGTTAGTGCTAGAAACGAACGTAATGGCGGTGCTATACCTGCTGGATGCTCTACGCATCTGTCCGAAGGCGAGAACGGTAATTGTAGGGTCCAGACTCAAGTACACACCGGAACCTGGGCGCATACCCCAGCCACCACATCCATACAGCTTGAGCAAGGCGCTGGAAGAGATGGTATCACTGTCTTGGAAGTCCCTGTTCGGTCAGCAGATCATGCTGGCAGAACCGGGTAATCTGATTGGTGCCGGGCCCTCTACGGGCATCTGCTCTCTGCTTGCCCGCCATGTGGTTGCTTGTGAGCAGACGGGCAAAACAGAAGCGTTTCGTCTATCCGGGCGAGATAATACACGTGATTTTCTGGATGTACGGGATGCGGTTCGCGCGTATGCTACCTTACTGGTGCATGGCACCAGCGGAACCGTATATCCGGTGGTGTCCGGGGTGGAACGGAGCCTTGGCGAGATCGCTGATCTGTTGATGTCGATGACAGAAGCCAAAGTACCGATCCGCTGGGATGGTACTTCATCTGGGCCGGATGGAGCAGGGAAACAAGAGGAAATGTCGGAACTGCGCAAATTGGGCTGGCAACCGCAGATCTCATTTGAGGCATCACTACGCGATATTTTGAGTGATGTTCGTACCCAGCAAGGGAGGACAACAGGATGAATCCGCGTGTATCGATTGTGATTCCGTTCTACAATTGTCCTTATGTGCCAATGGCAATTCAGAGTGCACTGGATCAAACCTATCCAGAGGTCGAGATTATCGTTGTTAACGACGGCTCCACAAGACATGCGGAGCTGCTCCAGCCCTATCTCCCATGGATTAATGTACTTGGCAAAAGCAACGGCGGCACCGCCTCTGCACTGAATCACGGCATTCGGCATGCTTCGGGGGATTATGTGGCTTGGCTGAGCTCAGATGATTTCTTTTATCCTGATAAAATTCGTTACCAGCTTGAATTCATGCAACGTGAAAATGTTCTGGTCTCCCATACGAATTTTCACTATATCAATGAACATTCGGCGGTGACCAAAATGCATGGCGGGCCTGAGCCGATGTCTGAACTGGATTGTCTACGCCGTTTTAATGGCGGTAATCCGGTCAACGGATGCACGGTCATGATTCGTAAGGATCTATTCAGCGGCGTAGGGCTGTTTGATGAACTGTTGCCTTATACGCATGATCTGGATCTATGGCTGCGAATGCTGCTTAATGGTCATCGCTTCCCGTACCTGAATGAGCCGCTAACGGCGTATCGCTGGCATGGGGGGATGGGATCGGTGCGTCATGCGGACGTGATCGGCAGAGAAGCGTCCATGGTCTGGTCGAGGTACCGCGAACCGTTGTTGCAGCGTATTGCTACGCTTGGCGGGTAGCGAAGGAGGCCGTTATGAAGCCACGCTTGCGTGCTGATTAACGGCTTCTTTGGCGTAGCCTTTTGTAAGAGAGAGAAGGGGCAGAGAACGGGACGTACGCATAATCATGAGCTCTATGTGTATGAAAGTGCCGGAGGCTGTGACGGTTCTGCGCTATGCTACAAAATGTACGTTAACCCTGCTATGAACGCCCGATACGGCCGGTAGAAACCTTCATATACTGGAGGAGACGCAACAGTTTGCAGAGATTTGAGGAGGAAGGGGATGCCCGGATGGAGCCGAAGGTTTCGATCGTGATTCCTTTTTATAATTGTCCGTATATCGAGCAGGCCGTTCACAGTGCCCTTCACCAGACGTATCCGCATATTGAGGTGATCGTGGTGGATGATGGGTCGACCAAACATGTGGAGCGGCTACAGCCGTTTATGGAAGAGATTCATTATATTCGCAAAGAGAATGGCGGCACAGCGACCGCACTTAACGAAGGCATCAAACATGCAACAGGAGACTATTTTGTTTGGCTCAGCTCGGATGATGTGATGCTGCTGAATCGGGTGGAAAAACAGCTGAAGTTTATGCTTGATGTCAAAGCGTCGTTCTGTCATGGGGCGTATCATTACATCAATGAACATGGTGAATGGCTGGATACGGTGCAGCCTGAGGTGGGAAGCCGTCTGGAGATGTTACAGGTACTGATGGAAGGCTGCCCGATTAATGGCTGCACCGTAATGGTGGAGATGGAGGCGTTTGAGCGCTTTGGGGTGTTCGACACGGATTTTCGGTATACGCATGATTATGAGATGTGGCTAAGGCTGTTCCCGCTGTATGAACTGTTCTACTTTAGTGAACCACTGATGTGTTACCGGCTGCACGAGTCGATGGGCACGAAACGTCATTTCAAGGAACTGGTCGCGGAGATGGAACGTGTTCAGGAGAAACACCGTCCAATCCTGCTTAATTTGTTGCACGTTGGCGGGTATTGGAAATGATGGACGATTGCAATTGTAGGTCTATCTAGCAGAGCAACATGGATCAGCAGGATGATTAGCTAAAATACGGAGTATGAGGAGCGAATACCTGAGCAGCAGTGGAAGATGCTACTCAGGTATTCGCTCTTTTTTTGAAAAGGATGAGATAGCGAAATTCCTGTATAATGAACGGTGACTTGTACATAGAAGGGACTGAATGATGCGCAGATATCAATATTGGATAACCGGACTATTAACTACTAATAATGGAGGTTAACGTATTGATTACCGAATTACACACGACAAGACTACATTTAAGTCAAATGAAAGCTTCCGACTCGACTGAGCTCTTTCAGGTATGGTCTGACCCAGAGGTCGCCATGTTTATGAATATTTCCCCGTTCTCGGATGAAAAACAAGCGCTGGAGATGATTCAGTTGCTCGCTGATCTGGCTGAGGAAAAGAAGGCTATCCGCTTCTCCATTATTGAAAAGGAATCGGGTGTGATCATGGGCTCCTGCGGTTATAACTATCTTGATAATGAACAAGCTAGAGCCGAGATCGGGTACGATCTGGCCAAAGCTTACTGGGGTAGAGGGTATGCAATGGAGGCTGTATCTGTTCTATTAACTCACGGCTTCTCTTCTTTGAAACTCAATCGGATTGAAGCAAAAGTTGATCCCCGTAACGTGAGCTCTATTAAACTGCTGGAGAAGCTAGATTTCACGCGGGAAGGAACGCTGAGAGGTTACGAGAGAGCAGGAAGTGGATCAGAACCAGGTTCGATGGATACGTTTAATGATCTGTATATGTATTCAAAGTTGGCATCCGACTAAATAGAAAAAGTGTTGAGGTATGAGTAGATTATGAAAAAAAGAAGCTACAGATTTAGATCTGTGGCTTCTTTTTGTAATGCTTGCACATTAGCCTTGAAGAGGCTACTCGGAGAGTAATTTTTTAGTCCTTTTCATTCAAAATAACCATGGATACCGGATCGGGAAACACATATCCTTTCGGAAGCTTTTGCATAAGTGCGTTCATCGTCTCGTAATCCACCTCAATGTGGGGCGTGGAGACGGGAACGGAAAACCAGCGATTATACAGATCACTTGGAACAAGCAAGGTCATGCCCGGAGTCCTCCTCTATAGATCGCTTCTTGATATACATCCAGTGTACGTAATCCCATTTCTTCCAAGGAGCGATGCTGTTCAGCCCATGATTTGGCGGCGGCTCCTACCTTTTTGCGAGTTGCATCATCCTCAAGCAGCGCATGCAGCAGCTCGCTGAGTGAATCGGCATCTTGCGTGGGAACGACCCACCCGGTGTGCCCCGGTTCAACCATTTCGGGCATGCCCGCTGTGCCGCTGACGATGACGGGAACGCCTGCAAGCTGTGCTTCGGTAACAGAAAAAGGCTGTGTGTCCTGAAGGCTTGGCTGCACATAAATGTCCGCTTGTTTGAGAAAAGAAGGGATGTTGTCCAGCTTGCCCCAGAATATGATATCTTCGGCAATACCAGCGTTAGAAGCCTGACCACGTAACTCATCCAGCAGATTGCCTTCTCCTGCAATCCAGCACACCCAATCCGAACGTTTGGTCTTCAGGCTGGCGAGCGCCTTGATCAGCACATGAACCCCTTTGATATATTCAAGTCTTCCGGTAAAAGCAATAACCTTCTTGCCCGCAGGTGCGCGATGAGGGAACCTGGCAGCGGCAGCTTTACGATAATTCGGCAGATCGACAGCATACGGAATTTGTCTGAATTTGGACTCCGGCACGCCGAGTTCAGTCACCGTGCTTTTAATCCAGTGACTCGACACCAGAATCAATTCAGATTGCGCCGCGCTGCGTTGCTCCAGTGAGAGGAAATAACGTCCGCGTTTGGATTGCAAATAGGCAGATAGTGTTAACTGTGGATTGGAATTTTGCTCATCGTAGAACGCTTCGCGAGCAAGAGCTCCATGGTAACTTGTAACGAGCGGTATGTTTCGCTTCATAATCCGTTTGATCGCTACAGCTGCAACAGGGTCTTGAGCATGAATAACGTCATACTGTTCCACGCCAAGATAGGAAGCAGCCATCTCAAAAGCATATCTGTTCAATTCGTAATAAGCCAGCAGTGAGTCAGCTGTGAATTGTGGAAGGTCGTTTGGGTTAAGCTTGGCTTGCAACATGGGCCATACCAGATCTTTCGAGAAAGAACGATTGAGATTACGAACATATACTTCATTTTTGGCGCTGTTTGTGCCCATGATATCCACTTCAACACCGAGGGCACCGAGTCTGTCGGCGAGTTGTTTAATATATGTCCAGATGCCTCCCATATGTGTAAGTTCCCAATACGTAACGAGCAGAACTCTCATAATGACCTCCTTGTCGCGGCCTGCACAGGCCGAACTCCTATCCTGTTATTCTATGAAATAAACGGGAGTTCAGGTCGGGCATCCGTTGCAATCCTTAAAATTAGGTGACTGTACATGCCAATGGACGAGAAGAAACATATTCTGTCTACAGGGAGAATTGCGAAGAATTCAGGCTCCGCAGGAGGGATACAAGATGGCCGTATATATCATCCAGATGCATGAGAATTTGCTTCAAACGTTTATTCCTGTGAAATATATGGATGTGGAAGTTGCTTATGTTGGAGATGGGGAAGGAACAGATGTATACGTTGGAGTAGGCGGAATTTACGGAGAAATGTACCGAAACTTATTTCATGTAAACCCAGGCTCCGGAACGGCAGCAAATAGCTATGTCATTCATAATCTGAATGTGTCCGGCGAAATCTGTGAGTTGAAAATCATAAGTAATAGTTCAGTACCAAACCATCTGTTGATTCGAATCTACTGTCGCAGCGGGGATGGACAGCTCATCGGCGTATTGTCGGAGCATCAGATGATCAAACTTGCTGATTAATGTGTACACAACGATACGGAGCAGGCGAGAGGCCTGCTTCTTTTTTTGTCGTTTTTTTATATAAAACGGTGCCTTGAAAAATAGCTTGACAGCAAAGGTATTTTCATTAAAATTAAACCAGTATAAAACGAAAGTTTAAAACAATGATTTAAAACGATGGTTTGAAACAATCGTCATTATAGGCAGTCCGCAGGCCCGATCATCCTGAAGCCATTGCGACGCCGGAAAAGAGAGTGAATGCGTGAAACAACAAACATCAGTACCACAGGAGACAGAAGAATTTTCAATTAAGACGATTATTCTGCCTCTTCTATCGATTATCGTCGGCATGATTATGGTCATTCTGGACAGCACGGTCGTTAACGTAGCTATTCCAAATCTGGTACAGTACTTCGAGACAGACCTGAAAACCATTCAATGGACAGTTACAGGGTATACACTCGCCTTGTCCGCTGTAATTCCACTAGCAGGATGGCTGACCGACCGTTTCGGGGCCAAAAGAGTATTTTTATTCACGATTGCCATGTTTACCCTTGGCTCTGTATTGTGTTCGATTGCTCAATCACCAGAGCAGTTGATTTTATTTCGTGTCATTCAAGGACTTGGCGGAGGTATGGTTGCTCCAATCGGGATGGCCATGGTGTTTCGTCTGGCTCCGCCAGAACGCAGAGGTTCCATTATGGGTATGCTCGGTATTCCGATGCTGCTTGCTCCTGCGCTCGGTCCGGTATTGTCCGGCTGGTTTATTGAATCGGTCAGCTGGCACTGGATTTTCCTGATTAACCTGCCGATTGGTATTGCGGCTTTCATACTCTGTGTTCGCTTCTTACCGGATACCGACCGCGGCCTTACACCTGCTCTGGATTTGCTGGGTATGATCCTTGCACCGATTGCTTTCTCCATGCTGGCTTACGGTGTAAGTGAAGGCGGCACGAGCTGGACGTCTGCGACAACACTTACGGGCGTTATTGTTGGCGGTGTAGCGCTTATCCTGTTTATTATCGTAGAGCTTCGTCAAAAAAATCCGTTGCTTGAGCTTCGGGTGTTTACCTCTTCCGACTTCTCCAGAGGTATTGTCCTAGCTTGGGTAGCCCAAGTGGCATTGTTCGGCTCCATGATTCTGATCCCGCTCTACTTGCAGCAGATCAAAGGATACACGGCACTCGAGACAGGACTAATCCTGCTGCCTCAAGCGCTGGCTTCCGGGATTTCCATGCCACTGGGTGGCCGATTGTTTGACAAGATTGGAGCAAGACCACTGGCCTTTGTAGGTCTGGGTATTATTTCAGGAGCGTTGTTTATTTTGTCCTCGATTACAGCTACGACAGGGCTGGGTCTTATTATTACAGCCTTGCTTATGATGGGATTTGGTATGGGCTTGTCCATGATGCCACTGAACACACACGTATTGAATGCGGCACCGCGCAAACTGGTGGCACGTGTGACACCTCTGACAGCTGCTGCGCAGCAGGTCGTGGTATCCTTTGCGGTAGCAGGTCTTACCGGGTTTCTTACCTCTCGTGTGACAAGTCACACCATGGGTACGGAGAAAGCGGATATCGTAAACGGACTGGTGAGCGGATTCAATGATACGTTTTTCCTCGCAGCGTGCATTGCGCTGTTCGGTTGTGTGCTTAGTCTGATTCTGCGTAAACCAAAGCGTGTAGCTGAATCGGAACCGGAATTGCAGACAGGAGATAGTCCTGACCCTGCAATGATGATGGGACATTAATAGGTATCTGCCTGACAAAGGCAGTATGCAATAAATTGAAGGCAGTCCAGAAGCATATGCTCTCTGGACTGCCTTTTTGCATACCCATCGTGCTCAATGAAAAATTCTCAAAGCCGTCATCATTTCGCGGAAAGAGGCTGCGTATCGGTCGGGTGAAAAGGATATACTCAGATGCTGTCTTCCCTGGATACGAATATATTCCCGAAGTTTCTTGTTGTTCATTAGATCCATTGCCTCGTTTACTGCGGCATGCACATCGCCAATCGGATAGAATTTACCCGTTTTGTTGTGAGTAATAAATGAACGAACGCCATCCGAATCTGTACTGAGTACAGGGCAACCACAGCTAATGGCTTCGGCTACGGCATAACCGAAACCTTCGAGTAAAGAAGTGGATAACATAATCCCTCCTGAAGCAGCAACCATGGAATAGAAGGTTGGCATTTCCGAGTGGGGAACGTTCACAAAGATCCCGATGCGATCTTCTAATCCATACTCGGCGAGCAGATGCCGAAACATGACCTCATCTTCCGGATTAGCCAAGGTGGGATCGTGGAAGAGCCACAGCCTGGCTTTTGGTTTCTTTTTAATAATCGCATGGGAAATTTCGAGGAACTCACGCCAGTTTTTGTTGTGCTCCAGACGTCCGACCCACGCAAGAACCGGGTAAGGCGGAGTGTCCACAGTGATCGGGGCAAAAGCATCCGTATCCAGCATGTTGGGGATGACAAAACGATGAAGCCAAGGGCAAATATGGATGAACATATCCAGCAGATGATCGGTTGGGGGTATTACAGCAGCATCGCAATGAGCTTGAAGGTAGGGGACAGCCATTTCAATGGTTTCCAGTGCTTGTTCTCGCGTGCCCAGACCTTGTGCTTCAAAAATGATCCGACCTTTGTAACCCAGTCCTCTCAAACGACCAGGCATGGCAATATCCGAAGTGGTAATAATGGCATCATAGTGCTGACTGTGGATTAGATGATGAATATCCTGGTCACTGGATGCGGTGAAAATACGAGTATCACTGTTATTCTGCAAGCCTGAGCCTGTATTCAAATACAATAGATGTGCCTCTATGCCATGACGTTTCAATACAGCGGTTCGCAGTCGGTTAAGCGTATCCACACCGCCGCTGGGAACATAGAACGTGAACAATACTTTCACACGATTCACCCTCTGACTTTTGGTCAGGAGCTCATTCTCCTGTACTGTATGTTACGTATGACCCAAGGGCGGGGTGTGGGTACAATGTTGAAAGTTCACAATTTAGACAAAAAAAATTAAGCTTTATTTTAAGTGATCTTAAGCTGCGGCTAGCGTACATCCCATATCATACAAATAACTTCCCATGTTGTGTTTAATCGCGCTACATGGGTATTTTTAACGGGAAAGGATGAAGGACGTGCTCGAAGTGAGACAGGTGAGCAAAGTGTACGAGGGCCAACGCGGTGTGCACCAATTGGACTTCACCATGGAGCGAGGCGAGATCGTTGGATTTCTGGGACCCAATGGTGCTGGCAAAACGACGACGATGCGAATGATTACAGGATATCTGCATCCAACAGAAGGTTCAGTTCTGGTCGATGGTGTATCGGTCCATGATCAGGGGCGTAGTGTTCGCTCGAAGATTGGGTATCTTCCAGAAACGCCGCCGCTTTATCCGGATATGACGGTGCAGTCATATCTTAAATTTGTCGCTAATCTGAGGGATGTTCCGGCGCGTGAGGTCAAACTTCGGATTAGTGAGATGGTCAGCAGGCTGGGATTGCAGGGCAGGGAAAAACAACTGGTGCGCGGATTATCCAAAGGTTATAAACAGCGGCTGGGATTAGCAGGAGCGATCATACATAAGCCAGACCTGCTGGTGCTGGATGAACCTACCTCTGGACTTGATCCGAACCAAATTATCGAGATTAGAGATTTGATTCGGGAACTGGGTGAAAATCATACCGTATTACTTAGCACACATATTTTGCCTGAGGTAAGCACACTATGTAACCGAATGCTGATTATTAATCAAGGGAGGCTTGTGCTCGATGGATCTCCGCAGGAACTTGGGTCTGCAGTGGGAGAGCGTTTCAAAGTGTCCCTTGAAGTCAAAGCAACGGAGCAACAACTGCTACAGGTGCTGAATCCTTGGGAGAAGGCAAAAAGTGAAGTTATTCCATTATCATCAACGTCTTCGTTGTCTTCATCCTCTGAAGGTAACACAGAAGCAACAGCAAGTGAACTAGCAGGGGAAGATCATACAGCGGCTTCAGTAGCAGAGACAACCGGTACACCAGATACAGGAGAGACAGCATCTCATCTAGCTTCTACTGTTCACGTAAGGCTCACCGGGGAAACGTCCGAGGATTTCCGGGAAGAGCTGTTTTATCTGTTATCGGGTGCAGGTTTGCCAATTCTGGAGATGAAACGTGAAAACCTGAGCTTGGAGCAAATATTCCTGAAGTTAACAACGTCCGAACCAGAAAACTATGATGCTGCAGACGCGCAGGACGTATCTGATCCCAAGGTCTCAAATCCGGGTTCAGAGGAGGGAAGCCAATGAGAAGAATGCTGGCAATCTGTAACAAGGAGCTACAGGCGTATTTCCTGTCACCAACCTCTTATTTTGTTTTTGCCGTATACGTGCTGATGACGAGTCTGTTGTTTTACTCCAGCTTTGTATATGTTCAGCCGAGCATTGTAGACTATCGCCTGGTCTTGGGTGATACATTGTCCATGCTACTTTTTGTCGTGCCATTGTTAACGATGCGACTCGTTGCAGAGGAGTTCAGGCAGGGAACAGACGAGCTACTGTTGACTTCACCGACACGAGTGACCGAGATTATTTTCGGAAAATATTTGGCTTCACTGGCCATTTTGCTCGTGCTCATTCTGTGCAGTCTAGTGTATCCATTCATCATGTCTTTCTACGGGAAGCTGGATCTGACATCCGTCTGGTTGTCTGCACTTGGTTTGTTCTTCCTCGGTGCCAGCATGATGGCGATTGGAGTGTTTGCTTCCACGTTGTCTCAGCATCAGATGGTGTCTGCGGTGGCGGGTTTTATTATGTTGCTCGTTTTGTGGATGCTTGATTCATTCGCAGGTAATACGGGGTCCACTTTACAGAAATGGCTTGATCCGTTTGCGCTGACAAAGCACTTTGACAACTTTACCAAAGGTGTGCTGAGCGGACCGGATGTTCTATATTATGTCACACTTACGGGTGTGTTTTTATTGTTAAGTATTCAAATTGTGGAACGGAAGCGGTGGAGGTGAGAAGATGAAAAAATGGTTAAGTCATACCAACAGTACCGTCTTGTCCGTTGCGGTGCTTGGCATCTTTATTTTGCTAACCCTGTTCCTGAATTCGCTTGGCGGCTTCCAGCTCGACCTGACCTCGAATAAACAATATACACTATCCGACCAGTCCCTAACGGCGATCAAAAATGTCAAAGATGATGTCAACATTCTCGTGTTAACGGTTGAAAATGCAAACAATACCGTCCTGAACCGCGAAGTGGCGGATATGGTTGAAGAATATACTAAACGCAGCAGTAAGCTGAAAATGAAACAGTACAACTTGACGCAGGAACCTGCGCTTGCCTCCAAATACGGGATCACAGGTAGCTCGATTGTGCTGGAGCAAGGAGACCGACATAAGGTCATTGATATTGCCAGCTTGTTCACTGCGAACGGGGACGGTAGCGACGGGTCTTACCAGTTTACGGGTGAGGAGAAATTAACACAGGCACTGATGAACCTTTCCTCTACGGAGACGAAAAAAATGGTATTCCTGACCGGACATGAAGAACTGAGTTTGGATCAGATGGGGACTTTGCGATCTTCACTGGAACAGAATAATGTCACAACAGAGGAGTTGCAACTGAATCAAGCTGGTAAAGTACCTGAGGATGCCGATGTACTCGCTATTATTGGGCCACAGCGTGATCTGAGTGATGCTGAGCTTAAGGCCGTACGGACATATATGAGCAATGGAGGTAAGCTGTTATTATCCCTCGGTTTTGCAGAAGATATGAAGTCCAGTTGGAAAAATATCGACGTATTGATCGCAGACTACGGCGTAGTTGATGAGCATGCAGTTATGGTGGATAACAATCAAGCCAGTACAATGGGCCCGCTGTGGGTGTCCCCTGAGTACGGAAGTCATGCGATCACAGACAAGCTTGCTCAGAACAAACTGTACCCGATGCTGTCTCTGTCGATTGCACTAACCAGCAAGGAGCAGGACAAATACAAGCTGTCTCCGTTAATGCATTCCTCCAATGAAAGTTACGGAGAGACCAATATTAGCGGTTTGCTGCAAAATGAAACGAACAATGACAAGGAGGTGGACATCCAAGGCCCTGTCGAACTCGGTTATGCCGCGGATACGTTGGATGGCAAGCCCAAAGCCGTCATTCTGGGGTCGTCCATTTTCATGCAGGATTCGGAAATTGCGAGTGGCGGCAATCGGGATTTCATTTTGAATACCGTGAATTATTTAAGTGAAAAACAAGATGGTCTGACGATTCGTCCACGTGTACAGGCTGGTTATGAGATAGCGTATCTGAATGGTCAGCAGGCCAGAACGATCTTTTTTGTAGCGATTGTGGCATTCCCGCTTATCTTTGTGATCATCGGTGTACTCTTATGGTGGAGGCGCAGACGGATATGAAAAAATTAATACCAACATTGGTGGTCGTTGTTATATTGATTGCAGGCTGGGTGTATGCGGCCAATCAGAATTATTTTCGAGAAGAAGAGGCCGTGCAGGCCAAACTTCTTGGTATATCATCAGCAGATATTCAGGCGATTACACTGCATGAGGGGACTGAAGATAAGTCCGGAACAGGTTCAGATTCAGATGCTGTGTCAACGTTAGAACTAAAGGACGGCATCTGGCATATGACTAAGCCGAAGAACTATCCTCTTAATGAGTACAGTGTTGGTAGTTGGCTCGATGCGATGAGTAGTGCTGACCAGGAGATGGTTGTCGAAGAGTCGCCAAAGGATGTTGAGAAGTACGGCTTGGGCACTGCGGCTACACGTCTGGATATCAAAGTGAAAGACGGGCGTGAATTCAAGATTGCTATTGGTAACCAGTTACCTGCGGGGGATGCACATTATGTTCAGGTGAATTCAGGAGCGGTGGTTGCTGTGAAAAATGATGCGGTGACCAACATTGCTCTCACACGCCGCCAACTGCTGGATACAACTCCATTTAATATGGATGAATCTAATGTGCGTACACTGGAATGGGAAGGCGAAGCATCGAGCTGGATGCTGAAGGCATCAGCAGAAGGGGATACGGCGTCTGAACATACGTGGACGATCAATGGAAAATCCATTAAGTCAGAGGATGCGATATCGCTGATCGGTCAAATTAAAAATTTGACTACCGCCAATGACGTCCGTAAGGCGTCCGAATTAAAAGATGCGATTCCTCGATCCACTTTGTCAGTCCAGCAACAGGTAAACGGGAAAGAGACGACTACGGTATATCGGTTGCTGACGACCTCTTCCGAGCCAGATACGATCTGGGTGATCACTCCGGATGAAGAGTGGGCCTATGCGATGGATGCGGCTGGTCTGAAAGAAGTGGAGAAGGATGCGGAGAAGCTCAAAACCTCCACTGTGTCTTCAAAGCCTGCAACGTCCCAGACATCTTCGAAGAAGTGAGGTAAGTTAGAACAGAGCAGTGTTGCTGTACATGCAACACTGCTGTTTTTTATTTTGCATGGGGAAAAGTACAGAGTTAAATACATAAACCTATAAAAATGAGTCAGTTTGGCAGGTTAAAGTGCCATATCCTTTCAGCATATCGGTAACTTCATACGAGCATCCTATCTATGTGAACCAAACCAACCACATTGGAGGATGAACATTACATGCCAACAGTCAAAAAGGCAACAGCGATTACGTTATCATTATCTACTGCAATTTTTGTAATGGCCGGCTTGACAGGTTGTGGGAATCGCGATAATAACATGCATACCCAGAGTGTTCGTGAGCAAGCCCATGGTATCAATCGTTACGGCGTTGAAACCAACGGTATGGATGGTATTCGCGCAAGAAGTTACCGGATGCACAATGTCACAGACCTGAGATCAAGCGATGAGCTTGCAAAGCGCATTACTGAGATGAAAGAAGTCGAGTCTGCTCACGTCATGTTAACGGACCGTAATGCTTATGTTGCTGTGCGTCTGGCTCATGGTCATGCAGGCAAGCTGGGTAGCAAATCGACAGGTCAACCGAGCGGTCGTCTGAATGGCACGATGCGTAACCATGCCAGCGATACGATGCGTGGTGGCTTGATGAATGAGGATATGGGCGGGATGCGTGTTCATGGCGGGTCAGGTACGAACTCTCCGTATAGCACAAGCGGAATCGCTCCGGGTCTTAATACGGGCACAGCAACAGACCGCAGTCATATGGGCAATGACCGCGGCCTTTATGGGACGATGGGCACGGGAACAATCGGTATGATGCGCGGTTTGACGGATAGCGGCAAAGCCCGCCCAATGAACGAAAGTCAGTATGGCACAAGAAGCGAGCGTCCACGTATGATGGACAGTTCGGATGACAACACACCTGAGGAAATCAAAGGTAAAATTTCAGCCAAAATCAAGCAGTTTGCACCAAACGTGGAGAACGTATATGTGTCTGCTAACCCGGATTTCGTAGGCCAGGTGGAGAACTATGCAACTGATCTGCGCAATGGTAAGCCAGTCAGCGGTATGATTGATACGTTCCAGTCGATGGTGGAGCGCATTTTCCCAACGAACGCAGGTGATACCCATAACCGTGACGGTATTCTGGGTGATGGCGTCATGAATCGTAATCACGATGGTCTAATGAATCGTAACCATAATGGCGGCATGATGAACCGCATGAATCGGTAGGACGGTGGAATGAACAATTGTGCCTTTGCGGAGGGGATACCCAATGCAAGGGCATATTTTGTAAGAAGTAGATGAATGCAGACAATATAGACAAACCATATTCGAAAAGCAGCCCATTTTTCTTCTAAAACTGAACCAACGCCCTTGACCTTACATAAGATGAGTTGACTGTATCCCCTTAACCTTGTTACACCAACACAACCCGAGCAAGGAGGGGTGAACATTGAAGGGTATCGATCATCATAAAAGCAAATTTTTGTTAACCCACCGTGAACGCGAAGTATTCGAATTGCTGGTTCAGGACAAAACAACGCGTGACATCGCAGGGCAGTTATTCATCAGCGAGAAAACGGTGCGTAACCATATCTCCAATGTGATGCAGAAACTCAATGTTAAGGGTCGTTCGCAGGCAGTTGTAGAGCTAATCAAGCTCGGAGAACTTAAGATTTAGCCTGCGAACCGCAGTTAAAAATGAGGGTAACACAAAAGCCTTTCTCTATCCTTCAGTATGAAGCATGGGGAAAGGCTTTTATGTTTGTTTTTTAACGAATACAGCTACTTTTCAAACGCTATACTCATGGATTCAAAATCAACTTTACATTTGGCTCTCATCATGAAATCAATAATTCCGTCAAAGCCATAGGGCTCTCGAATTGAACCAAGTTGAAGAGGGAAATCAGCTAATTCAATATGTCCAATGAAAAAGTCAGGAACCTGTTGCTCATAGAAAATTTCACTGCCAATTGTTTCTAAAGCATCGGTATCAAAAACAGTTGCCGCACAGCCTGTATCGAAAAGTATATTATTCAAAACAATGGATCGTTCATTATGAGTTACAGTCAAGGAAATGATAGGTAAGCCATTAATAAGTTTTAGCTTCATGTTCGTTGCCTTACTCCTGAGAAAAACTCCTCAACAACTTCCACATCGCTTCTACTTGTATGAAAAACATACAACTCGCGTGAGGGGTGAAGTTTATGCATCTCTTTATACCCACTCCATGCCTTTTGAGGGTCATCATAGTCTTGAATAACTGACATGTCCTCCAACTGACGTAGCTGATTATTGGAACTCGCCTTAATTGCCTCAACTAGCACAAAACGACCTGGATGCAATTCAGTAATGTCCTCCCATTTCACTGGCTTCACCTCGCTATGAAACTGATGATCTATGTATAACATAATCCTCCAATGTTAAAAGGAAGCTACAATCCCAATCCACCTCTTGATCACTTTAGTGGAGCCTGCTTATGCTTCTGAAAAAAACCTTCCATCTTTTCCTCGAAAACGGCTGATAAAATAACTGCTCTAACTCCTTATACTGTGCCTCATTTAAATGCAAAAACAATGCCTTTTTGACGATTTTAGCGGCAGGCTGTGATGAGTTGGCGCGTCCCGCCACTTTTCGTTTGAGCGGCACACGAAATTGCAAAAAATCTTCGTAACGTGTCCAACCTTCCCAGCTCAAGCGGGCTCCTCGTTTCCAGTCAATGGCATAGAGAGCTAAGTAATTGTGGGCGGTGTCACTACGCTTGGCGGCAATGATCCAGACGTTTGGGACGATTTTATTACGCTGTCTACGATTCATGAGCAGTTCCCCTTTTTATATCCTTGAAAGTATCAACACATATAGACTCATCCATTTGTTCTGTTGTTGTTAAATTACATACGATTAACTTTAGCAGACTGTGTGAAAACTTCAAATGAACTGAAGATGTGACTAAGCCTGATTGATTAACATAATGGACTTATATCAACTCCAGCGAAAATCCTCTTGCTTTGCCAGAGCGCCTTGCTTAAAATAAGAATATAAAAATTATTTTCTTTTTAAACTATAAAATAATAAAAATAATTTTCATATTAAAGAGGTGCTTATGGCAGCCATCTTACATGCATTGAAGCAAGAATTGCACAATTTGCCCTCTCAGGAGAGACGAATCGCTGAGGTGATTATTCAATCGCCATCGGACGTGCCGGGGATGACCATTAACCAGTTGGCTGAACAGAGCGGGACAAGCGCGGCGACCGTGACTCGTTTTTGCAAATCATTTCATTTCAAAGGTTTTCCCGATCTCAAAATGAAACTCGCCGCCGAGCTGTCGCACGCACCGAATGAAACAGCTTATCAGGATATTGTTGCGGGCAACCCGTTATCCAAAATCGTCGAGGCGATTGAAGCGAATCATCTCGCATCTATTGCGGATACCACACGGTTGCTGGATTTGGGCAGGCTGGAACAAGTGGTGCAGCTGTTGTGCCAGGCCCGGCGTATTGACCTGTACGGTGTGGCGACTTCGTCCATTGTTACACAGGATTTTTACCAAAAGCTGGTGCGGATCGGCAAAAGCTGTACTGCCTTTTCCGATTCCCATATGCAGATTACATCCGCTTCCTCGCTTGGGCAAGGAGATGTGGCGCTGGCCGTATCGTATTCAGGTGAAACACCAGAGACGATCGATGCCTTGACCTGTGCCAAAGAGGCTGGAGCTTCCACCATCTCGCTGACGTCATATGGCAGTAACTCACTCGCTGCCGTATCGGATATCCCGCTTTTTACATCTTCTCTCGAAGAAGGAATGCGGCGCGGGGACATGGCTTCACGCATTGCGTTGCTACATGTGATTGATATTTTGTTCACAGGCATGGTCAGTGCAGATTTTGATCAATTTATACCTAAACTTGAGCAGTCGTATCACAATGTGCAGTCCTATCGTTTCCATCACACCGGAGGTGCTTGACAGATGAATATTCGTATTTTTGAAAATGAAGAAGATTTGAACGCAACAGGTGCAGGCTTGATCGCCAGCTTGCTGCAAACGAAACCTCGTGCCGTACTCGGACTTGCAACAGGTAGTTCACCTGTAGGTATTTATAAACAGTTAATTACGCTCTATCAAAAAGGTTTGGTGAGCTTTGCGCAGGCCTCTTCGTTTAACTTGGATGAATACGTAGGGTTGCCTACAGAGCATCGTGAAAGTTACCGCAGTTTTATGAATGAGCAGCTGTTTAATCATATCGACATCGATCTATCCCGCACGAATGTGCCGAATGGCGAGGCAATAGATTTGGAGGAAGAATGTGTGAATTACGAGCTACGTTTGGAGGATCGTGGGCCTGTGGATCTGCAACTGCTCGGGATCGGACATAACGGCCATATCGGTTTTAATGAACCTGGAACGGAATTGACGGGGCGCACCCATGTGGTGGGTCTGAAGGAAGAGACCAGAAAGGCGAACGCCCGCTTTTTTGACAGCATCGAGGAAGTTCCGGCGCAAGCGATTACGATGGGGGTCGGTTCGATTTTAAAAGCAAAACAGATCCTGCTCATTGCCCGTGGAGAAGAGAAGGCGGAGATTATTCGCGAAGCGTTCATGGGTCCGATTACCACATCCTGTCCTGCATCTCTGCTGCAATGTCATCCGAACGTGGTTGTATTACTGGATCGAGCGGCAGGGAGGCTGGTTAGATGACCGAATCTAATCCTAAAGTCAGTGAGGCTGAAGGTGAGAAAAGCATAACCTTGCTCCGCGGCAGACTATTGCTTGCCGATGAGCTGCTGGAAGACGGTTTGATTGCCTGGCGCGCTGGGAAAATCGTATATGCCGGCATACCGGAAGGTCTGCCTGAATCCCTTCGGCAAGAAGCGGGAGCGATTCCTGCCAAAGGGAAAGGCTTAATTGTGCCTGGTTTTATCGATATCCATGTCCATGGTGGTAACGGGGAAGATTTCATGGATGCCAGTCCTGACGTATTGGACAAGATCACTTCATTTCATAGTTCACAGGGGACGACCGCGATGCTGGCGACATCGATGACGGCTCCGAAGGAACGTCTGGATCATGTTTTGGCTGAAGTAAATCGCTACCGTTCGGATGAAATGCCGTACGCTCAGCTGGAAGGCGTGCATTTGGAGGGACCTTTTTTTAGTCCAAAGTGGCCTGGGGCACAAAATCCGGATCATATCGTGCTTCCTGACGTTAGCTGGCTACAAGGGTGGGAAAAGCAATATCCCGGTCTCATCCGTCAGGTGACGTTGGCACCAGAACGTGAAGGTGCACTGGAGGTCATCTCCTGGCTACGGGAACAGCGGATCACGGCTGCGCTCGGTCACACAGATGCAACTTACGATGACGTACAACGCGCAGTGGAGGCCGGATTGCATCATGCCGTGCATACGTTTAACGCGATGACACCGCTACACCACCGTGAGCCGGGAACAGCAGGAGCCGTGCTGAGTGACCCGCGTATTAGCGCCGAAGTCATTGCCGATGGTATTCATGTGCATCCTGCCGCGATTTCGATCCTTGCTCAATTGAAACAAGGCAACGATCAGCTGGTGCTGATTACCGATGCGATGTCAGCGGCAGGGCTGGAAGATGGCGAATACAAGATCGGTGATCTGCCCGTTATTGTGAAGAACGGCGAAGCTCGTTTGAAAGAAGGCGGCGCTCTGGCAGGAAGCACGTTGACTATGGTTCGTGGATTCCGTTATCTTGTGCAGGAAGTAGGGCTGAGTCTGATCGCTGCTTCTAGAGCAGCCAGCTTGACGCCAGCACGTTTGCTAGGTATCGACCATCGAACGGGTTCCCTGACGAAGGGGAAACAGGCAGATATCGTTTTGCTGCATGAGGATTTGGAGATTGATACGGTGTGGGTAAAGGGCAGAAGGATCAGCTGTCGAGAGGAAATATGCTGAACAATATGTTAAAATAGATCTCAAAAATGAGATCTGCGGATCATTAACGGAGGCATGAATCATGGAACGTAACGCCATGCTGGAACATGATCCGTTTATCCCCGTGCTGGCGGAGAAGCTGCACATTCACGGATATTATGCTTTTTATGGCGAGCATTACAATGAGACGGATATGGAACAGTACCGCAAACATCTGTTCACAACCTTTAATAACATCGTATGGATTGAACTGGATGAGCGTAAAAAATACATGATTGTGGATCATCGTGGACGCAATACGGTCATGAAACTCATCGAAGGTATGTTAAATACGCGCAGAACGCTACGAGCTAATCAGGCAATGGCGGGAACTGATACGAGAGGGGTAGATCAGGAGATCGCTCATTTCTCCAAGCAGGTGCACATGCTGAAATTTACTACGTTTCGCCCGTAAAGTTAAAGTAAAGACAGAGTTGGTCAAGAATGGATAGATGGATGGAGGCCTGCCTGTAACTTTATCCTGACGAACAGTAGGGTGGGGAACGAAGTAATAACCCAAATATGTCGAAGAAGTATCGAATTATGCTTATTTTTGGCTGACCACCTCGTCATGAAGCAGGGCACTCGTGCTGGGAGCTGCACACCCTCCTCATGAAGTGGCCCTGCGTGCTGGGAGCTGAACGCAATGCGCAGAGTTCACACTTTAAACCGTTGCGGCAAGTAGCGAGTAGCGAGTCAGACTGTGACAATTATGCTTGAAGCTCTAACGATCCTGAGGGAGCTTATTTTCCATATTTTGCAGTGTTCTCCATTCTAACGATCACCAGAAACGCTATTTCATGTAAATGAGCAGTTTTGGGATGCAAAAGAGGCGTTTCATCTCAAATAAGCTCCCTGGTGATCGTTAGATTTTTAGAAGTCTCTAAAAGTGTGAAATAAGGTTTCTGGTGATCGTTAGAGCATCAAGTAGCTAGTTTTTGTCTATGTTTTTTGGTTTGCTCTTTGTTTTTTTGTTTGGTGCTCTCGCGAAGGGGTTATGCCTAGCATTGACACTTCTATTTATGGGTTTTGTTCTTACATACTTTATAGTTTTACAAAAGATACATCCGCAAAAAAGAGTCCTGTCCAAGAATTAAAATGTCTTTTATCAAGGGTACATTTTAGATCTCACAGGGCTCTTTTAATAGTTTCATTTGATTTTTTCTATATTAACATTCATAGATATGACTCAAATCACATTACATCAAATCTGGGCTTCAAGTTAGTTAACTATTCAATTACTATCTAAACGAAGTCACGAAACTGCTGAACAGCGTCCGCACGTCGTATTGATATTGATGGATCGGCTCAACCGGACGGTTGATGCCAAGTAAGGTGTAGACCGCGATGCGTGCGGCGCGTACCGAATATTCCTCCGTGAACACGACATCATCAGGAATCTCGCAGAATTGACTGATAAATGCCAGATTCGTTGAACCTTCCGGCACGACTTGAGGGCGGTCACTGTTCAGCCTTGGCATGAATTGTGCGGTGATATACGGCATCATACAAGGGATACAGTTGGCTGTAGCCATGATCTCCTCTTGGTGCTCCTGAAAATGAAGATGGCCGATCAATTCTTGCATAATCTCTTCACCGGTACAATCACACATTCTTTTTTTCACAAAATCCCCTACGTTGTCAGGGTATAACCCATAGCCCCAGAAGACTTTGACATGTTCAGGCTGATTCCGGAAATGCGGCTGGAAGGCCAACACCACTGACATGAACCAGCTCGAATCTTTGAATGTAACAAGGGCACCAGTACCCGCGCGATTGCGTGTGAATTTTTCCATCAGATCAAAGAAAACGGAATCCTGGAAAGTGACGGTGAATGATTCCCATTTGGATTCATCGATATGATCATCGAACGAAGAAGGGTTGCCCAGCATCGGTTTTTTCGCCGCAATGTTCTCCCACAGCTTCCAAGAGCTACCTTTGCCATTCAGTGTGGGAGCGGAAGTCATCGAACCAAGGTCAGCACCTTCCGTCATCGAGCCGTTCGTAACAATGACCAGATCACCCTCATGAATGTCGATCACTTCCTGGGCACCGTTCCGCCGCACATGCATACCTGTGACCGTAATTCCGTCGCCCTCTTTGAAGTCCAAATCCGTAACGGTGCATTTCAACGTGAAATCTACGCCGTACGGCTCCAAATATCGATGCAACGGCAGAATAATGGAATCATATTGGTTGTAGGGGGTACGTGTAACCCCTTCGAGCGTTTGAATTCGTGGAAATTCATGAAAAAAGCGAAGCATATATCGTTTGAACTCCACCGCACTGTGCCAAGGCTGAAAGGCAAACGTCGTTGCCCACATGTACCAGAAGTTCGTTTGGAAAAAGTGGGGTGCAAACCAGTCGTTGATTCGCAATTTACCCAGCGTGTCTTCAGGAGTAATGATGAGTTTGCCCATCACCAGCCGATCGGCCATATCGAACCCCATGGACAACACGTCTTCGACCTGACCATCACGGTTAATTAACCGTGCATTGGAATGTGTGGGGTTAGCGTTGTCAAAGGCCGTAATTTCTTCTCTGACCGATATACCCGGCTGTTCAATAGAAGGGATGGTCTCCAGCAGCTCCCATAGATTTTCATATGCCTCATCATTGAGCATCCGTCCACCGCGAATGACGTAACCTTGTTCCGGATTACCTGCACCGTCATTGCTGCCCCCGAGAATCGGCATCTCCTCAATGATGTGAATATTCTCTCCAGGGAAATCACAGTCTCTGACCAAATAAGCTGCTCCCGCGAGAGAAGCAATACCGCCGCCGACAAAATAAACCTGTTTAGAGCCATGTTCTTTTTTCACGATCAATCGCCTCCAAAAGATGGTGTATTCTTCACATTTCCAATGTAAACCTGCACCGGGAAAGAAGGTATGATCAAAAGAAGATAGCTGTCTATTTTTTAGTCACTTTTGGAAAAATGTCTAGTTTTAGGTCTGAATATTGAGCGATGGCTTGATTCGAACTGCGATCATAGAAAAACAAGCCGCACATCCTTAACGGGATGGCCGCTTGTTATGTGCCTTATCTACATTCCTATTAGTTCTTTATCCTTTAATCAGTGCTGATACTTATGCTCATACTTATGCAGTGCTCTGACTACATTTCCTTCAATCAGTTCACTCAACTTGTCGATGATGTGTTTGGGTGGTTCTTTCATGTCATTCCGCATCCATTGGATAATGAGACCCGTGAAAGCCAGTGTATAGAAATTAGCAATAAATTCTTTATCCTCTCCGCGAACCTTGACTCCGCAAGCCAGCTCATCAATGACACCCATAATCAGGTCATGCGTCACTTGATAGAGATAACCATCCAGATGAGAACGTCCAAGGGATTCAAGGGTATTGCAGCAAAAAGCCTTATTATTTTCGATGTAACAGAAAATTTTGTAGAACCCTTCTGTCCACGTATCATAACTGCGGTATTCATGGATGCTTTCCACCGCTTCCGTTTCGTAAATCCAACCAAGCAGGGCGTAGATATCCTGAAAATGATAATAAAACGTTTGCCGGTTTACACCGCAGCCATCCACCAGATGCTTCACTGTAATTTTATTGAGCGGCGTGTGTTCCATCAGGCATTTAAGCGAATGAGCCAGCGCGGTTTTGGTCAAATGGGAAGCAGACATTACCGTTCACCTCATCATTCAGAATCATTCAGATTGTGGTCATCATACGACTTGAGTGTACTACTGAAAACGTACATAAGAAGGCTACCACATTTTACCTAAATATGGTATTGCAATGATCACTGCAAAATACAGAAAAAAAAAACGATGACCGTTTAGGCCATCGTTTTTACGTTATTACATTATTGAAACGAGAATAACAGCGATCAAAAGAACGGTTCGCCACCGGAACGCCTCCACAAGCGCGCCCTGTGTTATTGTGCTCATCCCCGAAAAAGCTAGATTACGTTTTTAAAACGACTCATAGGAACGTGCATAACGTAGTGGAGGGGGCGAAATCGATTCTGAAGAAGCGAAGCGCTCGCCTTTATTCCCGGATTTCTCCCTTCGGAAAGGGAAACAAAGAAATCTGAGAATAACAGCGATCGAAAGAACGATTCGTCACCGGAACGTCTCCACAAGCGCGCCCTGTGT
>NZ_JACLIC010000043.1:0-32683 GCF_019748695.1 Paenibacillus cucumis (ex Kampfer et al. 2016) | reverse complement strand
TTAACGGTTGTCCACTTTTTATTCTAGCTCCATACGGATCGTTAGAATTCTAAAACCGCCAAATTGGTGTAAATAGCGTCTGTGGGGATCGTTAGAAATTGCGCCAGATAGTCATGCAGTATCATTGGCCCTAACACGCCGTAAGATTGAGTCTACACAAGGTTTCCACCCTCATATTGGGTACTAGCTCGTAAAACTCTCCTATGATTGGGAGATATATGTGTAAAAACCAAACTAATCAAATACGAGTAGGGCAACTCCTCTCGCCACCTTTGTGACGTATTGGAGTTGCCCTTTTATTCGTTGAGTTGGTTTATCAGTTATGGCTTGCTTATAGCCTATGGTTTGTTTGTGGGTTACCTGGTTGTTGATTGTTTATTAGTTTATTGATTACCTAGGTTATTGATTTCCTCGTATTCGTTTCCTCGTTGTATCGTTGTATCGGTTTGGTTGTTAGTTTAGTTTGGTTGTTAGTTTGGTTTGTTTGTTGTTTGTCGCCAGGTTATTGATATATTGTTTGCCTCGTTATTAGTTTATCATTGTTGGTTGCCTGATTAGTGTTGATTGTCCGGATCCGCTTTTTGTTGGTTACCTAGTTATTCGTTACTGCTTGATATATCGGCAGTTTAATTACTTGTTTCAGTCTCCGACATAACCGTGCGAATCATCGATCGCAGTGCATCCAGCATCACTGGAAGTGGCAGAGATGGGACAGAAGGTGCCTGAACAGCCATTTCTGTCGAAGCCGGAAAATGAACAAAGCCTGCTCGCACAGACAACTGTTGCAACCGAATGTAATCGAGTATCCGGTACATCGTGTTATTACATATATACGTTCCTGCCGTATTGGATACCGTTGCCGGTATACCCGCAGCCGTCATATCATTGACCATCGTCCGGATGGGCAATGTAGAAAATAAACCATCGGGACTTCCGGCTGCAATCGGTTCATCCACAGGGCGCTGACCTTGATTGTCCGCATAAGATCCCGGCAGAATATCCTTCACATTAATGGCGATGCGCTCTGGCGTAATTGCCGTTCTACCTTTTGCTAACCCGCAGGCGATAACGATATCTGGCTGAAAAACCTGCATCTCTGCAATCAGCATGTCTGCACACTCATCAAAATTCACAGGTAGCAACACGGTTTTTAATACTGCTCCCTCGTTCACCTCATGCGCTAATGCTTCCATTAACGCTCCTGTCGGATTGACAGCATCACCGCCAAACGGCTCAAACCCCGAAATCAGAAACTTCATCAACTGCTGCACTCCCTCCTGATGGACTAATCCAAATGCTACAACCTGCTTCGCCTAATCAGTAACGCTACTCTTCCGTTATACAACTGCAAGGCTTGTACAACTCCAGCGCCCCTTTTTAATCAACCCGCCAACCCTTTGTTTATCTCTGCGGATACGACAACAGATGCCATCACAATAAACTAACTGGACTACATCACTTAAAGAAAACACTCGCCATATGTGTGGAACTTCTCACACGCCCGGCAATTCCAGCGTTCCATCCAGCTTGCGTGTATCTAAGTCACTATAAATAAGGCCTTTCCCATCACTAGCCAGCGGCCCTTACTCCGATCTGTAGCGCAATCCCCACTGCCGCCGAACCGTATCCATCAGCTTCATGATCTCCAGAGATTCGTCCAGTTTCATGGTATTACTCTCTGTTCGACCTTGCAGAATGCAACGTCCAGCCTCTTCTGCTTCGAATGCGTACCCGAGACAAGCCCGCTCATCCACAAACTTCTCTGGCTCGTCCTGTCCGTTCACATGTAAATAAGCTTCTTTGCCTGCGAGGAAAAAAGGCAGACGAATTCGGCCTTCCGTACCATAGATTACCGCCTCATTGTTCAGATTCAAACGAATGGCACCGCTTAGTGACGCCGAACGCCCCTCGGAATAAGACAACAATATAGAGAATTGCTCGTCCACACCGGTTTCCCCAATGTGTGCTGTGCTCCATACATGTTGAGGTTGTTCACCGAAGATCATCGACGCGAAAGAGATCGGGTAAACTCCGGCATCCAGTAGCGCACCACCGCCCAGATCGGGATTAAGCAGCCGCCCCTCCGGCTCCCAGCCGATGCGGAATCCAAAGTCTGCCTGCACCATCCGTACTTCACCAATACGACCTTCCGCAATCCATGCCCGTGCCTGTACAATCGGCGGCAGGAAGCGTGTCCACATGCCCTCCATCAGGAAAAGTTTCCGTTCTCGCGCCGTTTCCACGAGCGGCTCCAGTTGACGTGAGTTCATCGTAAACGGTTTCTCGCAAAGCACCGCTTTGCCTGCTTCAAGGCAGGCCATCACATTTTCCTTATGTACCGGGTGCGGCGTTGCCACATAGATGATATCCACCTCAGGGTCTCGCAGCAATTCATCATATGAAGCGTAAGCGCGTTCAAAACCATATTCGGTTGCAAATTTCTCCGCACTACCTGCAGTTCGTGAACCAACCGCTGCTTTTACCGCATTCCCCGCATGTGCCAAATCCTTGGCAAACTGGGATGCAATCCATCCCGTGCCCATAATGCCCCATCGTACCTTATCCTGTCCCGCTGTCTGTGTCATACGTACATCCTCCCTACTACCAATTTGCGTATTACAAGGTTCATGATTCAGACCAGCCAACATGGTATCTCTCTTATTTTACCAAAAAGAAACGTTTTCGTCAGAAAAGCTTGCTTCCCTTTATCACATTTCAATTCCGCAACAGATTTGCTAAGATAACTTGGAGACATACCATGAGCACATGTACCCTATTGAAGAACACAATGACCCAATGAAAGGAAGGTACGCCATGATCTCTGAGCCTAATGAAGACCATAACCGCATACCTTCAGATGACGAACTGACTGTACGCCCTAGCGGCAATTTAAATCATATAAATACACGTGCAACGGCTCGCAATGAACTTCACCAGTTCCTGGATCATGCCTTGGTTGAACTTCGCCGGGCAGAGCATGTTAACACACAGCAACGTTTCCGGTGGCAGACGGACGAACTCCCGAATCATACCTTCATCTATATGCATCGCTTCACAGGAACACAGATTGTGGATGCAGAGCCATCCCGTGTTGTGCGCAAAGCGGCCTGTTTGTACCCACCCGGAACCCGTCTGGAACTTGTGTCGGATGCAGATCATGATACGGAGTTGTATATTCTTGAATTTGACCTGTTTCGAGTGACGGAGAAAACAGAAGCGAAGCGCATCTATGAACGTGAACTTCATTCACCTGTTGCCGGATGGATTCGAGGTCCCTTTTACGGCATTCAACGGATCGCTACCCAACTGATCGAACTTGCACATCCCGATAACGAAACAGCATCCCGTGAAATCAAAGCACAATTGTTATTAACCGAGCTACTCTATCTACTCTGGCCTGAAGAAAATTCAAGCCCTACCGAGGAACAGGGGCGGGATCATCCCGAGTCCTGGTTAAAATCAACATTACAATATATACAGCAACATTATATGCATGAGATTAAGCTGGATACCCTGGCCGAACTGGCTGGCATGCATCCATCCTATTACTCTCAACTGTTCAAAAGCCGGATGCACAAAAATCCGATCGAATATATTACTCATCTGCGTATGAACCGGGCGAAGGAAATGATACTGACCTCCGATCTGCGTATTCGTGATGTCGCCCGTGAGGTCGGTTACCGTGACGAGTTTTATTTCAGCAGACGGTTTCGTAATTATGCCGGCTACGCACCAACGGCTTATACCAAGCAAGTTCATCGTAACATTGTATCACTTTCTTATCCCTATACCGATCACCTGATGACACTTGGCATCACACCCTGTGCAGCACAGATTCAAGGCCATCTGCCACATCTGCCCCGTTCGCTTACCATGCCTTTTCATGCCTATGAACCGTGGGAACAAGGGCGGCAGGCATTTCTCGATGTGAATCCCGACCTGATTCTGACCAAAGATAACGCTACGGCTAAAGCGATGGAACATATTGGTGATGTTGCACCCATCATAACCATTCCATGGAACCAGACCGACATGTTCGGCCATTTGGAACAGATCGCTTCGATTGTAGACCGGACTCAGGCGGCCAAAGAATGGCTGGACAAGCATGAGCGCAAAGCAGAGCGTGCACGCAAGAAGATCAAAGAACAGGCTGGCGGCCTCACTGTAGCTGTAGGTACATTAACTGCCAAAGGGCCGCGGATGTACAGCCACCGGAACTTCGGTCATGTGTTTTACCGGACGCTACAACTCGGCGCACCTCAGCGTATTCAGGCGGAACTGAACGGCAAGGCTCCCGGGATCGGCTTCAACTGGATGCCTTTCACACCCGGAGAATGGGACGGTCTAGAAGCCGATGTGCTTGTGCTTGCGACAGACAACCTGCATCACCCGGCAACATTGTTGCAAAAATTAAAGAATGATCCGCTATGGAACAGCCATCCCGCCGTCCGTAGCGGCCGTGTGCATCTTGTAGATTGGAACGCTTGGGTTGTGTACGCTCCATATTCCATTAACATCCAGCTTGAGGAAGCGCTCTCGATGTTGACGAACAGGCCCGCACTTTTGTAATCTAAAAAATGTCCATTTCCCAAATCTTAATTTATGCCATGTACGGGCCTGGATTAAGATTTTATAATATTCACTAATTGATAATGATAATCAATAACAACGAAAGATGTTATTTGTTATAAAGGAGTGACCCGTATCCAACATCCGGGACTGCCTCATCGCCCGTCCAAGACTCAACGATCCGCAGTCACCGTTGGGCTAATGTTTCTGTCTGCCATCGCGATCCTGCTGATCAGCATGTTTGTTGCCATCTCATTAGGAGCCAAAGGCTTAACACTGGAAACCGTGTGGACAGCCATTTTCCAGTACAACCCGGTTCTGACACCGCATCAGATCATTCATGAATTGAGACTGCCACGCGTGCTTGCTGCCGCTGTGATTGGAGCAGCTTTTGCTGTAGCCGGAGCCTTGATGCAAGGCATTACCCGTAATCCACTGGCCGACACCGGCATCCTTGGCATTAACGCTGGAGCAACGTTTGTCGTCGCATTAAGCTTTGCGTTCTGGCCGGGATTATCTTACGGATGGATTATGCTTTTATCGTTTATAGGAGCCGTGCTCGGTACATTGCTCATCTTCCTGCTTGGCATGGCTGCTCCCGGAGGGCTTAGTTCAATCAGACTCACGGTTGCGGGTGCAGTCATTGCTGCCATGCTCGGTTCTCTGAGCACAGGAGTAGCCATTTATTTTGATCTGAGCCAGGATCTGGCCTTCTGGTATGCGGGAGGTTTTGGAGGAATAGAATGGCGCCATCTAAAACTGATTCTTCCGGTGTTGCTGCTCACACTACTATTCACCATGCCGCTCGCACGTCGTGTTTCGCTGATGTCTCTGGGGGAAGAGGTCGCCATTAATCTCGGGATGAACCTGCGCTGGACTCGCTTTCTTGCTCTTGCCGCTGTCGTTGTGCTCGCAGGGGTGTCCGTCTCCGCTGTAGGTTCGATTGGATTTGTAGGGCTGGTTATCCCTCATATCTCCCGTAAACTGGTTGGCGTAGACTATCGGTTGATCATTCCGATGTCTTCGCTGCTCGGGGCGATTCTACTTGTGCTCGCTGATCTCGGGGCACGTATCGTGAATCCGCCTCAGGAACTGGCGGTAGGTATTATGGTCGCTTTTGTCGGCGTACCGTTCTTCCTCTATCTGGCCCGTAAAGAAAGGAGGGCTTTGTAGTGAAGAAACAGGGAATGAAACTCCTCTTCAGATCCCCTTTAGAGAAGTTTAATCAAACCTCTCGGGGCAAAAGAGCCGTACTTATCAGCTCTGTTCTGCTGTGTCTCGCAACATTGGTGATTCTCATCAGCCTCAATACAGGCACAGTTCGCGTATCCCCATTGGCCGTGGTGCAGACCTTGCTGGGACAAGGGAGCGAACAGGATCAGATCATCCTGTTTGACTACCGATTGCCCCGCATTCTGGTCACTGTTCTGGCCGGAGCTGGATTGGGCATTGCAGGTGCTGCGCTGCAAGGCATTACACGTAATGCACTTGCCGATCCGGGGATTCTGGGCTTGCATGCCGGGGCGGCTTTTGGGCTAATGTTTTTTGTCAGCCTGTCGTTCAGCATGGATACCTCAGTAGCACTGTTGATTCCACTCTTTGCTTTTGCCGGCAGTGTAGCTGCAGCGCTGATTATTATGCTACTGTCCTATGACCGAAACAGCGGCGTATCACCGATTAAACTGATTCTGGTCGGCATTGCTGTTGCTGCTGGATTTCATGCGCTTACGCTCTATCTGTCACTACGTCTCGACGAGGACACGTATTCCTTCGCTGCACGCTGGCTTGCAGGCAGTGTATGGGGTCGTGACTGGATTCATGTCCAGGCTTTGTTGCCTTGGACCGTAATCTGCATCGCCTATATCTGGAGCCGTTCCAAAACGTTGGACGCCTTCCATCTAGGCGATGCCGCTGCGACCAGCATCGGCACACCTGTGCGCTCGCGGCGCATCCTGCTTCTGCTCTGTGCCGTTGCCTTATCTGCGGTCAGCGTATCTGTCGCCGGAGGTATCGGCTTCATTGGACTCGCCGCACCGCATCTGGCCCGCAGATTGGTTGGGCCACTGCACCGGCACTTGATTCCCGCCGCAGGACTCATCGGCATGGTGATTCTGGTGACGGCCGATACGGTCGGCCGGACAATATTTGCACCAAATGCCATTCCAGCGGGTGTTGTTGTAGCCGCGATTGGCGCGCCCTATTTTTTATACCTGCTGGTACGAACGAAATAAAGCTATCCAAAATATGAATTTCATCCATGAGATGTTTAAGGAGAACGCGAATTATGTTTATGTTGAAGAAAAATCTTATGCTTATGCTAACGATCAGTTTGGTGCTGGTACTTGCAGCCTGTGGAACGGCCAAGACGTCCACATCGGGCGCGAACGATTCAAACACCAATGCTAACACAAGCAACTCTAACACAAACACCTCCGCAGACGATTCAAATAGCACTGCTGCTTCAGGTGCACCACGTATCGCTTCCATGTCCATCCACCTGACCAATGATTTGCTTTCCCTCGGGATCACGCCTGTCGGTTCTGTCATCGGCGGGGAAGCAAAAGGTTTCCTGTCCCATGTGGCTGATCGCCTGAAAGATACAACGCCACTTGGCCCGGTCAAGGACCCTGATATGGAAGCACTGCTTGCACTTAAACCGGATGTCATCTATCTAGATGAGGAATTCTCCGGTGACGATGTGGCCAAATTCGAAAAAATTGCACCTGTACATGTGTTCAATCTGGACAACGGCACATGGCGGGATCACCTGAAAGAGATTGGCAAACTGGTAAATCGCGAGAAAGAAGCGGAGCAGTATATTCAGGACTATGAGACAGAAACAAAAGAAGTCCAATCACTGATTCATGATCAGATCGGTGACGGCACTGTCATGGCTATTCGTGTCACAGCCAAGGAATTACGCGTATTCAGCACACGCCGTCCTATGGGCCCTATTTTGTACGATGATCTCGGACTGACTCCAGCCAAAGGCATCAAAGACATGGATACCTCCAAGCCATATCAGGTCGTATCCCGTGAAGTGTTGCCAGACTATGATGCCGATGCGATCTTTGTCGTGGTTAACTCGGATGATGAAGCCCAAACGATGTTCAAGGAGCTTCAAAGCAATCCGATCTGGCAAGGGCTGAAAGCGGTCAAAGCAGGTCATGTGTACCCGATCGGGGCACAGCCTTGGCTTGATTACTCTTCCATCGGGAACAAGATGGCTATGGATGAAGCGAAAGAGATGTTTTCCAAAAAATAAACCCAGCTTCGCCTATTCATAAAAACAACAAAAAACCTCGCTTCGGTAACGGAAGCGCGATTGCGAGAGCACAGAGCATATGGATCATGCTCCAAGCTTAATGAATACAGGGATCAGACTTCGTAATAGTCTTACTCCCCGTAACTCGCACGCTTCCTTACCCAGCTGAGGTTTTTTATTTTAGATACAACATACCGATTGTACTCCATCATACGGTACATACAACGATCTCGATATCCATCTCCGCAAACGTATTCTGAATAATTACGCTGACCTTCTCCCACTTCAATCTGTCCAACCCGCAACCGATTCGGGGCATAGCCAGCCCAGTAATTCCCTGTTCTAAGCAGACATCCCGCATAGACTCAACCGCCTGGGTTAATGATGAATACGTAGGTTTATTCGAAAATTTGGCTTTGGTTACTAGGTTTAGCGTCCTTCCAACCGGATAACATCGCCCAATCTCCAGCGGCTCCAGCTTCGCTTGCTCCTGAAGTGTCCGTAGATCAAACCGCTCTCTGAATTGCACCGCAATTCCTTTACCCATTCTCGCATCGGCGGATATGCAGTGTGCCAGCGCATAGTGATCCTCTAGTTCAAACAAATCCTGCTGTCGTTCATGAAATTGCATGTTAGTTCCCCTTTCTATGACATGACGTCCGTGCTTTCTCCTGCTTCACCTGCTCACACTCATGCTAGCAGACGCTTGAAGGTCTCCAACGTTCGCTGTCCTGCACTCCGGTCATATATGGCAAATACGATGTGATCAAAGTAGTCCCTGTTTCCTTCTTCATCCAAAACCTCGGCAAAATACGATGCCACCTGTGCCGGTTCATTCCGGAACACACCACAGCCAAAGGCCCCAAGTACGATCGTTCTATGACCTTGTACAGCGGCAACCTCCAATATATATCGAATGCGTTGCTTCATGACCGACTTGATCTCTGCATCTGTTGCTTCCTTCCGCTCTTTGACTACACCTGCATTTACCGCTGGAGCGGTTATAAAGGCCGTTGTGTAATATTGATCCAGCAATCGGTCGTAGTCGTCACGGATCACGGGAACATCTGGAGAATAGATCATATGGTCTGAATAGAGGCACGTACGTTGCTTGCGATTGTACTCATACATCTCTGTCATCTGGGCAATACATGGATATAGCCCTGTTGCCCGTGCCAAGCTTTCCTCCTGAGCCTGACTTCCACCAAGGAAACCACCACCCGGATTTTTGGCCGATGCAAAATTCAGACAAACTACATCCGTTCTGCCTTCCTCTAAGGTTAGACGCGCTGCTGCTGCCAGCGTCGTTTCACCGGTTACTTCCATCCGGGCCGGGTTTCCTCCTTTGCGCAATTTCTCCCCTAGTTGAGAAAGCTCCGAGGGCCTATAGAGAACTGAATTTTGAATGGCTTGCTCCATGTCTTTCTTGATATGAACAGCACGATCATATCCGTTTACATACACCCCTTCCTCCAGAATCTCCAGCGTTTGATGCGCTATACGTGAGCGTCCGGAACGGGAGCTAACGCCAGTCTTATCTGTTGATACGTTAGAATTACGAGACCCGGTGGTCGTATTATTTGAATTACTGATGTTGTTGTGTTTGTTTGGTTTATCGAAGTTACTCATGTCGATCCCTTCCTATCTCTTCTCTCAGACGAGTAAGAATCTCACCTAGCCAGTTCGTTCCTCGCCATGTTTTTCGGTTACGAATACGCGGATCTTCCTCCGCCAGCCCCACACCCCAGATCCGATCATCCGGGCTTGCCTCTACAAGTGTTGTGCCTTGGGTGGCGAGCAAAGCCGCCAGTAAATCCTCGTTCTGTGTAAATTTTGCCTGATTGCCTTCATAGACAATGCGCTGGCACTCGCTTTCCCATATGGTCTGGTCGAAACCTGTGACCTGGCGCCCCAGCTTTTTTTGCACCGAAGCCGAACGGGTCTTCATGATTTTATCCGCAATCTGTTGATCGCCAAAGAGCAGTGCTTTCTGATGCATCATATATTGCTCTGCACTTGTATACTGAACCCCGTCCACCGTAAAATCAGCCTTAAACCACTGGGAGAACGGCGATGCTGTCTGCCAGAAAAACGTAAACTTTTCCATACATATCACCTCTTACTTCGTTCCATTCCAAACGATTGCTTACATCCTTCGGATTGAACTATTTCTACTCATGACTAACTCCAACTACAGTACTTCTCTCTCCGGATTTAATCGGTACAGCCGGGATGGCCGATGACCCGCACTGCTTGTATATTCCCCCGTTTCAATCACCCAGTCTGCCATTTTGCGCCGAAATGCAGCTGCCAACAGTTTTCTGCCGCTAATAATCTCATACACTTTCTGCAACGCCGTTAACGTGAATTTCTCCGGCATCAGATTAAACGCGATATCCGTATATTCAATCTTGGAACGTAGCCGCTCCAGCGCGTAATGAATAATTTGGGCATGGTCGAATGCGATCCCTTGAACATCCACCAAACTCAACTTGCTGTTCCGCACTCGCCCTTCTACCTGCTCTGTGGTCTCCACAGTGGCTGACAACTGTTCTGTTTCATTGCTCAAAATAAGCTGCAATCTGCGCCCTGTTACCCGGCCGCGTTCATGAATATGACGTTTCTCTTCAATGAGTTTCTGCTCTACCCGGAACCAGCTTGCGTCGCTGGCATCATCACCCGCCTGAAGCTCCAGTTCACTGCTGTCCACCAGAGCCATATAAGAGCAACTAATGACCCGTGTGCGCGGATCGCGGCCTACATCTCCCCATGTATACAGCTGTTCCAGATAGATACCGTCCAGTCCTGTCTCCGTATGCAATTCCCGACGGGCAGCATCCTCCAGTGATTCATCCATGGAGACAAATCCCCCTGGCAGTGCCCATTGCCCCAGGTAGGGGTGACCTCCCCTGCGAATCAGCAGTAAACCAAGCTCCGGTTCCGCCAGCTTACGGTAATTTTCCTGTTCTCCGCTTCGAATCGTAAATACGAGCATATCCACAGTAACCGAGGGACGTTCGTATTCTCCGGCATCATAGGTTTTTAAAAACTCTTCCTCGCTAATGTTGACTGGATCAAACGCTTTGTCTCCATGAGACATGGTTCATACACCTCATCCTGTTATTAACAATATGTTATTAACAATTCGTTAATAACAATGTAGCATACTCGTAGGGAGCAGGTCAAATCTTCCATAAAGCCAAAAAGCCGCCACCTTTGCTCTACACTTTCATAGCAAAGGTGGCGGTTAACACACCCGTTTAATATTCCATAGAATTTATAACGCGGTGCAGTCTCAGAGACCCACCTAATCTTTCTTAAAACACGCTATCCGGAACGTAGTATATTTTCTGCCCACTGGATTTATTTCCTGGATCGGCAACAATCAGAAAGTAGACGTTCCCGTTCTTGTTTTGTACACCCTCGATTTCGTGTTTTCCGACATTCGTTATTTTTACAAGAGACTGATACACGCCTGAACTGGAAATTTTAGCAATCTGAGGTGTATCTCCTTCGGCCCCGCCGGATGTAAATATTTGAGTCTTACCGAGCAAGTCTACTCCTTGGAATGACCCATTTGGCCGAATTATTCCGCTGCCCGACTGCGTGAAACTGGAAACAGCCGCCTTAATTGCCGCAGGGCTGTCCATGCGAACCTGCTTGTTTTGATCAAGCAACCTGTTTAATGCAGCCGTATCATACACAGACCAGACTACCTTATCCGTGTTGGACTTTCCGCCTTCCCTCGTTTGAATTCTGAACACGGTGTAGTTGCTGTTGCCACCGCCATCCACTCGGTATGTCGTTCCCTGTTTCGTACCCTTTTTATTCGCATAGTTCATATAAGTAAACCGATGAAGGTCGGTATAATCTACAGTTTTGCCAGCAGCATATTGAAGTCTAGCTACTTGAAGTGACCAGACGTTATCAGATGATGAATCCGCTTTGGAGCTAAAATAAAAATAGTTCGCTCCGTTGTACGTATACATATCCAGCGTCTGGCAATGCCCGCTGTTCGTAATCGTCATATGATCCACGTATTCGGCATTATTGCCTTTGATTAGTAGTCTGGATAGTTGACATGTCGTATTCACCCGCTGCGTTACGTATACGTATTTGTCTGCTATATAAGCCTTCTGCACCACCCGGTTAAATTTGAGTCCTTTGAGGTTATAAGCCAGTTTTGCTGAAGCATTTACGGTTTTTCCTGGAGAAGCTGCAATAGCCGGGACCACAGACATCATAAATAGCATTACTGCCAGAAAAGCGGCTACGATCGTTTTCCACTTCATTGTTGCAAGGTTGAGAGATTGTTTTTTAATCACACAGGTGCCTCCTTTTTCATTAAGTATGGAATACATCGGATATGTTAGGTGGTCTCTGAGACGATACCGCATTCAATAGATAGTACCATATTTTCCAAATTACGAATCATAAATTGCACATCACGAAACTACTACTTCTCCAAGAACCTAATTTCCTTTAAAATTGAATAATTCTTTTTAGTACATTTGTGTTATATTGTTTTTAATTCATATGTACCAAAAAAAGGAGGACTTCATGAAACGAATTGCCCTACTCGATATTCTTAGGGGTTTTGCAATTATTGGCACCTTGGGAACCAACATCTGGATTTTTGCTTACCTTGGTGATCTGAACCTGGTATTCGGTAACGTGCTTGAGCCGTGGTGGAGTTCAGGAGATCGCCTGATGCAGACGATCATGCTCATCTTGGTGAATGGAAAATTTCTTGGTATGCTCACTTTGCTATTCGGAGCCGGCATGGAATTGAAACGCCAAAAAGCAGCTCGTGAAGGCTACGCATGGCCCGGTGTCTATATCTGGTCATGTGCACTTCTGCTGCTGGACGGACTATTGCACTATATTTTGGTAATGGAATATGACGTATTGATGAGTTATGCCATTACTGGCATGATTGTTTCGCTGATTATTCACCGCTCCAGGCGCTTTATGCTAACGATGATGGTGATTGCAGGAGGCATACATGTGATCGGCGTTACGGGAATTACAGCCTTGCTGGCATTTGAATCCGGTTCATCCTTCAACGGTATGGATACTCTTACACAACTGTACGCTTCTGGAACGTGGTGGGAACAAGTGCTGTTCCGGTTGCATAACTTTGGTTTTTTCCGTGCAGAATCGATAGCTATCATCCCACTGAATGTTTTTCTCTTTCTACTAGGAGCACTGCTTATGAGAACGGGAGTATTTTCTAACGACGAGTCCGGACGCCGTAAGCGCCGTAAACTGATGATGATCGGGCTTGCGGCAGGTATTCCTCTAAATCTGCTGTTGCTTGTTCCCGGTGGAATTATGGATGTTTGGGTACGCTATATCAGCGCGCCAGTACTGACCCTCGGTTATCTCGGAATTATTGCTTATGGATTGGAAAAAGGTCTTTTCCCCAAGCTGTTCGAGCGTTTCGGTGAAATTGGCAAGATGGCGCTGAGTTGTTATATCGTACAGAATATCATCGCCTCTGTGCTCTTCTATGGATGGGGACTCGGTCTGGGCGGACGCCCATCTTCTCTATTTATTTTGCTGATATGGCTTGGCATTTGTGTGTTATTAATGCTATTCTCACACCTCTGGCTACGCAAATATCCACTAGGTCCAATCGAATGGTTGTGGCGCAGGTTGTCGATCTCCCCTTCTCCCAAACCCGGAAGTACGTCTCAAGACACATCTGTATAAATGCGTTTCGCGCAAATAAGGGCATCCCGGAACTCCATCGATGATTGATCGTAATCAATGACCGATGGAGTTCGTAGGATAGCCCTTGTTTATTCCATACTGCTAAACAACCCAGCACGCCTTATCCCCCCTTTTTGCGCTGGTCTGACACACAACACTAACTATTCGCCCGATTCCACAGGCAAACACAAGGTGAACGTGGAACCTTCCCCCATTTCACTGGAAACGGTAATACTACCGTTATGGTCCTGAACAATTTTTTGGCAAAGTGCTAGCCCCAATCCCGTTCCCTCCTCTTTTGTTGTGAAAAACGGGTTGAAAATCGCGGTTAACGAACGCTCGGGAATCCCGCTCCCCGTATCCGCTATGGAGATCAACACGTTATCCCCTTCCTGTATCATATCGATATGTACCTCTCCGGGGTCTGACATCGCTTCAAAAGCATTACGAATCAGATTGATTAGAACTTGTACAATTTTATCCCGATCCATGTTCACACAAACCGACTCATCCCGCACATGAAGGGTAATCCGATGTCCTCTGGAAGCCGCATCCGATTCGGTCAAAGACATAACACGCTCCAGACAATGTGCCAGCTTCTCCGGTTTCATATGATGGGCTTGAGGTTTGGAAAATTGTAAAAATTCTCCCGTTAAATCGGTGACTCTGGTGACCTCACTCATAATAACTTCATACCACGGTGCGATATTAAAGGATTGCCCACGTGACAGTTGCAAAAATCCTCGGATGGCGGTGAGTGGATTACGGATCTCATGGGCCATCCCTGCAGCAAGCTCACCTACAGCACGCAGTCTTTCGGAACGGAACACTTCCTCTTCATTTTTAATCCATTGACTACGCTGTTGCTCGATCAGTTGATCTTCCGCAATGGTCATGAATTGTTGCAAGGTCTGTGATAACCTCGGATAACGCGATATGCTATAACTTACTTGCAATCCCTGTAGCTGATTAGACAACAAGGAAGATATCCGTTCTTCGATATAAGGTATTTGCGGCAACACAATGGCAAACCTGTCACCAGCATACCTCGATATGCCATAAGCTTCGGGGAACTGGTTCGTGATCTTTTGTCCGATACCCGTAATGACTGCACACCAGGGATCATCTGATCCTTTTTTGTAACCACTAAAATTATTAACATTCAAAAGAATCAAGAGGAAGGATCGTTCTTCCTCCAACGTCTTATGAAGCACCTGCATGTATCCTTCATAATTTAACAATCCCGTAAGCGGATCATGAAGGGTAAGAAACCGATTTTTTTCCCGAAGTTTCCGTTGTTCAGACTCACTGTTCATTAAAGTATGATATAGCCAAATAACCACTACCGCGGTCAGCAAATCAAATAATGACACCAGCAAACTGTATGGTTCTATCGGAACATATGACAACCTGATGATCGTATACTGGAGCATAAGCAGCAGCGAAATCGGCAAGGTCTGTACCATTCTCTGCTTGTCCTGAATCATTGAAATGATGAGCATATAATAGAGCAGATTACACCAGTTTAATTGACTGAAATAATGAAATGCACCAAGGATTAACCATTGAATCCATGTTAAAAATGGATAACGCCGTTCCGCCCATATGCTGATAATTAGCAGAATGCCTGTGACGATCATCAAGGTTGGATGCGATGCTTGTCCCAGTACAGTAGAGGATACCATGACAAGCAGACAACCTATTGGGAAAATTACCATCTTCATTGTGTAACTTAGCAAATAGCCTCGCCCCCTTAGACAAAAGTCACACTTTCAAACATATACACAAATATTATATCGATTATGATTAGCCGATGTTGTCGATTATTGGAAGATGTTAAAATTCGCAAGAATATATAATTTTCACAAACAACAGGACATATGAATGCATTGAAATGTAAAAATGTGCACATTAATATTTCCGTACGTATCTCGCAACGCAAAATTCATCATAAACTATTCAAAGCCAGCTCTCGAGGGATGAGGGCTGGCTTCTTTGTTGTTTTTCCATATTAGGTAACTTGTTCTGGAAGAATAAGCGGATCTCCTATTATTTCTTAGCCATATATTTTCGAATATCAAACGCTACAGCTGCAACAATAATCAACCCTTTAATAATCAGTTGCCAGTAAGGACTTACCCCGATGAAGGTGAGACCGTAGTTAATGACGCCAAAGATCAGCACGCCTGCCATCACACCGGGTACAGTTCCGATTCCTCCAGCCGTAGACACCCCGCCAACAACACATGCAGCAATGGCATCCAGTTCGTACATATTACCGTAGTTGTTCGTTGCTCCGCCGGTACGAGCCGCTTCCAGTACTCCGCCCAGTCCATAAAGCGCCCCAGCAATCGCGTACAACGCAATCAGGTTTCGAGCGACGTGAATACCGGATACGTGAGCGGCCTGAATGTTTCCGCCGATGGCATACATATTTTTACCCAGACGGGTTTTGTTGAAAACAACCCAGCAGATCAGTGCTACTCCAATGGCGATGAGCACGATGTAGGGGATCGAATAGCCTCCACCCAGATCAATATAACCTGATCCTATTGTCGTGAAATCCGGTCTAAGCCCTCCGATGGGTTGCGACTGGTTGGGTTCTGTATCGAAGTAGATCGAGTTCAGACCATAAACAGCGACCATCGTACCCAGTGTGGCAATAAAAGGGGGGACATGTAGCTTGGCAACGATAAGGCCATTTACTAAACCAACGAGCAACCCTGCTATGATGCCGATTACGATCGGCAAGCCCACCCATAATTGCGGCAGATCCGGGAAAAAGCGATTGGCATACGTATCAATCTGTAACATCGATGCCGATACCACTGCTGTCAGACCAACTACGCGTCCAGCCGACAGATCGACGCCTCCCGTCACCAGGATGAACGCCGCACCCAGTGCGATAATCGCGCGAGTGGAAGATTGTTGTAAAATATCTCGCAGGGTGGAAAATGCGAGAAAGTTCGGATCGGCAATGGCGATACCGATAACAAGCAGGATCAGTACAATAAAAATCGCACGCTGAGCCACATATTGCTTCACTTGATGAACAAGGGTTGTATTCATTTGTGTTCCTCCTGACCAGCCATCCGCTGCTGCGCGGCCAGCCTCATAATGTGCTGTTCTGTCGCCTCGGCTCCGTCCACAATACCGGTGAGGCGTCCTTCGCTCATGACCATAATGCGATCTGACATCCCTAACAATTCAGGCATCTCGGAGCTGATCATGATAATGCTTTTGCCTTGCCGAGCCAGTTCCGTAATGATCGTATAGATTTCGAACTTGGCTCCAACATCAATTCCGCGTGTGGGCTCATCCAGCAACAGAATCTCAGGGTCAGTCAAGAGCCAGCGAGCCAGCAGTACCTTCTGCTGATTGCCTCCAGACAAGTTCCGAATGAGCGTGTTAACTGAAGGCGTTTTAGTTCTGAACTTTTGCGTCTGTTCCCGTGCCTCTTCCCGTCCCTTCTTCTCGTCCAGCAAACCCAGACGATTTCGGTAACGACCAAGGCTTGCGATAATCGTATTCTCATAAACGGATAACACGGGGAATATCCCGGTCACTCGTCGCTCTTCGGTTAATAGTGCTATGTTATGACGCTTGGCGGCAGCGGGCGAGTTAATCTTCACCTTGCGACCATGAATGGTAATCGTACCGGAAGCCAGTCCTCGCAGTCCAAATAAGGATTCCATCAGTTCCGTCCGCTGCGCACCTACCAAACCGCCAATGCCAAGTACCTCGCCTTTGCGCAGATGAAACGAAACATCCCGGAACGAATTCGGCTGATTCGACGTCAGACCCTCTGCTTGAAGAATGACTTCACCAGGGACATTAAGCCTTTCCGGGAATCGTTCACTTAAATCACGTCCAACCATACGTGTAATGATCAGGTCTGTCGTCAGATCCGCAGCATCCCAAGTGCCTACAACAACTCCATCTCGCATAATAGTCACTTCATCCGAGATCGTTAAAATTTCCTCCATCTTGTGTGAGATGTAGATGATGGACACGCCGCGGCTTCGCAACTTATTGATGATCGTAAACAATTGCTCCACTTCTTTACCCGTAAGGGATGAGGTCGGTTCATCCATCACAATCACTTTGGAGTGAAACGATACCGCTTTGGCAATTTCCATGGATTGAATTTTGGACACAGACAACGTTCCAGCAAGTGCCTTCGGATCAATATCCAGATTCAAATCCTGAAACAGTGCCAGCGTATCGGCATACATCCGTTTCTCATCCACCAGAAGCCCCTTCATCGGGAAACGTCCCAACCATATATTTTCCATCACCGGACGGTGCGGAACCGGATTCAACTCCTGATGAATCATGGATATACCCTGCTGTAATGCGGCCTTCGAATTCGGTATTTCTACATCCTTGCCTTCGATGCGCACTGTGCCTGCATCGGGACGATACATCCCAAACAAACATTTCATCAAGGTTGACTTTCCCGCCCCGTTCTCGCCCATCAACGCATGAACGGTTCCCGGCTTCACCTTCAGTGTGACTTCACTGAGCGCCTGCACGCCGGGGAATGCTTTGGAAATCCCCTTCATCTCCAGCAGATAAGGTGACTGCATCTTCTATCTTCCCCTTTCATCTGACCGGCAAAAAAAGGACGCTGCCAAGATGACATACGTCCCTCTCTGCTACTATTATTGGGCGTCGGCAATGTTGTCTTTCGTAATTTTTTTGTAAGCAATCCAGACATATTTCCCGTCTGTAATATCAAATTTGGTATTTTCTTTGGTTGGTGTCTCGCCTTTGGCAAGAACAGCCGCCAGCGCAACCGTTGCCGCTCCCTGATTTTTGGCATCATTCAGCACGGTGCCCAGCATGGTACCATCCTGCAACGCCTGAATTGCTGGAGCTGTAGCATCCACACCTACGACAGGCATCGTTTTGCCATCCTTGAAGTAACCCGCTGCTTTCAATGCTTCAATCGCACCAAGTGCCATGTCATCATTGTTTGCCAGTACCGCTTCGATTTTGTCGCCATGCGAAGCAAGGAATGCCTGCATTTTCTCTTGGCCTTTTACCCGATCCCACATCGCCGTATCTTCGGCCAGTGCTTCAACTTCAATGCCGGCATCCTGTATGGCTTGAACCGAATATTTGGTGCGTAGCTCGGCATCCTGATGACCCGGTTCACCTTTTAGCATGACATATTGCAGCTTGCCATCGCCGTTTTTATCAGCTTCCGGATGTGCTTTCCAGTAATCCACGATCAACTGACCAGAAATTGTACCGGACTCTTCCGCTTTCGCACCGACATAATACACTTTATCCCACTTGTTCATGTCCTCTGCTACAGGCTCACGGTTCAGGAATACTACCGGAATATTAGCCGCTTTCGCCTTGTCGATAATGACACCTGCTGCGGTCCGGTCTACCGGATTCACCGCCATGGCATTGTATTTCTTGGATACAAACAGGTCGACCTTCTCGTTCTGTGTCGGCTGCGCATTCTGACTGTCTACAATATCAAGGGTAGCTACGCCCTCCGCCGCTGCAGTCATTGCGTTCCTTACTCCTGTCATAAACGTATCGTCAAACTTATAGATGGCAACGCCAATTTTCGGGTTTTCCGTTTGCGTTCCGGCTTCCGCCTTCGTGCCACTGTCTGTTCCCGCGCTTCCGTTCCCACCAGCGCTGTCTCCTCCGTTGCTGCACCCTGCCGCCACAGCCATGCACACCGTAAGCAATAATGTCATCCACGTTTTCTTTTTCATTCTTCATGACCTCCCCCAAGTTCATTCGGCTTTACCGATGTCTTTATTATGAAAGGGTTTACATTGTTTTCGAATACAATATCTTCATCTGTTCTATCGAAATCCTCATCAGTTCATCTATTCTATATAAGTTGAACTAAAAGTTTTTTACACGGTCCACTCCGATGACAGAATAAACTGGAGAGTAGCGGTTATCCCCAGATTTTTTCGATTCCCTTTTTCATAGGGAAAAATCAGGTGATAAGCATATGCTTCCGATGTAGCTTTCTTTCAGAAAGCTTTTAGGCGAGCGCTTCGCTTTTCCAGTTTTTTTCTGTCCTCTCCGTTAATGTGTAAAATAAACAGTTCAACTTATATAGCAAATTCACATGAATCAGGAGAATTATATTCATTGAACAAACGGAAATAAGAGCTTTTGATTATCCATCCAGAACATATTGTCTGTGCTAACGACCTTGGTTTCCAGGATGACCCTTGTCTGAACATGCTCCCGCTTCAGTTTGGCAAGTGCCTGATTAAGCCCCAGGTAGCCAGCACTGTACCCATTCTGCACAATCAATCGTTGAAAAACGCCTTCCTGCAACTGTTCTAACTGCTGTTGCTCGCTGCCGAACCCAACAATGCTGATCTGCCTTCCATCCTTGCGACGATGCAGTTCATCTGCCGCTCCGAGCGATGCCGGCTCTTGCAGGGCAATGATTCCGGTCAGCTCATGCTGATCCAGTAGTTGCTTGACTGTTTGCCAGCACGCATCCCTGTTGTTGCATACGGATTTGGGAATGAGGTTGATGCCCGGGTATTGCTGCAACGCTTCCTCAATCCCTTGTTCCCTCAGAACCAGGCCTGCGCTTAGCGGATCCGGGCCTACTAAAGCAATAAGGCCATGGCCTTCCAGTAATTCAGCCATGGCCTGCCCGGCTTGACGTCCTGCCTCAAGATTATCCATGGAGATGACACTGGTAATGCCTTTGACGGGGAACTCATCGTTCAACACAATAACAGGTACGATACCTCCATCTGTTCTCACCGTCTCTGCCTCCCGAATGATTTCGCCAAGAACATCTTTACTTAACGGATCAACCAGCAGTGCGGTTGCCCCTTGTTTCAATGCGAGTTCAGCTGCCTGGACCTGGGCTTGTTCACGCTCACTGCGGGTATAATCCCGATTTGCCGTGGCTGGTGTTGCTACAGGTGGCGGACTTATTGCATAGTCCGCATTAGTTGAGGTGTGTGAAGCGGAGTCCACGGGATACGCTTCAACGGTGATGAGCTGTGCGCCGCGCTCTTTGGCGGCTGCCTCAGCTCCCAGGCGGATCGCTTCGGCGAGCTCCCCCGTGCCCGCAGGCGTAATCAGCGCTATGCGCTGTGGCGACGCCGGTTGATCCGCTCCTGCCATGCCGCAGGCGGCACAGATTAACAGGCAGCAGGCTGCAGCTGCCTGGCACAAGGCTTTGAATAGCCATAATCCCGGGGAACCGGGAAGAGTGGCCTGGCTTTTTTTGGCCAATACACGGCATGTGCTCTTGTTCTGGTTATTCATTTTGCTGCTGGTTTCACCAGTGGTTTTGCTACTGATTAGGCTATCGTCCATCATTCATCCCGTCCTCCTTCTGTTCCTCCTGAACAGGAATCCGAATCCATACCGTAGTGCCTTCCTCCAGCTCACTTGCAAATTCCAGACCATATCCCTCACCATAGTAGTGCCTGATGCGATCATGCACATTGCGTACAGCGACACCGGAACCCGCTCCGCTCTTCACTACCGGACGGCCGTTGAGCAATCCCGCCATCTGTTCCTCCGACATGCCTACACCGTTATCTGTAATGCGAAATACCAGAATCTGCTCTTCACGTTGCACATGCACCTCGATACTTCCCTCGTCCATGTGATACTCGATACCGTGCACGATGGCGTTTTCAATGAGCGGCTGTAGAATGAGCTTCAGTGTCAGGCAGTCCAGCACCTGCTCATCCGCATGAATATTGAAAGTAAACTTGTGTTTGAAACGCATCTGCTGAATGGTCAGGTAATGACGGGCGTGCTCCAATTCTTCGCGGACGGTAATGATCGTTTTACCTTGGCTGAGACTGATGCGAAATAATCGGGAGAGTGACGTAATCATCGTGATTACTTCATCATTACGGCTCATGCCCACCATGCGTACAACCGAATTCAGCGTATTATACAGAAAATGCGGATTAATCTGAGCTTGCAGCGCCTCCAGCTCCAGACGGCGTTTCTGCTCCTGTTCATGAATGATCTCATCCATGAGGTTACGGATTTTGTTCACCATCAGGTTGAACCTACGCGCCAGGCGCTCGACCTCAAGCGGTCCCGTTATGGGCAGCTCCACGTTGAAATCCCCTCGTTCCACCGCCTTCATCTTCCGTTCCATCCGCCGGATTGGACGTGTCAGACTCGAAGAGAGAAACAGGGATACCACAATGACAAGCACCAGCACAACAACCAGCACACGAATCAGGTATCCGTTCACTTCCTGACGTGTTGTCATGATTTCATCCAGATACGCCACACCGACAATTTTCCAACCGATATTGGCCACCGATTTGACGGTATTCAGCCTTTTCTGCCCATCCGCCTCATCTTCGTAACTCCCCGTAGCCACGAGAGCCTGCTCAATGTTTTCTTTTTTCAGTCCCATATACATGAGTTGCTGCTGTGGATGATACACAATATTGCCAGCACTCTCATCAATAATATAGACGTAACCCCGTTGCCCCAGGCTGACCCGGCTGCTCAGTTCGTCCATTTGTTTGAAATTGATATCGACCAGCAGGATGACTTGCTTCTTCTGACCCTGTTGTTGGATGGTAATGCCCTTACTCATGGAAACGACCCATTGATAGGGTCCGGCATACATATTTTGAATATGAGGCAAGGAAAAGCTTAGATGATTAGGTACACGTAGGGCCGATTGAAACCATCCTTGTTGAGTGACGTGAGCACTGCGCTTCAGTTCGGCAGCCGGCCTGTTCTTGAGCAACTGTCCGTCGGCATCGAGCAGTGTAATGGAAATGATATCTTCCCGGCTGCTGAGCAATGTATCCAGCTGTTTGTCCACCTGTTCCCCTTCCCATGTACCGTCCCGTAGCATATGTTCCTCAATGGCACGATACAGATGGGACATGCTGCGCACGTAATCCTCCAGGTTATAACTGACCTGATCCACGATCTGTCTGGTCGACAATTCTGCACTGCGCTCCGCAGCCTGGGTGAATTTGTCATGTAGTAATATCGCCATAACGGTGAGTACCAGCACAATGAAGATGGAGAAAGACCACGTAATAATAGAACGAATACTGCTGACCTTGGACGAACGTACAACCAAGCGGAGCTTCATCACAATAGACTCGATTCGTGCGGTTAACGCGCTCCAGTTCATTGAAGGGAACCTTCTGGGGTCGTAATGGCCTGTTTCCGATACTCTTTGGGCGAGACGCCAGTATGCTTTTTAAAACAAAAGCTGAAATAATTCGGCTCGGCAAAGCCCACCTTCTCGGCAATCTGAAACGACTTCAGCTCCGTAGAGCGAAGCAGTTCCCTGGCTTCATCCATTCGAATCTGCATCAGATATTGCAGGAAGGTAAGCTGTACTTCTTTTTTGAAAATGCTGCAAAAATAACCGGAGCTGATATGTAGATGCGCGCATACCTTCTGAATGGACAGATCCGGATCGGCATAATGTTTCTTCGTAAACGTGAGCGCCTGCTCCACAATATCTTTGTATACATGCTGACGTCCGCTGGAGATTCGCTGTTGTACAAGCAGACAGACTTCACTCACCTTATGCTGTGCCTCGGACAGACCCGGAAGTCGAAACAGATCCGTATACAGCTGGAACCCGGCACCGAATATATCCTCCATCTCTTCACCCGAAGCCTGTGCGGCCTTCCAAACGGTAGTTAATACTTCGATCAAATACAACTGAATATCACTGCGCCCGTGGTCCACCGTAATTTCCCGGAAAATGAGCTGTAGCCCTTGCTCCAGCTCTGCCTGCGTTCCCGCCTTCAAACAGCGGGTTAACGTCTGTTGTTTCAATTCATCAAAACGTAGCTTGCCTGCGGCCTGCCGCTCCACGTCCCCAATGTAGATCAAGGAATCCGTCCCTGGCACAAGTCGGTAATCCAGTGCCAGCAAAGCATCCTCATAGGCATGTTTCACATCGGGCAAGGTGTCCACAAGCCTGCTCGATCCAATCGTTACAGGCACACGCAAATAGTGACGGATGCTTCGCACTACATTTTCCAGTGCATGCTGTTGGGGGTTTTCCGCCTTCCCTTCTATTCCGTTCAGCGGTTCCACGTAGAGCAATACAACCGTCTCTTGATGCATAAAGGCATAGCCTGCCTTGTGATCTGCCCACACCTCTGCCGCAATATTCAGCGCTGCAAACAGCTTCAATTCCGGATCTTCGGTCGGATGCAATGTAAGGATCGATACGCCATAACGTTTACCTCCCAGTTCCAGTCCGCACTGGCTTGCCCGGCTTAGTATATATGCTGATGATTTCTGGCGATGTAACAACGTTGCAATCAAATCTGCCTGTAATAAAGGCAAACTGGTGCGATAGTGTTCTCGTAGCTGCTGTACGTCTTCACGTTCCGCAATCTCTGCCTCCATCTGGGCGCGCAATCTGGTGAGCAGTTCGGTAAGATGTCCAGCCGAGAAGGGCTTCAACAAATATTCATCCACACTAAGCGATACCGCCTGCCGAGCGTAATCAAATTCATCATATCCCGTTAAAATAACGACCTTCACTAGTGGATTTCGCTCTCTTAATCTTCGTGCCAGCTCCAATCCATCCATAAACGGCATGCTGATGTCAGTAATCACGATGTCGGGTTCTATCCTCTCTGCCATCTCCAGAGCCTCACGGCCATTCTCGGCCAGACCCACAATGCGTAGATCCAGTGCCTCCCAATCCACCTCGACAACCAACCCTTCACGAACATCTTCCTCATCATCCACGAGCAGAACCCGGTACATGATATGCTTCCTCCCTTTTTCTCTAACGAACGAATATGCACGGTCTTTAACCGATATCATAAAGCGCAAGGTTTCCAACATAATATACAATAAAATTCAATTCATGTAATCGCTTTCTTTTTGGTGAGAAAATATGATCTACCGATGAATCATTTTATCCCGTCTGGCAAGGGATTTCGCTTCTATGGGCGCTCTTTTTTTTAGAAAATACATTCAAAAATTGACTTATATTGGTACGCGTGTTATGATGATATAGGTCGATACATTAGTGGACAGAACGTCTACGGTCTAACCACCGAATGAGCATTAATTATTGAATGCAGCTCATACCAATGGTCGTACAAAACTTATTATTTTTGGAGGAATCACATGCAAACAGGTACAGTAAAATGGTTCAACGCAGACAAAGGATTTGGCTTCATCGAAACTGAAGAAGGAACAGACGTATTCGTTCACTTCAGCGCGATTCAAGGTGATGGTTACAAAACGTTAGACGAAGGTCAACGTGTAGAGTTCGAAGTAACTCAAGGTAACCGTGGTCCACAAGCGGAGAACGTTACTAAACTGTAATTGATACGAGGGCTGCCTCCGGCAGCCCTTTATTTATGCCCACCGACACTTACTTTTTGTTGTTTGTTAATACCAATTCCTATATAAGTTTGGATTTTCTGTTTATACAATAACGGAGAGGACAGAAAGGTTATTCTGTCATCGGAGTATCCGTATAAGCACCTTCCTTACACTTATATCCATCACAGAAAAGAGGTTTTTATTCCAACAGATCATTATAAATCCAGTGAACACGTTGTATTTTCCACGGTTGACGACATCATTAACTTCTACTCGCCTCAGCAAACGAGCACTGAACGTACCGAAGCTCACTCACGTCCTGCGCGTGCGGCTGATCCATCCAAACACACGGATCACACGAATTACAAGGCCGAACGTTAACCACGAAAAGACAGCAACCTATCCGACAAAAGCAGAAGGCCCTGAACCGCTTGAACGGTACAGGGCCTATTTCTATTTTATTTGTAGTCCTACATCTGTATGCTTATTTTACATAACCGTTTCGAATTGCAAAAACCACTGCCTGCGTGCGATCCTCCACCTGAATTTTCTGCAAAATGCGATGCACATGCGTCTTTACGGTGCTCTCGCCAATGAACAACTTTCGGGCAATCTCTTCATTCCTTAGACCGTAAGCCATCTGTTGTAACACTTCAAGTTCACGTCCCGTGAAGGCATCTGCGAGCGATGCGAGCTCTCTCGTTTCCTGTCCGAAGGTTGAATTCACAGCTTCTTTGGCTTCTTTGGCTTCTTTGGCTTTTTTTTCATCCTGGGCCGGTGTTCCGGGTGACCGTACTGCTATTCCGATCACCTTCGCGGCAACAGCGGTTCTGTAGATCGCTTCACCGCGATAAGCCGCCCTGACCGCATCAATCAGTTCTTCCGGCGCGGCGTCCTTCAGCAGATAACCTACGGCCCCGGCACGTATTCCCTGATATACATAATCTTCTTGATCAAACGTCGTTAAGATGACGACCTTGCATTCGGGCTGCAAATCCAGTAAAGCCTGTGTGGCTTCCAGTCCGTCCCCGTCCTCCATCTGCACATCCATAAACACGACGTGGGGGTTTAACTCTGCCGCAAGCCTCACCGCCTCATGTCCACTCCCTGCCTCACCAACCACTTCCATATCTTGCTGGGCATTAATAATAAAACGCAACCCATGCCTGACCAGATGCTGGTCATCCACTAGAAGCACACGAATGGTTGATTTCTCTGTCATAGCTCACCACCTCCTGAAGTCGATTTTATGCCACCATGCGGAATGCAGACAGTCAGCTTCATCCCGTGCGGATGGATCGCTTCGATGGTCATGGATCCTCCAACCCTCTCACACCTTGCTTTCATACTGGATAAACCAAAACCAGGTACAAGCAGTTGTTGCTGGATGAATACGCCGTTATCCTCTACCTGCATGAACAGATCCTCTTCCTGTTCCTTGATATGTACGCTTACTTGGGTAGCTTGGGCATGACGAATAATGTTCGATAACGCCTCCTGTAGAATCCGGTACAGTAGTTCGGACGTCTCCTGTGACCATGCTTCCTTTGGCCCAGCGTAGCGCAGTTCAATGGAACAATCGGTTAGCTTCTGTACTTCACTGACCAGACTGTTCAGCGCAACCAGCCCAAGCCCAGCTTCGCTGCTCCCCATCTGATGAGCCACCGTCCGCACTTCCTGCAAGCTATGCCGCACCACATCCAGCACGGTGCCAATGGCTTTATCCGCTTCAGTCGCGTCCACCTTCATCATATATGGAATAGCTTGAAGTTGCACAATAGCCGATGTCAGACGATTCCCGATACTATCGTGCAAATCCATCGATATTCGTCCCCGCTCTTCAAGCACCGCATAGTGCATTAAACGCACGGTTGCCCGCTCCAGTTCTTCATGCGTATGCTGAAGCTCATCATGTGCCTGGCTCAATTCGTCATGTACAGCCTGTAATTCGGCATAATGACGCTCGCTCTCTCTCCTGCTCTCCCGTTTGATCCATGCTCCCCAGCAGAAAATGTACGTAACAATATAAGCCATCGTATATAACCAAATCAGATGTAACTCCACTCCGGCAGCATACAATAATAGCCCGTTACCCACGAGAATGATTAACCCCAGCCACCAGGAACGGAATACAGGCAGATTCAACGCAGCATATCCGATGAGATAAAAGGTAAGCTCAAAAATACGATACTCTGCATGGAACAATGCCGCATAGAGAAGCGTAGCCGCCCAGGTTAAACCAATCATGATCGTACGAATCCGATCTTTTTTTAGCCAGTTCGGTGTCCAGACCAGTACAAAGTAAGGTAAACGGATAACGAGACCTGCACACAAACCGAGCCAGGTGAATGATTCCATTGGGCTGACCAGATTATACAGTAGCAACAGACTGAGAATCATATCCCCTGTGTGATCAGCTATAAATTTTCGCATGTTATCCAACGTGACCATTTGATTCTGCATAAGTTTCCCTTTCGCATCACTTTGGATCCAGCGAGCCTGATCAGATGACTCCTCGTAAGGATTCCAGTTTAATTTCTTGACTATACGTTGAAAACTATACCTTGGCAGCTTGCATGTGACGAACCCGATAATAAATGATAAACCGACGAGCAGCAATACTTCCGAGCGGTATAAATAGCAATGCACTGCTCAGAGCAACCACACTGTGATGTACATCCAGTGTACTGATGTAATGCTTAACCAGCATAATGATGATAAGTACAATAGCTGTGCCCATGGAACCTTTAGACATCACTTTGCCAGTCAACGCATCCACCCGCAACCGTTCCATCCAGGCACGCCACAAGCCTATACCGCAACCAATGACCAGAAACATAATATAAAAAAGCAACGTCAGCCCTGTAAGAGGTACTTGAGATATATTGAAAAAGATTACAACCGCAACAATCACAGGCAGCATCCACATGCGATCAAGCTTAACCTCTTTTTCCCTCATCGATAACAATACAATAATCAAACCTGTAATCACCATATTCAACATCTTACATTCCTCACTTTCTTTCATATTACGTCTCTTCTTACCGCTCCATCTAGGAACAGTATAACCAGCCCAAAGTAAATAAAAGTCCACCCGCAGGTGGACTTGATGCAATTTCACTTCAATCTGTAGGTGGATCGTGTTGAAAGATTATGGAGAAGCCTAGGCTACATGTTATATCTTAAAAGGTTTCAGGGATGCTTGCAGTTCAGCCGAAACGTCAGACAGCATCGCTGCGGACTCCTTGATCTGCTCCACAGATTTGAGTTGCTCTTGTGCAGACCCGGCGGCATGTTGAGAATTGGTGCTGGCCGTCTGTGCATGACGTGCAATCTCGTTCACCGATGCCACAATCTGCTCTACACCTGCCGACATCTCTTCACTGGTCGCCGCCATATCTTCGATCTCTGTTGCAATGCGCAGGTTCGTATCCCGAATCTGGGTAAAGCTCTGTTCGGTTTCTTTTGTAAGTCGCAAACCCTCGCTTACTTCTTGCTTCACTTTGGCCATCGCTGCCAAGGAATGCAACATGTCCTGTTCCATCGCTCCGACAAGCGCTTCAATCTGGCTCGACGATTGTCCAGCCTGTTCAGCCAGCTTCCGCACTTCGGTAGATACCACGGCAAAACCTCTACCTTGCTCTCCCGCTCTTGCAGCCTCGATGGAAGCATTAAGCGCGAGCAGATTCGTCTGGCCTGCAATGTCATGAATAGCAGATACCATCTGACCGATCTGAGCAGACTTCTCCTCCAGCATACGAATCACTTCATCCGTCGCACTGACGGAAGCTTCAATGGCTGCCATCTGTTCCACCGTTAGCTGTACCGCTTGTCCTCCAGTGTCCGCTTGCTCCCGTGAGTACACTGCTGCATCTGCAATGCTGGAAGCTCTATCTGCTATACGCTGTACGCCGATAGCCACCTCTTCCATCGCTTGCAGATTCTCGTCCGTACTTACAGTCTGACTTACGGCCCCTCGCGCGACCTGTTCCACAGAGACAGCAATCTGTTCTGACACACTTGCGGTCTGCTCCGCAATCTGTAGCAGCAATCCCGTGGAATGACCTGCTTTATCCGCTGCGTCCAGACCGCCTTGAATAATGCCCTGCAAGCTACTTCTCATTTCATTGTAACCGGCACTTAGCATGCCAATCTCATCTCTAACATGATCGACCACTGGATGTGTGAAGTCTCCCGTTCCTGCACGTTTAATGGCAAGAGATACCCGGTTAATTCTGGCTCTCACCCTGCGGACGTACCAAACGATCAACACAATGGCAATCAACATCGCAATACCAACGACGATCAGAAAGGTTCGAAGAAACGAAGAGATAATCACATCAATTAATGATTGGGAAGCACCCACATAGAAAATACCGATGATCTCTCCTGATGCGTTTTTAATGGGTTCATAAGCAGTTTGAGTCTTCTGTCCGACAACAACAGCTTCCCCGAAATACTTTTCACCCTTCTGCAAAACAGTCTGTGCCACCTGTTCGGACACCTTCGTACCTATGGCGCGTTTCCCGTCAACCATTACATTCGTAGCGATTCGTTCATCTCCGCGAAAAAGGGTCACGGTATCCCCTGACGCATTGCCGATTTCGTCCACCAGATCAAAATTTTCTTCCAGCAATGCACCGCCTTTGTACAACTGTCCATCTTTAATGGCCCAGTCTCCCGGGTATTTGTATGACAAAATGTGATTCGCCATCTCGAGGTCCCGTTTCGCCTTTTCGGTAGCGAAGGTCTTAATGCCATTTCGCATCTCCATCACAACGCTGACCGCTACGGCCGAGGAAAACAAAATGAAAATACCAATCACGATCAAACTGATTTTAGTACCAATACTCATGCTACGCATGTGTGTGAGCCACCCTTTTCACGATTAAATTGTCTTGATCTCTGACAGATTGGGTTCTGCTTAGAGATTTCACATATAGACTTATCGGCGGTGACATACACATTTTTTATAACCTGACTGTGACCTTTATCACATTTTTTTCTGAAATATTAACTAGTCGTTTACGCATTCTCCGTAATTGTGTCAAAAGATGCATGGGGCTGGGAGATTAGCAGTGATGATTCCATGCCACATGTCCTAAAAGTGCAGATAACTCTTTGTTTAGAAAATAAAATTTTCGTAATTCAAATCAGGAGAGAACACTCATAACAATATGACACTTCTTACGTAAAATACGAAGATAATCCAAAAGTTCCAGTCCATAAGTCCTATTTTGTTTGAAAAATCTAACATTAATATGTCGAAATAACGATATAACTGAGGAGTAGAACTTACCTGGAGTTCATATACGTGAAGAACAAACACAATATAATTAGCAACTATAGTCTTCTTATCTGTAACGACATTGAAAATCTCATCGTAATTGGAGATGTCTATCCATCATGAAAGCAATGCAACACTAGCGTATACGACGTCCAGGTGAAGTCCTTTTTAATTTTACAGGAGGAGTGAATGACCTTGTTTAAAAAGCTTCGCTGGAGCACCATTCCATTTTTCGCCAAAAATCTGATCATTTCATTCGGGAGCATCGCTCTGATTGGAATTATTCTGATCACCGCAGCTTATCAGTTGCAAAAAAGTATATTAATCAAGCAATTGCAAGATCAAGCCGAGATTACGACCTTGAAATGGTCTCAGGATCTGGACACAAGTCAGGTTGAACAGGCCACATCCGAGAAGAGTTATTCCGATACATATCAGAGTAAGCTTAAGGAATATCTAGATTCCATCCACACCTTTAATCCCAATATCGCGCAAGCTTACATTTTCGGTTCACAGCTGGATCAAGAAAAGAGTGCTCCGATTTATGCGATTCCAACCAGTCTGGTTGAACCGTTTGAGAAAGATAAGTATCTGCCCGGTACAAACTATCCGTTATCTCCTCAGATTGAGCATGGTCTCGATGATATGAATGCAACCGGCGCACCTGCGTTTAGTGATTTTTATACCGATGATTTCGGAACATGGACAACACTGATGTATCCAATCAAAAAGGCTGACGGCTCCATCTACGCAGCACTGTACTTTGATGTTGATGCAAGTGCCGTTCCCAATGGGCTGAATAAATTACTGTTGTACGGACTGATGTATCTGGTCGGTTTCCTGATTCTGTTCATGGTACTGCAATTTATTATGCTGAAGAAAACCATGCGCCCGATTCGTGACCTCATGCAAGGCATTGAGGAAGTAAGCACAGGTAATCTGAACGTTACGATTCGGACAGGACGAGATGATCTCGGAGTCATTAACGACAAGTTCAATGAGATGATCGAGCGTTTCAACACGACTCTGTTCAAGGTAAAAAATACATCTCGTCATCTCTCGAATTCGTCGAAAGAACTACTGGATATTTCGGCGAAAAACAACGATAATATTCAATCGATCAGCACCAACATCCGTGAAATCTCAACAGGTCTCGTCTCTCAGGACAAAGCAACTGTAGAAAGTGCACGCGCTATGACCGAGATGTCTACCGTAGTACAGAACATTGCCGGAAGCTCGGCTGAAGTTGCCGATGAAGCGCTCAGCATGGAGCAACGCTCGAACAACGGACATGAAATTATGCAACAGGTTATCGACCAGATGGGCCTGATCTCAAGTGCGGTCCAGAACACTTATGCGTCGATTCAATCTCTAGAGAACCGTTCCAATGAGATCAGTAGCATTGTCGGAATCATTACGGATATCGCTGGACAGACCAACCTGCTCGCCCTGAATGCTTCCATCGAAGCGGCACGCGTTGGGGAGGAAGGCCGAGGCTTCGCAGTCGTGGCTGGAGAAGTACGTAAACTGGCTGAGCAGTCCCAAGAATCTGCAACCCAGATTCGTGTGTTGATCGATGAGATTCAGCGAGATATCGGACAATCGGCAGACGCAATGGAACGGGGTTCGGAAGAAGTACAAAAAGGCCTCAACGTTACACGGAAAACGGGAGTTTTCTTCGAAGATATCTTGACCGCTACCAACAAAGTAGCGAACCAGATTCAGGATATCTCCAGCTCCACCGAGGAAATCTCGGCAAGCACACAAGAAATGTCCGCAACGGCAGACGAACTGTCTGCAAGTGTCAGCAAAGCAGCAAGTAGCAGCAAACTCATCGAGAACTCCATCGCCGAACAGGAAACTTCCATGGCTGCCATCGTCAGCGCATCCGACGAATTAGCTGAAGTATCCGAGCAATTGCAAGAACTCATCTCGTTCTTTAAGGTAAAAGAAGCGTAAGCTGAGAAGTTTGGCTTGGCAGGCATACCGCGGAGGAGAGAAGTACAGATTATGCGGTCGTTGTGAATTGTATTGCATAAGAACCCGCAGAAATTGTGAGGAATTGCAGGCAATCACCAAGTACTGATCATAGGCGGTATGCGCCATAGAAGTACCATCAACCAAGGCATGAGTGTTTGTGCACTCATGCCTTGGTTTTTTAGCTTGCTCTGATTGATGTTAATTCTAACGATCTCAGGAGACGCTATTTGCCTGATTTTTTGCTTCATAGAATTCTAACGATCACCAGAAACCTTATTTGTTCCAAACACCTTGTTTTCCGACGTTTTCTGCTGTATTTCTTCCAAATAACATCTGTGGCGGTTCAACCCCTTAATATTGGACACTAGCTAGCTTTTTCTCAGATTGACGCATCATAACGCAATGGATTTGGGTTCTATGGTTCCTTCGTTGACCAGGCGCAGGTAATCTGTCGGCGACCAGTCGTGTAGACTGCCGTGAATACGGTCTTTGTTGTAATAACGGATGTATCGATCTACCTCGGAAAAGGCTTCTTCGTAGCTTTC
>NZ_JACLIC010000042.1:0-77439 GCF_019748695.1 Paenibacillus cucumis (ex Kampfer et al. 2016) | reverse complement strand
GCATGCGCGCAGCCCGCGTGGCCGCAGGTGCATGCCGCTGCAGGCGCAGCGCCGAGCGTGGCCTCGCCTGGCGTGCCGGCAGGCGCCGCCGCGGGCAACAGCCCGGCGAGCTCCTCTGGCGCCGGGCCACCGCGCAGCAGGGCGTACAGCGCCAGCGGGCGCTTGCGCAGCTGCGCCAGCACGGCCTCGCGCTGCGCCTCGCTTAGCTGCGGCAGCGTGCCTGTGACCGTGAACACGCCGGATGCGGCTGTTCCGGTCTGATCTGTATCAGCGGACCCGGGCACCGTCTCTCCCGAATCCGCCGCTGCATTCACCTCTGCTGTCCACACCCCGGGGGACATATGCAGCTCGATGTTCCATTTTTCGCTCATCATCATCCCCCTCCCTTCATTGATCATGCAAACCAGCTTTACCAACAACAAGCCGATTTTGCCTTCATTGCCAAACATTCAAATGTAGCGTGAATAACCTTATCCACTACATACCTCAGTGTTAATCTACAACCAAGTCTCTCCTTGAAGCGAGATCAGACTACGCAGTTCATCGTCTGACATCTCGGTCAGCCAGTTTTCACCCGAACCTACGACCTGCTCGGAGAGAGCTTTCTTGCTCTCAATCAGCTCATCGATTCGTTCTTCCAATGTACCCTGGCAGATCAACTTGTGTACCTGAACGTTACGGTTCTGCCCGATGCGGAATACCCGGTCTGTCGCCTGGTTCTCCACCGCCGGATTCCACCAGCGATCATAGTGGATGACATGGCTTGCCCGTGTCAGGTTCAGACCCACGCCGCCTGCACGAAGAGACAGGACAAACATAGACGGGCCTTCCCCTTTTTGGAATGTCTCCACCATTTCATCCCGCTGTGACTTGGAAACCCCGCCATGCAGGAAGTAAGGCTCTTCTTCGTAACGCCGGTTCAGTCTGGAAACCAACAGATCCCCCATCGCAACATACTGGGTAAAGATCAAAGCCGATTCTCCATTATCCCGAATAGCATCCAGCAATTCGAGCAATCGTTCCATTTTGCCGGATGCTTCGGCCTTGCCGTGCTCCTTCCGGCTGCTGTCCGCCAGAACAGGGTGGTCACAAATTTGTTTCAGTTTGGTCAGAGAGGATAACACAATCCCTTTACGTGCGATACCGTTCCGTCCATCCAGACCACCCATGAGATCATCCACGACCCGTTGATACAGAATCGCCTGCTCCGGTGTCAGTGAACAATAGGATTTCAGTTCCAGCTTTTCTGGCAAATCTTTGCGAATATCCGGATCACTCTTCAGTCTGCGTAACATAAACGGCGACACCAGTCGATGCAGTTCCCGGAGCGAAGCCGCGTTCTCTTCCGAAGGGGCCAGACCTGTATACCGCTGGCGGAACGAAGAAGATGTACCGAGATATCCCGGATTCAGGAATTGGAAAATAGACCAAAGCTCACTCAAACGGTTCTCCACCGGTGTTCCTGTCATGGCAATCCGATGAGAAGTGGACAGCCGCATGACACTCTGAGCCTGCTTCGTCCGATAATTTTTAATATACTGTGCCTCATCCAGTACAACGGTCGACCAGTGCAACGAAGCCAAATCCGGGCCATCACGGCCTGCCAGGTGATAGGTTGTGAGCACGATGTCATGCTTCTGCGCTTCCTCTTCAAAAGCATTTCCATGTAGCCTTTGTCCACCATGATGAATGTACAGTGACAGGTCTGGAGCAAAACGCTTCAGCTCACGTTGCCAGTTGCCCAGTAGAGATGTTGGGCAGACAATAAGTGTAGGACATTGACCTTCCGGCATATCTGTATCTGGATCACCAACGGACTCCTGAGCTTCTTGCAGTGCAGCCTGGCGCTCCTCCTCTTTGCGATCCAGCAGACATGTGATGACCTGAACCGTTTTTCCAAGTCCCATATCATCGGCAAGACATACCCCGAAGCCCAGTTCACCCATGGCAGATAACCACTGAAATCCACGTTCCTGATACGGTCTCAGTTCACCATGCAACTCCGCTGGCACTGGGCGAGGTTCAATGTTACGAAGCACCTGTCCCTCTAGCAGGAAAGCGAGCATGCCTTCAGATTCAGCACCGAAAACAGACATCCCTTTCCAAATGGAATCTTCCCCTTCATCTGCGGCAAGATGTAGCCATTCGGAAAGTGGCATGTATTGTTCTTCTTCTTTTTTCATATATCGAAGCACTTGGCGAATCTCTTTGGTATCCACTTCAATCCATTCCCCGCGAAACATAACATAGGGAACGGTGGATTCAGCCAGTGCGGCAAGTTCCTCTGCCGTAATCGGCTTGCCATCCAGCATCGGCTCTGCTGTAAAGGCTACGAGTTGCTCCATGCCGAGTGTAGAACCAGCTCCAGGTTGACGCTCCGGTGCTCCGTTCATCATCTGCAAGCGCAGACCTGCACGCCGTTTCCCCGCGCGACTCCATCTCGACGGCATTAGAACCGTTACCCCAGCCTTCTGCAACTTGGGAACGGCATGGGTAAGAAATTCAAAAAAACTCTGTTGCTGCAACTGCATCCCCTCGGGACGAGCATGCAGCAAAGCAGTCTCCAGTTCTGGTGCCAGCTCAGACGCCTCACCGATGGCCATCAGTAACTGTTCTGCCACAGAGGCGTAGTAGACTTTTCCCCGATCCAGATCACGCTCAGGATGTGCCCAAATGCTTCGTGCAGGCAGCCTGAGACCTGCCTCCTGATCGCTATCCACCCAGAAACTGATACCCCAGGTCGTCTCCTGCTCCCCCAGAGGCGGCTCCAAACGCAGGACCAGTCTGAACTTCCCTTCCGCAGGCGGCATTTCTTCGACACCAAATGCAGGCATCGTTGTACCCCCGGCCTCATGGATCGCATCCACGAAGTCCGCCATATCCTCTGTCGGTCCTTGCACAGTGACTGGGCGGAATATGGAGATCAGACTGTTCCACCATAGCTCAGACACCGGTGAAGAGCCGCGCCTGAACGATGTCCGGTAACGTGAAAGTTCACTATCCATGCTCTCCAGTTCATTCGTTACCACCGCATGAATGATGCCACTCATAAATGAAAACAATACCGTGCCTGCCGCTTCCTCACGTGTCTCCGGCTCCGTGGAGGCGTAGGCCCCCGGCGCTGACAGCGCAATGGGAGGCATCGATTCGGCAAGGCTTCTGAAACGCTCCTGATCTTCTTCAAGCTGCAAACGCGGATGCCACACCCCTGTAAGGGTCTCCTGACCCGTTCGCCGTCTTGCGCCTGTTTTAGCGGCAAATGCCGCCGCCGGAGCAATTGCCCCTCGTAGCAACAATTCCTGTGTGAACTGTGCTGCCTTGACCCAGTAACGCATCTCTTCTCCAGCCTGAATCCCAGCTGCATGTAACATCTGATCGTCCCACTGCAATAACAGTCTGAAAGCATCCTTCGGTGAAACCGCCAATCCTTCAAGCGTGCGTCCAAGCAACTGCCTCCGCTTTACGTTTTTGGCTTCTGCCGCATTTCGAAGCGGATTCGGCCAGCGCAGTTCGGCAAGACGTAGCGCGGCAGGCTGAAACAGACGACCCCCGTCGCCAAATTGCAGCCTTCGCACCACGTGACTCCATGCATCTACGCGCGGTTCCGATGTTTCACCGGAAAAACAAAAAAATACGTCTCCAAGCCATACTCCATACAGCGATTGCATCATTACAGTCTCCCGTCATCCCTTCGCATTGTTACTCTCCATCATATACGAAAATGGACGGATTTAAAAACCTTTACGTATAAAAAGTGCTGATCATGCTCTTTTTCTATACAAAAAAATGTCCCTTCTCCATTATTCGGATGAGGAACATTTTGTTTAAACATTTAATGATGCGGGCCGTCAGACGGTCACCATTTTTGATCCGATCAGGATCTGACCAGACTTCCGAGCAGTACATCCAGGTTCAGAATACCCGCGCGGTGATCCGCACAGAACCCGATTTTATCAAAAACACCAAGCATAAAGCGGCGGTGTTCTTCTGCAGACTCTTCGAAACGATCATACGTCACAACCGAATCTACCATGTCTACAATTAGAGGCACATACCCGTTCTTGTAAGGGACTACGATAATTCGTGTAGATGAGGTATCTTCCTTCTCCGGCATGCCGAGCAACACACGAAGACTCACGACAGAAACTACCTTACCGTACAATGAAGCGAATCCTCTGATCTCTGGACTTCCGAAAGGAACCGTTGTAACCTCTACCATTCTAATAATTTCATGAACCTGATCAATGCGAAGTGCAAAAATTTGATCTCCCACCGAGAAATTAATATATTGCATTACTTCATCCATAATGTCCCCATACCCTCTCATTCCGTAAAATCAGATCATCAACACGCTTTTGGCTGTCGAACTTTAGACGATGAGTCGTTACATGTTGTATCGGTAATTTTGGCGTAATTGTTTAGGCTTTCAAGAAGAAGAATCGCAGTTACATCTCTTTCCCTATTTTCTTTGAAAAATAAGCGATTTAACTCTCATTTCTGTGGATAACCCATTAAAAAATTCTAAAACTTTGCTTATCGTGAATATAAATATAAAGTTATACCCCATTTGTGGATAAGTTGTGCACATGTTGCACACAATCTGTGGATAGATACCTTCATTTATGTGGATATTCATAATTTTGATGTGGACATGTTGTGTATTTGTTTGTAAATCTAACGTAAACTTTGTCGTTTTTCGCCTGCTTATCCTCTACTGTGGACATATTGTGGAAAGCCTTTCAATAACAATATTGGATTTCACACTTTCACCCTATTGTTATTCACATCGCTTTCACCAGCCCAACCAAGAAGGATTTCCGCTGTACGTTCAACCTGAAAAACTGGAAAATAGTGCCCATAAGGGAGTCCCACTTTTGTATAACCCGCATGTAAACTAGCAGGAAAATGATATTCTCGATCCTTTTCAGCCCAAACAACCAGTGGGTCTGCGTTATACCCTGCCTGCTGAAAGCTTCCGAGTTCATCCCAAAAGCTTATCGTCTGCTTATGTCCCAAGTGAATCCATCGCAACAAATCTACATGCGCACCCGCTATACGAGGTGAACGGAGATAGGCTTGTACCCTCTCAGCCAGCCTCGTAAAGCTGATCTTATCCACCACTTCTTCACCGCTCGCACTAAACATCCGCGCCCAACTGCTCCGGGACTTACTCCGCAGTAATGTCCTCACAACACGCCTAGGCAGATGAAGCACCTGTTTTAAACGTCCATTATTCCCCTCATTCACATTGTCCGCAACAGGCTGGAGTAACGCCAAACGAATATCGGTACGTCCGCTTCGCTTCAACGCTGCCGCCGCGATAGCTGCACCTACAGAGTGACCTACTAGTTTGATTGGACCCTGCACTTCAGATAGGGCTTCCACAAGAGCGTTAACCTGACCTGTAAATGCATCTTCTGCCTGGTGAACAGGTGAACGACCAAATCCTGCGAGATCAACGATCCAGACAGGATTACCCGTAAGTTTCCGCAACTGTGACCCTAATGGAAGCAAATCATCGGCACTTTGCAACAAACCATGCACGATCACCCACGGCTCCCCCTCCCCTTCCCAGCCTAAACTCGCCAGATTTCCCAAACGCACACGGATATAATCGTTTAGAACATGTTTATGCTCAGCTCCAGCCTTGGACAGAAGCCGGTAATCCAGATCAGCAATAATGAACGGAAGCTGCTCCCGGATATCTGGCCAGTTTCTCCCCATTCGTTGCATCAGCCCCTCGGTCTCCTCTACCGGAAATGTCCTGTCTGTAATAAAAGCAAGTGACTGTGAAGGTATACCGCTGACGCGACTTCCACCAAGGCTCATAAGGCGTTGAATCCAGGATAATGGCAATGATCCTGCCGGTCTGGGCACATCCAGTTGCTTTGTGATCAGATGCAATAATTCCTTCATGTCCGGACTCTCTTCCTTACGGGCGAGCAGTGGATAAGTCCCTCCGAACGGTGCCTCATCCCGAATTAGAAAGACAAGTGTTTCTGCCACCACATCATTCTCCACGAGTGGCAACCAGTACGACGATCCACCAGGCACAACCGGCATAAAACCTTTCTGAACGGCTCCAATAAGTAACCCGATCCCGCCAGTCTGCTCGGTTTCACCTGTTGGGCGTGGCCCGACTACCGTACTGGGATTTACCACGGACAACGGGTAGTCATACTGTTTTGCATGTGCCCTTATATAAGCATCGGCCTTGAATTTCATCTCTTCATAAGCACTCTCTTGGTTACCGGCATGATTCATTTCAACCTGTTCTTGTTTCTCTTGCTCATTCCCTTGCCCATAAGGGCTCATAAAACCAACCACATGAATGAAATGTCGCAGACTTCCGCCAAACTTCATCTCCTGAGCCAGCTGAGCAATCTCTCTGGCTCCATGCATAAATGTTTTTTCTGCTGTCTCTCGTCCCAGCGTAATGTCCATCGTTCCCCCTGCATGAAGAATGACATTCGCCTTCCTGATGCGTTCACGATCTGCTCGAACAAGCCCTAAACCTGTCAAAGATAAATCACCTTCGATAAACGTAATCCGTTCAAAGCCTCTCACACCGTAACTCTCCAGAACTGATCTGGCGCGCCGCTCGGAGCGAACCAACAGCAGCATATGTATATCTGTTTTCTCCACAAGTTGTTTGACTGTTTCCTTTCCAATAAAACCGGTACTACCTGTCATAAACAGAACGGTTTGCTCTAATCTTGCTTCGTTCATCGATATGCCTCCAATTTATCTTGATCTCGTTTATTATTAAACTACATATTAGTACTTTTTAGTACTAATACATCCCAAAAAAAGAGCTTCGTTTAACGAAGCATCTGACAAAACGTACGTGCGGACTGCTCTATAATACCCAGATCACGAGAAGTCCCGGCCAAGATCAGCGAACCTTCAAGTGCTACGACAAATAAGGAAGCTGCCGCCCCCGGCTCAATCCCTTTGCGGAATTCGCCTCGTTCTGCCCCTTGCTGGAACAGCTTCTCCACCATAGGTACAAGTTCACGGAAAAAGATCGAGATGCTTTCCTTCGCCAGGGAAGCACTTTCCGGTGCCTGCATATAAAGAGTGACAAACGGGCATGTACCTTCAAAGTTTCTACTTTCTATACCTGCCGAGAGCAATTCCAGGAAAGAGTTGATCCGTTCCTCCACTCCCCGCTCACGCTGACTTAGTAGCAAGTACAGCTCGGATTCATATTGCGCAATCCAGAACTGCACAACCGCCTGAAGCAGTTCCTCCTTATTTTTAAAATGATAATAGATATTGGATTTGGATACGCCACTAACACGCACCACCTCATCCATGCTGACATAAGCATAGCCTTGCCGGAGGAATAACTGCGCAGCAACTTCCACCGCTTTGGTACGGTTAACTGGACTAGAACTTCTGGGACTGGAGCTTCTAGGTTTGGATGATTTAGAAGATTCAGGAGTCCCTTGATGTGATGTATTGTTATTATTCATAACTAGAACTATATAGTACTATTTTAACAAAAGCAAGCATGGCTGTTTATAAAAGTAGATCAGAAGTTCATTTTCTGAAAAGTTGTCCACATTTAGATCATATACACACAGGATATCCACATCTAGTATTAAGCCGATGTAAAAGTTGTACTTTGACATTTATAAACGAGCAAAGTTATCCACATTCTCGAGGTGAATACTGTACTATAACAGGTAATGCAAAGAAGCCAGTTGCACAAGCTGCAACTGACTTCAAGTGTGCGTACTTTACTTATTTTTTAAGACTATCCCAGTTTTGCTGTAATGCATCAAGTAATGCTTTTTTGTCCGATTTACCTGCAACATATGCTTGGATAGTGCTACCGAACTCTTGTGGAACACCCTCAGGGAAACGGTTGAAGTTCCAGCTTAATGTTTTGTTTTCCTGACTATATTTCATGATATCTGTTGCGAGGTCCCCGAGCTCTTCCTCCGATGCCTGAATGGAACTGAAGGCCGGAATGAACTTGAACTCTTTAGTTAAATAGTTTTTACCAATGTCGGAGGTAACGAGCCAGTCCAGAAATTCTTTTGCCTCCGCCTTCACTTGAGAGTTTTTATTCACAACCCAGTAGTTAGGCACGCCTACAAACAGCTTATCATTCGGTTCATTCGTAATCGGCATAGGCAGAATACCCAGATTCAGATCCGGATTGATGCCGTCAATCTGTACTTGTGTCCAGTTTCCTTGTTGCATCATCGCCGCTTCGCCACTAGCAAAAAGAGTTACCTGCGTGTTGTAGTCTGTGGTGAGCGGATTTTTGTTGCTGTATTTGAGCGTCAGATCAAGCAGGTTGATCCATTCCTCGAAGACTGGGTTACCCGGAATTTTCTCCGTGCCCTCATTCAGACCTTGAATGAATTTTACCGGATCGGCCTGATTCGCAAAGGCTACATTGACGTTATGATTCCCGAGCACCCACCACTCCTGATAACCGTTCGAGAACGGTGTAATGCCTGCGTCCTGAAGTTTCTTTGCTGCTTGATCCAGTTGTTCCAGTGTTGTTGGGATTTCAGTGATGCCTGCTTTGGCAAACAGATCTTTGTTATAGATAAAACCGTACCCTTCCAGCGCGAGTGGCTGTCCATAAAGCTTGCCATCCTTAGTCATCGGCTCTTTGGCCACTTCCAGTACATCCTTAGCCCACGGTTCACTAGATAGGTCTTCGAGATATTCGAGCCAGGTATCGAGTTCACGGTATCCACCGACGTTAAAAATGTCCGGTTGCTCGCCTGCGGCAAACTTCGCTTTTAATGCAGCCCCGTAGTCACTTCCACCGCCGACCGTCTGAATATCCAGCTTCACGCCTGGATGGGAAGACTCATACTCTGCTTTGAGACGATTAAGCGCTTCGGCAATTTCAACTTTGTATTGGAAAATTTTAATCGTTTTGGCGCCACCCGCTGCGTCACCACCACCCGTTTGAGCATCTGTATTCACGGGACTACCGCTTTTGTCCCCGTTTCCGCAACCTGCCAGCATGACTGAAAAAGCAATGAGCATCAGCAATGTTAACTTTGTCATTCTTTTCATAGATACACTCTCCCTGTAAGTAGTTTCACTTTTACCGTCTGCATCTCTTGCTTACCCTTTTACTCTGTACTTCGTTTGTTTAAAAATGACCCAGTTTTCGCTTTTACTTCTTTCGCTTACTATATAGATGAACTAACGCAATTCCCACATAGGGTATGCGTAGTTGATCACGGATTAACGATCAAGCCAGCTCTTGTCTCTTTGCCTTTGATATCGGTAGGGCCAGTTTCTTGTGCTTGGCCTTTTACAGGATTCATTCTTTGTTTCCCTTGTTTTAATCTCGTCTTTACTCTGTCTTTTCATGTTCTGCTGCTCTGGCCCATCTGCCCATTCTTGCAGGCAGATGGGCCTTTTGCTCACCCCCGTGCGAGGCAGGAGCGGAGGCATCATGATGCGCTGGAGGAGCGGAGCGTTCGCCTTTGAACCTCGGGGGCTTCCTTGCCTCAATCATTCAGGCCCCCGAGGAGCAACAGCGACCGAAAGCGCACATGATGACGGAGCGGCTTTCCCCGCACTCTCCCCGGAGCGACCTACCGCACACCTACCCCTTAACGGACCCGGCAGTAATCCCCTGAATGATATACTTCTGCATCAGCAGGAAGAAAATAATGATTGGCATGATCCCAAGTACCAGAGCAGGTAGCGCCAGATCCCACTGCTTTGTATATTGACCAAACAGTGCGAAGGTTGCAATCGGAATGGTGCGCAGATTGGAGCTTTGCAGGATCAAGGATGGCAACAGGTAGTCATTCCAAATCCAGAGCGTATTCAGAATGATGACGGTTACATACATCGGTTTCATTAGCGGGAAAACAATCCGGAAGAATACCCCATAGGCCGAACTGCCGTCCACACGGGCCGCTTCTTCGATCTCAAGTGGCACCGATTTAACGAATCCGTGAAACAGGAAGATGGACATCGGTGCTCCAAACCCGAGATAACAGATAATGAGTCCGCCGAGGCTGTCGATCAGTCCCAAATTGCTGGTTACCGTAACCAGCGGGATCATGATAGACTGGAACGGAATCACCATTGCGGCGATAAACAGACCGAATAAGATCCGGTTGAACCGCGTATTGCTGCGAACCATGCGGTACGCGGCCATGGAACTGATCAGCACGAGCAACAGATTGCTGACGATTGTTACAATCAGCGAGTTCATGAGCGCCGATGGAAAGCTAATTTTCTCCCAAGCGTTCGCGTAGTTGCCCCACTGGAACACTTCCGGCCAGGCAGCCGAATTGGTAAGCAGGTCACCAAAGGTTTTAACCGAATTCACAAACAGGAAGTAAAACGGAATCAGGAACAACAATCCGATCAACACCATCACAATCTCGGTAATTACGGTACCGAAGCGATAATTTTTCGTTGTTTCCATCAGGCTTCAACCTCCTTGCTCTTCGTCAAACGAACCTGAACCATGGTGATGATGGCAACGATCACGAAGAATATAAATGCTTTGGCGGTTCCAATTCCGTACCGGTTGTTCACGAAGGCTTCATTGTAAATATTGAGTGCAACCGATTCGGTTGAACCAAACGGGCCACCCTTGGTGAGTGACAAGTTGAGATCGAACATTTTGAACGACCAAGAGATCGCCAGAAACAGACAGATGGTTACACCAGGCATAATGAGTGGTAAAATAATGCTCCGTAGCACTTGTCCGCGGCTGGCTCCGTCAATCTCGGCAGCTTCCAGCAGATCAGGTGATACATTCGTTAAAGATGAGATATAGATGACCATCAGATATCCGGCGGTCTGCCATACAAACACGATGACAATTCCCCAGAAGGCCGTCGGCTCATCTCCCAGCCATGGGAGGTTAAAGAAGGACCAACCCGTCACGTCGCCTACTGCTGAAAACCCTTTCACAAATATGAATTGCCAGATAAACCCGAGTAACAATCCACCGATTACGTTAGGCATAAAAAAGATCGTACGCAGAATATTTCTCGTCTTGAGCGGTTTGGTCAGGAAGTAGGCCAGGAAAAAACCGATGACATTGGTGAGGATCACCCCTACAACGGTGAAGCGTACTGTGAACCAGAATGCATTCTGGAACTTGGGATCGTTTGCAAAAATATGCACGAAGTTATCAAGCCCAACCCAGTTAATGCTGGCAGATACTCCGTTCCAATCCGTAAAGGAATACATCATGCCAAGCAGGAAAGGGACCATGATGATGAGAATAAAAAATACAACGGAGGGACCCACGAACACAAGCTGCTGTAACAGCTGTGAAGATTTGCGATGCTTCATATCGTTCTCCCCTTCTATAGATGGATGATATTGGTCTCTTTTTCTATTAAACTCCAAAATCGTGAAGGGAAACACCGACACTCGTGAACAGTTGGGTGTAAAATATTGTCCTCTCTTGACGAGTCACCAGAAGGGGTGTACTGATGTCCAAATACTACAGTATCCGCACCAAGCTCATTGCCTTTATGCTAATTGCAACAACGATTCCGCTGTTGGCATCTATAAGCATGACCTTTATTCAGACCAAAACAGCCTTGCGAGAACAGGCACTGGAAGAGAATAAACGTCTTATTTATCAGGCTTCAACCAATCTCAACAATTACGTCGATAACGTGGCACGGGCATCGCTAGCCATATACAATGATCCCACTTTCCTGCGGAATCTGGCTAAATTGCCGGGGGATTATCGGGCTGTTGCCGAGGTATATACAACGTTGCAAACGATCAGAGCCGCTGTACCGGATGTATTCCAGCTCTATCTGCATTCTTTTGTATCCAACCAATCCACCTTGATTACCAACCCTTTCCCGAAGCGGGAGGAACGTAAGCAAGCCTATTCCGATTCACTGCATGGTAAAACAGGGGACGGAGGATCGGATATCTGGGTAGAATCTGCACATATGAGTCACACCTACGGTTTCAAGGCAGCTTCTCCTGACGATTCACCAAGAACCGTGATTACCTTGCACCGGATCATTCGGGATATCCCATCCCCTGAGCGACTGGGCGTTCTAGCGATTGACCTCAACATGAACAGTATTGTTGCGATCTGTAGCAGACTATATGATCCCGCTAAAGAGCAGATCTATGTCGTCGATGGGCAGAACCGGATTGTTTATCAAGGGCGTACCGAGATACAATCGGCCAATGAGGCTGGTCATCTGCAACAAGTGGCAGGAAGCACGCTCGAAGATGGACGAAACCTCGCCGGTTCGGCAAGGAATGCAGCTGGACATTTTGAACAAGATCAGTCCATGTATATATATCAGCAACTTGGAAGCAACTACGCGGATTGGACCATAGTGAAGCAAATTCCGAATGAAACGTTATATGCGAGAGCCACAGCGTTAACCTGGAACAATGCAATGATTGCTATTGCAGCGTTGATCCTTGTGATCGTGGCAACTTTATTCATTTCCATACGTATTACAGGTCCGCTCAAACAGCTCATGAGATACATGAATCAGATTCAGGCAGGACGCCTGCATGTGGATATCCGTCTATCGAGCCGGGACGAATTCGGGGTACTCGCGAGGCATTTTCGGGATATGATGGATACTGTGAATAATTTGATCTTGCGAGAGTACCAGCTTGAACTTGCGAACAAGACGAATCAGCTCAAAGCATTGCAAGCACAGATTAACCCGCATTTTCTATATAACACTTTACAATCCATTGGAACTCTGGCGTTACAACAGCAAGGAAAACGAGCATATACCTTACTATCTTCCCTGTCCAAAATGCTGCGCTACAGCATGCGGGATCAGACCTGTGTAACCCTCCGCGAGGAAGCTGAGCATGCTCGGCTGTATCTGGAGCTACAGCAGGAACGTTTTGGTGAACGCCTGGAGGTACACATGGATTTTGCAGAGGATACATTATCTGTTCAGATGCCTCGCATGACATTGCAACCATTGATTGAGAACTATTTCAAACACGGAGCCGATGTACAGCCAGGAAAAGGATATATCTCCATCACTAGTCGCCAAGTAGACAAACACTGGATAGTAATTGAATTGATCAACAACGGTCCAGCTATTCCTGAGGATAAACTGATTGAAATACGCGAATGGCTACAACCCCAAGAGACAGAATCTTCAATGTCCTCCCAGGATTCGGCCATGTCCGAATCCATCGGTCTTCGCAATGTGGTACGCAGACTTGCACTTAACGCTCATCCCGGCATGCCTGCCAGGATCGAAATTGATAATTTGAAAGCAGGCGGTGTAAAACTTCAAGTCAAACTATACGCGGGAGAGTGAACAACATGAAAGCACTGCTTGTTGATGATGAACAGCATGTCCGCCATGCGATCCAGCTTCTTGGTCATTGGGATGACCTGGGGATTGATGTATTGCTCGAAGCAGCAGACGGAAATGAAGCGATCGAGGCAATTACAGCGCATCAACCTGAGATCATACTGAGCGATATGCGAATGCCCGGCAAGGATGGAATGGCATTGCTTGAATGGATCTCAGCACATGCTCCACATTGTAAAGTCATTGTTATTAGCGGATACGACGATTTTGAACTGGTAAGACATGCAATAAGGCATGGCGGCATGGACTATTTACTGAAACCCGTCGAAGCAGACGAACTGAATGCCTCCTTGATGAAGGCAGTGAAATCTTGGGAAGAGGAGCATACCTTACGCACAGAGTCCACCAAACAATCCATCGTGGTGAATCGTATGCGCCCGCATTATCAGGATCGTCTACTCACCGAGCTGGCCATTGGCAGAGGTAATACTTCCGCACATATTCAGCGATTACAGGAAGAATTGAATCTCCCCCGCCTCATTCCGATGTGCTGTGTGGCCGTCACCAGTCTGTCTCATCTGGATGCGGATTGTTTAGCGAAATATCGCAGTCAACCAGATCTGCTCGTGTTCTCCGTGCTTAACATCTGCGCGGAGATGATGCGCACACCAGATGAAGGCGTCACCTTTCGTCAGCTCAACCAGCCGGATGAAATTGTTCTGTTGCATTGGGGGGAACCGTCCTCACTGGTACGCATCCTGGATAGCATTAATGATGGATTGGAACAGACGATTCAGCGCAGGCTTCATTTTGGGATATCTACTTGTGAAAATTACCCTGCCGGTATTTCGGGAGCCTATCTGGATGCCAGCTCTAAATTGTGGCGACGCAACACCATTTTTACGCAGCAGCGTATTCACTCTACCCTTGAATCTTCAAGCAGGAATAAGGGTCAACGTTTGACTGCTTTTGAAGAGCCTATGCGTATAGCTGCCTTGAGCTGTCATGCTGCCAGTGTAACCGATACCGTCACAGCGTGGCTTGAGCCGTTTACCAAGCTGGAGGTGATCAGTGCAGAGCAACTGCAACAATGGATGCAAGAGCTGGAATGGATGCTCAGCCGTTGGCTAGATGATGCCGATGGCCAGCTCTCCCCCGAGGAAGAAAGTGTCGAGGATCAGTTTCCTCCTTTTGCCGAATTGCCTTTCGACGCTGAAGGATTGCTTTCGTTCCCGCTTCTTCGCTCTCTGTTAGAGCAACGATTGCTTGCCGCCGGAAAAGCACTCACAGCTCAGCGTCACGCCGATCCTGATCCTATGCGCGAAATCGCTCGCTACATGGAAGCTCATTATCAGGAGGACTTGTCATTGCAACAGATTGCCGCACGCTTTTATCTGAGTAGGGAGTACATTTCTCGGAAATTCAAACAGCAGTTCGGGTTGAACTGGTCAGAATATCTCGGCAAGCTGCGGATTAACAATGCTAAGCTCCTGCTACAAAACCCTTCTCTGCGAGTTGCCAAAGTCTCGGAAATGGTCGGTTTTCAGGATGAAAAATATTTCAGCAAAGTGTTTAAAAAAATAGAGGGCATCACCCCCGCAGAATATCGCAAAACCATATCAGGAACCGGTAGTTAACATCCCTGTTTCGATTAAAAAAGAGGACTTCTCGACATGATCTGTCGGAAGTCCTCTTTATGCCTTACGTATACATCAATGCAAGTTTAGTCAGGATGGCTTACTCGCTCTCTTTTTTCTAAAGTAATATATCATTCGAAAGACTGCTCCTATTACAAAAACGGTCATAAACACATAAGGGAAGTTATCCCCTGTTTTCTGAGCCATAATGGGGAAATAGATTACACTGAACAGCAATATGACGATATCCAGATAGAACAACACTTTCCAATACGTATTGACGATTATCCCTCCTTTTATTTACCAAATATGGTGCCCTTAAAAGTATTGTATCATATCAATCCATATTGGACGGGAGCGATGGTTACCGATCTTTCAGGATCACACCAGGCACAAGCCGGATATAAATCAACTCTCCTGCAAGCTCTACTATCGTCTGTGTGACGATAACCGCCGCAGCAATGGTTGCCCACTCTGGCGAGAGGGATAATGCCAAAGGTAGAACAACCAGTGAATTACGGGTTGCCGCACTAAAAATCAGCGCCCGACTAGCACCTGTATCGAGTCGGAAAAGCTTTGCAATAAACCTGGATATGAAGGGCATAATGATGAGGAATGCAGCATAGATCGGAATGACATTCACAATACTGTTCAGATCATTGTAGACCTTGCCAATCTGGGAAGCTACCACAACGACCAGGGCGAGTGCCATCATCGGAACCGGGAGCCATGCCGTCGCATGAAGCAACCCCTGCGCACTTCCGCCTTTTTTGCACAATACTTGTGTCACCACTGCGAGCAATAGCGGAACAACAATCAGCAGCAAAAAAGCCTCTACAAACGGCCCTGCCTTCATTATTGTGGCTGCATCACTGCCCATGAATAACCAGAGATACCCCGGAAGCAAAATCATTTGAACTACAAACAGCAGCGGAGTTGCTGCCAGCATCAGCTTCTCGTTCCCCTTCCCGAGCTGTGTAAACACAATAACGTAATCAATACAAGGAGTTAACAAAACTAGATAGACTCCTATCAACACATCAGGCGATTGCGGAAAAACAAGCGTAAGCAGCCAGACCACAATTGGAACAGCGATAAAATTCGCGATGAGCAGCGCAGTCATAAAACGTAGATTCGTCCAGGATGCCCGAAGCTCTGTAAACGGAATCTGCACGAACATGCTATAGAGAAGCACGGCAAGAACTGGAGACACCGTATAGTGTAGTGCATTGCCCCAAGCCGGAGCGGCTAGCCCGATCCATGCACCTGCAAATAGAGCCATCACATAGAACCAGGTCTGTTGTCTCTCCATTGTTTCTCTTGTTATCATCTCATTCCCCCTACTGTATGAAAACACTCCTATGGACATATTCACGCCTGAAGTCGCGTACATTGGGACAGAGTACACTCCGTTCCAATAAGCTAGACCATGCGAGGTCTCCGGAAGGTGAGCGTTCTCAAATTTTGAAAACAGATTATTAGAATACGTCTTTAGTGGGTATATTCATTGTAGACTGACCCGTGGTTCATTATTACATTGATTAAAAAACAAGGAGGAAACACCATGTCCCGTAACAATCCATATAAGTGGTTAAACGCCATCGGTTTTATTGCTGTGATTATTGTAAACTATCTCTCTAACGCGCTGCCGATTGGCGGCAAGACCAACAAGGAAGTTTCGGATATGTACCCTGTACTGCTGACACCTTCGGGTTATGCCTTTGCGATATGGGGTCTGATCTACCTGCTTCTCGCAGGTTTTATCATCTATCAGTTCACCCCTGCCTCCTGGAAAAATAATTCGATTACCCGCCTCGGATACTGGTTTCTCGCCAGCTGCGCCTTTAATGTCGCCTGGATTTTCGCCTTTCAAAATCTCAAGACTGGACTCGCGCTGCTGATCATCGTATTACTGCTACTTACTCTGATTATGCTGTACGTCAAAACACGTGCGATCGCTATGCCAACCACGGCTGAAATCTGGCTAGTCAAACTGCCATTCAGCATCTATCTCGGATGGGTTAGCGTAGCAACCATCGTTAACACAGCCGTTTATTTGTACAAAATCGGATGGGATGGATTCGGCATCAGTGAAACGGCATGGACGATCATTATGCTGATCGTTGGTATGGTTCTGGCCGTGCTTGTCAGCTTCCGGTACCGTGACAGTGTGTACCCACTCGTATTCACTTGGGCATACATTGCTATCGCTCTCAAACAAAAGGATGTCATCTCTGTCTACTATACGGGGATTATCATTGCCATCGTTCTGGCGATCTACGCCGTGTGGCTGTTCCTTGCGCGCAATCAAGACCGTGATTGAGTATCCTGGTTCTATCAGTATAACTAAAGATGGTTTACACAGACACTGCGATACCAGAATAACCTTCCAATCGCTGTTATCCCCAGATTTTTTTGATTCCCTATTTTAAAGGAAAAATCCGGTGATAAAGGCGAAGCCTATGCTTCCGAAGTAGCTTTCTTGCCAGAAAGCTTTTAGGCGAACGCTTCGCTTTTCCAGGTTTTTTCTGTCCTCTCCGTTATCGTGTAAATGAATCGTTAAACTGATATATTATAAAATAAACCGTAAACCAAAAAGCCGATTTCGGTCGAACGACCCTTAATCGGCTTTTTGCTGTAAATGAGTGCAGAACAGGATTCGATCGCTCATCCTGTGACAAGGCTGAAATATGATCCTATTTCAGCGCGATCACTTCGATCTCAACCAGTGCATCCTTCGGCAAACGCGCAACTTCCACAGCACTGCGTGCAGGATAAGGCTGCGTAAAGAAGCTGCTATATACTTCGTTGACAGGAACGAAGTCATTCATATCTTTCAGGAATACAGTTGTTTTCACCACTTTATCCATGCTTGTGCCTGCTGCTTCGAGAATTGCTTTAACATTACTGAGAGACAGACGAGTCTGTTCCTGTACATCCGCACCAAATTCACCGGTTTGCGGATTAAGGCCAAGCTGACCAGACGTATAGATGAAATCACCAGCATCTACGGCCTGACTGTATGGACCAATGGCGCCTGGCGCCTGTTCGGTCGAGATTGCTTTTTTCATTCGACAGGTACTCCTTTGTGTTCGCTACCCCGCCACGACATGGAGACAAGGCATGCTTTTATTTTTAAAACCTATTATACCACGCACCTGTTCTGACAAGAAACGTTTGTCTCCCTGCGCCCTTGCAAGTCTTAAGCGTCCTGCACCCCAAGCGCATGAATCACTTCATTGGAATAAACATGATTGCCCTTCGTCTGCACCATTGCGACATTTCTCATCGCTTGAGCAATCGTTGACGCTTGAATGGCCCGATATTTGTCTAAACGGCCTTTCATCCAGCGATCCAGAAAAGTCATCACATGTGCAGCGAATTGTTCACCCGGACGTTTCTCGCCTCGATCCCCCAGAATAAGAGATGGACGAAAAATGTGTAAGGCACGGAACCCGATACTCGAAAGTGCATCCTCCATCTCACCCTTGGTTCGACTATAAAACACACGCGAATCCGCATTCGCTCCCATCGAGGAAATCACTAGCATCTGCTCCACACCATACTGCTTTGCCAGCGTCGCTGCGCGAACCGGATAGTGATAATCCACTTCACGGAAGTTCTCCTGACTGCCTGCTTTCTTGATCGTCGTACCCAGACAGCAGTACAGGTCATCGATTCCTTCAAACAAATGCCCTTGACCCTCAAGCTGTTCCCAGTCTACAACGTATTGCTTCAGTGAGGGATGTTCCAGATCAAGTCTGCGTCTGACCAGAATGCGAACCTCGCTGTATGCGGGGTGCCCGAGCAGATTGTGAACCAAAAGCCCACCCACCAGTCCAGTAGCCCCGATCACCATCGCTTTGCGTTCAGGATGATGCATCTCTCCAACCACCCCAATCTATTCATATATAGCTGAGTATTATATCAAAGAACATCGTAATCAGCTTTTTTTGTTGTTATTTTAAAAGAATCCGACGTCCCAAAGTAAACGTAAGCAGCAACATCACTGCACCAACCGTCACTTGGAATCCGTAAGTGGATATCCAGACCATCGCTTCCGAGAGAGTCTCCATCTTCTCGTACAGCCAGCCTCCAATCAGCGGGCCAATAAACGATGTTACGCCAGTCAAAGCTGAATAAACGGCTATAAACATCGGTCTTTCACTTTTCGGTGTGTCGCCAATCGTAAAATTAAACGCGAGCTGGTTGAAACCGCCAACACCAATCCCAAGAAAAATGTGGGACAGGAACAACGCAACCAGTACCGGAGCAAAGGACATCAACCCCCACGACAGGCAGGACAAGGCGATGACGGGCAACGTCCAGAATAACAGCGTTTTGTTGCTGTATCTGGCATTCAGGTTGCCCCAAATATAGAATCCTCCCATCATTACCAGTGTTTGCACAACCGTGATCAGTGAGACCATCTGATAGCTGACTTTCAGCAGATCGAGCATAACGTAAGAATAGAGAGGCACAATTAATGTCTGGATCAATAGCCATGCCGCCAGAAAAATAGTCGCCTTCAGAAAAACCCGATCCTGAAACGGTTTGATAAACATCCGTGAGAACGACTTTTCGGTCGACCGTTCAAAGGGCAGATCCGGATAAAAGAAATAAATGACCGTATTGGCGATAGCACAGATCCATACGGGAATAAACAAAATCAGAAAACCGGTCTCTCCCGGATAACGATCCAGCAAAATCCCGCCACCAAATAAACAAACGCTTCCAAGTGCATTCAGAATCGTATTTCGTATCCCGAAATAACGTCCTCTTACCTTGGCAGGTACGATATCCCCAATCAGGGATGTCCAGATCATACCGCCGATGGTATTACATATGAATGCAACCGTGTATAGGCCAATAAAAACACTGACCCACCATTCCTTAGGGAAGATGAACGGAATTAATCCCGTTGCACTCCACAAAATACGGTGCCCTCCGACGAACAGCAAAAGCGCGCGCTTACGGCTCCGAATACGTTGCATCCAGTATGCTGCGCCGATCTGCGCGATGTTTACAAACGTGGTAATCGCGAGCACAAAGCCGATATGCCTCGACCCGGCCCCAAGATACAGCAAAAACCCGGTTAGAAATGGACCACCCAGCAACGTTTGCAAAATAATTGCCGGTACGCCCTCCCATGTTGCAATTGATAAATTCGTGCGTTGTGTCGAACCCTTGCGCCGTGGCTTGCCTAACGAAGAGGGGTTCATCTTGACCATCTTCTGTATGGGGATACACTCCTTAGACCGGGTAAAGCTTTGCCGGCCGATGCTAGTTGTCACCCCAAATTCTACTCACGGCACAGAGGTTGTCAACTCATTTTTTCACGGTGAGTGGAAGCCGCAGACGAAAGATACTCCCCTTGTGCTCAGCACTTTCAAGTTCAATTGATCCACCCAGTAATCTTGCCAGATCCCTGCTGATCGAGAGGCCAAGTCCGGTACCCCCAAATTTACGGCTAATCGAACCATCTGCCTGCTGAAATGCCTCAAATATAGAATGATGCTTGTCCTTCGGAATGCCGATCCCGGTATCCTGAACCGAAAAAACAAGCCACTGACTTACCATATCCGCCTGTTTAGTCTGTTGGGTACTCACGGTCAGAGTGACCTTCCCCTTCGGAGTAAACTTGATGGCATTGGACATTAAATTCCGCAAAATCTGCTGCACGCGCTGCGGATCAGACCAAAGTGTATCTGGCAGTCCCTTTTGCTTCTCAAGCACCAGCTCAATTCCTTTTTTGTCAGCAACGAGCCCAAAATGATTCATGGCATCTTCGATCAACTGACTCAGACTGATGTCCTCCAATACAATATCCAGCCGTCCAGCTTCAACTTTGGACAAATCGAGAATGTCGTTGATTAGCCTGAGGAGTTCTTGTCCGGATTGATCAATCATGCCTGCAAAACGCACAATCTCATCCTGATCCATGGTATCGGCATTCTCACCAATCATCTGGGCGAAGTTAATCACGCTGTTGAGCGGTGTACGCAACTCATGAGACATATTCGCCAGAAACTCCGACTTGTACTGTGAAGCAATTGTCAGCTGTTTGGCTCGTTCCTCCAGAACAATCTGTGCTTTTTGTAACTCTTCCTTCTGCACAGATAAGAGGCGATTCGTACTCTGGATCAAGAGAATCCGATTTTGTTCATTCTGAAAATCACGTAAGATAAATGCAAATATAAGGCTAAGAGCAATTCCGGTAGGAAGCGTATAAGGCATAATGTGTGAGAAGAAATAGGCTGTAGGAATGACACCCACGAAGGCGATATTCACACTGTTGACAACGTTCACGATCAGTGTAACGATGATTCCTTTGACAATAAGTCTGTAGCTACTGCGTCGCATCCATATATTGAGTCCCGCACAGAGCAATCCCAGAAGAGACATGTTAATTACCGCGGCTACGGTCGCATCGGAAATACCAAAGGTTAGCCTCGATAGTCCAATCCCCACACCTATAATCATGACACTATACGGTTGTCTGTATGACAGAACAGCAACAATTAGAGGTACATAACGAAGATCAAAAACGACTTCATCATTCAGCTGAAATCCAAACACGGTACTGATCCAGCCAGCAAAAATCAGCACTAGCACGGAACAGATCTGTTTTACCTGGGAAGAGGCACGTATTACGATATATTTATAGAAAACACTTGCAAGATAAGCAATCGTAATAAGCATCCCCATATTGAGTACGAACATTTTCGAAAATTGCATGCATTCACTCCTGTTGTTCGACGTTATAACCCAAGTACTTATTTCGTTCGTATTTTTACATCATATCACGCTAGGCCCACCTCGGCATGGAAACCTCATCAAAAAGAAACAAAAAAATACACAAAATGAGGATTCAATTTGTGTACAAGACATAGTAAAATATATTGTTGTTTCATTTTTTTCATTTACCGCTATGATCATGTTTGCTTGAAACATGATGAAAGGAGATTTACAGCTGTGCAATTGTTAAAAGACAAATCCTACTGGCTGTCGCTTAGTCTGATGTTATCCCTGGCTGTCATGGGACTTTTCTATGATATTCTGAACAATCCGGATCGTGGATATGTTATCCTAAATTCTCCAATTGACCGGTTGCTTCCTTTTATACCCGCGATGTCGATTCCCTATCTGGGATGGTACCCGTTTGTATTCGGCGTGCTGGCTTATCTGTGTGCCAAAGATCGACTTATGTATTATCGGGTCTTGTTATCCATGAACATCTGTGTCTGGATCTGTTACCTGATCTACTTCAACTTCCAAACGATGGTCCCGCGGCCGGAATTAACCGGTTCTGGCCTGGGCTCAGCCGTCATCGGATGGCTCTACAGCCAGGATCGTCCATATAACTGTTTTCCCAGTATTCACGCCCTGCACTCTTATCTGGTGATGCGTGCCGTTCTATCGGTTTCAACCATCCGTAAATCCGTCAAGGTGGCGGTAGTTGCCGGTGCATCCCTGATTATCATCTCTACACTGCTCATCAAGCAACATGTCATTTACGACGCACTGAGTGCAGTTATTCTCGGTGAATGTATCTTCACGATCATTACTGGATTAGCGCTTTATCGACGTCGCAGAAAAGCCTCCAAATGGACTGAGGGGATCAACTAACCCCCTCTTCAGGCTTCTTGTCCAGTTGCTTCTGTCTTCTCCACTCGTCAATAAACAAACCTGCATAATAGGGGTCCCACTGGGTCCCCTTTCCTTCTTCCAGAATCATAAGCGCTTTCTCATCGCTCATTCCATTCCGGTAAGGTCTGTCTGACGTCATGGCATCAAAGGCATCCGCTACCGCAATAATACGCCCGAACAGCGGGATCTCTTCGCCTGCCATGCCATCCGGATAACCTTTGCCATCATACCTCTCATGATGGGATCGCACGCCCGGTAGAAAGTCAGCCATGGCATCCACAGGTTCAATCTGAAGCAAAATACTCTCTCCTAACACGGGATGCGTACGGATGATTGCAAATTCCTCATCACTTAGCTTGCCATCTTTGAGTAATACCTCGTCAGGTATACCGATTTTTCCGATATCATGAAGCAAAGCAGATTTGTACAACAAGTCAGCCTGTTCGTCATTCATGCCGCTGAGCCTGCCGATCAGAATAGAATACTCCGCGACACGCATAGAATGTCCTGCCGTATATTTATCACGGGCATCCAGTGCGGCCGCAAGCAGAGAGAAGTAACTTTGCAGCAATTGCCGGTTGCGCTCCTGTCTCATCTCTAGCCGACTAATCATCATATTGAACCCCGAGATCAACTGCGAGAATTCATCCGAATACAGATCCGGCGTTCTTCTGCCGAACTCACCGCCCTGAATCCGGTTCATCTCTTGTGTCAACTCAGACACCGGATCACGGACATCCCGAATTAACAACCAACTGCCTACCATGGAGAATCCCGCGCCCAAGATAACGATGAGTACACCCCAAAACGTATATTCTTTTGCAAACACCGGGTCTATGTACTGGAGCCGAATATAAGTAGCCAGAAAAAATAAACATAACGGAAATAAACCGATAAGTGCAGTACTGGTCTGAAACTTCCGCTGTATTGAGATCAGGATGCGTCCGCCAAGCGAAGGTTCCATCCTATACAGCATCTTGCCTCTACGGCGAACTTCGAGTAGTAGCGGCCTCACCGCCCTCACTGTAAGGTAATATTCAATCAGGGCATGCATAATTGCAATCAGGAATGCACACATAGCCGCAACAACGACATATCCATAGGGGATTTCTAGCCAGCCTGTGGAGATCATCCATAGCGTAAGTCCAGCCGCAGGCAGAGAGAAACCTAGCATATGTGGCCCAATAATGCGATATATGGTCTGGCCCGGAAAGCGGTGAATTCGTTCATACATCCGATTTAGTTCAGCCATTTCATGATGCTCGGCAGCGAAAAATTGCCTTATTGGACCCAATTGAGCCCACAATGTAATCAACTCCGCAACCAGCATAAACAGAATCGATATGAGTACAATGAAAATCAATCGAACATATTGGATATTGGGTACCTGTAAGGTTGAAATCATCACCACGGAACCCACAACAAATACGGCTGATAATGAACCAATTAGATAATTGCGTAGCAGACGGAAGATAAATGCACGATATACTTCCAATCCAATCCCTCGCTCTCTATGTCTAACCCGTTCCGCCCTGATAAAAAAGGGAGAATAAGGATGTTTTCTCCTATATATTTATCGGTTATTCCCACTAAAAAAATTAATAAAATCCTGCGAAAAATACTACATATTCTGCTTGGCTGTCTTCGGGGATTGCTTCATAGAAAAGGCCGCTCCCTGGGGGAGCGGCCTTTTCTTAAAGTTTTTGTTACGTGTATTCCATTAAAGCTCCATTTGGCGACTTGGCATCTAACTTGTTTTAATTTTAGCCGCCAAAATCATTGTGCCGCGTGGCTGATCCCCCAGCGCATCCGGTTCAAGCGTGATCGCTACGGTGTCATAATCGTTTGCGGAATCCAGCGTGTAATAGACCGCTCCTGTACCGTCGTGACTTAGGAACGTCCCGGCATTCTTAGGAGTATCCCCCTTAATGAGCCATACCTGAAATGCCTGATTACCTTCCAGAGCAGGCAGTTTCTCTGCCTGCACCACGAGGTGCGTGCCTTTGCTATCGATCACGATGGTCGCCAGACCTTGTGCAACAATATCTTGCGTTGCCGGGCTCAGCTTGACGGCCTCGCCCGTTTTCATGCCCTGCGCAGGCGCCACAGCTGAAGCGAGTTGTTCTTGCAGCTGCGCATTTTGCGCTTGCGCCTGAGCCAACTGCTCCTGCGCGGCCGATACGCCTTCGGCTTGCTGCGTCAGCAAGTCGATGCGGCTCTGCAGCTGCGCCGTGTACACGCCGAGCACCAGCGCCGCTGCCGCGAGGCCCGCACTGGCTGCGCGCCATGCGCGGCCACCGCGCGCACGTGCGCGCGTACCTGGCTGCCCCAGCTGTGCCTGGGCAGCCTCTTCGGCCCGGGCCGCAGGCACCGCCGCTGGCGGCAAGCCAGGCCCGGGCTGCGCCGCACGCTCATGCTGCGGCGCAAGGTCTTCCTGAAGCACCGCGGATGCGGGTGCTTCAGGTTGCTGCGCAGGAGTCGCAGCCGGCATCGCGCCAGTGCTCTCCTGCGCCTGACCGAGCACGTTGCCCAGCACGCGTGCTCGCATGCCCGGCGGCGGTGCCACTGGGTCCGCCGCAAGTGGCAGGGAGCCGGTTACCTCCTGCAATTCCCTTACCTCCTGACGACAAGCTTCGCAATTCGACATATGCGCTTCGAATGCCGCCACTTCCTCTGCTTCCAGTCCGCCCAGCACATACATCGGTGCCAGATCAGACCACTCCTCATGTCGTTCTATCATGGATGTATGCCCTCCCTTCCCGCGTCCGGATGCAATTCAGCATCAGCAAGTAACTTCTGGAGCTGACGCATAGCAAGCCTGACACGGCTCTTCACCGTACCCAGCGGAATCCCGAATCGGCTGGATACCTCTTGTTGCGTTAAACCTGCATAATATATCGATTCAATCACTTGCTTCTGGTCCTCGTTTAATTGGGTCAACGCCTCTTTAATACGTATGCCTTCCCATTTGCGCTGGACCTCTTCTTCTGTATTTGTATATTCGTCAGCATACGCCGCCAGTGTCTCATTCTCAACTGGAGTGGTTGCTGCTCCTTTCGATCTCCGCCTCAGCATGTCCACTGCGATATTGCGTGTAATCGCGAACATCCACGTGGTCAGCTTCCCCTGTGAGGCATCAAATCGTTCCGCTTTGTTCCAGATGCGCAGGAAAAGTTCCTGCACGGTCTCCTCTGCCGTCATCGAATCACCAACAATTCGGTAGGCAAAAGAATAGACGGCCCGTTCATATCGGTCATATAGCAGTTCCAGTGCAGAAGCATCACGCTCTGCAATTCGTTGCATCAACCTGCTGTCCTCTATCCATTCAGTCATCCGAGGGCCCCTTTCTGTATCTTCCCTCATATTATAACCTACGCAGAAACGTTTGAAGAGGATTACCTTAATAACATTTTTTTGAGATATTTCTTCTAAACTCCGGACTCAAATGAAGGCCTAAACCTGCGCATCAAGGGTTATCCTTCCTTTTTATTGCAATAAATTACAGACTGTGGTATGATATAAAAGTTGTATAAACAACCTCATATGATTTTCTGTCTTCTTTTTAACCCCGGAATATTTTCTTCATGCTGCGACCGCAGCGAATATGCTAACTAACCTATGGAGATTGACGAACCTGAATCACAATAACCCGGTAGACTAAGGGTTTACAAGATGTTCCCATTCACACTGGCGCGGTCATCGGAGCCGCAAGGACAAAAGAGAGGTAGGGCTTTTGTTGTTTTGGATATCATTTATTCTTGAGAAGATTGAAAACATACATCAAGCACCCGGAATTGGGTTCCGGGTGCTTTTCTATATCCAATTTTCTTTATCGCTTTTGGAGAAAACCGGTACACGTTCCCCGCTCCCTGGATAAAGCACGCCTTAAAAAAAAGATAACCCCGGCTTACTGCCGGAGTTAACACGTTAATGATTCCGTTATATTCTTTCGAGAAAGATTCTTATAAGAAACGGATCTGAATTGCATGATCCAGTCAGGCTTTCCGATCAGCCCGATGTTGCAGTCCACGTTTGGACCGCGGCCTCTCAGCAGAGGGATTAGATAAACATGGTTTTAGAGATGATTACGAGCAGAATGAATAAAACAAGAATGGTTCCCATGGAGCTCCACACGCCACCACCACAGGCAGGTGCACAACCATGGTGGTATCCTTGCACCATCGGTGCTTGATTTGGCTGATAGCCATAAGGCATTGTTCCGTAATTGTACATGTCTTGACCTGGATATTGGTATCCGTACATATGTTCATGCCCTCCTTGTTGTCCGTAAACTTGCCCCTGTCCGTTCGGTGAGTTCGGTTTAACTTCGCTCATCGTCATGCCTCCTTAACATTTGCCTACACCTTAAGCTATGTATTTGCCCTATACGGTGACCGGGCTATGGCCCTCATGATCTCAAAATAGGCGTTTTACCCTGACCTTTATCTTTATGTACATTTTCTCATCCTTCCTGATTCCACATCTTCTTGATCTTCTCTATCCCTCATTTTCCTTTTCAGTTAATCACCCTATTTCGACTTTGTTGCTTTCTCACAACTCCTCCACTTCATTTCAAACTACTATTCTTCTAACCTCTCCTTCTACCGAGTCCCCCAAAAAAAGCCACTCCCTTGCTCCGTTACACCACCTAGGTACTGAACTCTCTTTCCTTCCCTAACGTAGCTTGTCCAGTCTCATAAAACCCTGCCGGTTACCCGGCAGAGCAAGACACATTACAGCCAGAATGACTTAGTGATGATAACGAGCAGAATGAACAACACCAGGATTGCTCCAGTGGAAGTCCAGCCGCCGTATCCCATTCCTCCTACTTCACCCATCTTAAACCCTCCCTTACGTGTGAATTTACAAAAACCGTTTATTAGATCAGGAATGCTTTAGAGATGATCACCAGCAAGATAAAGAGAACCAGAATCGCGCCAGTCGATGTCCATGCACCGCCGTATCCACCAACTACTCCACTCATGTAAAACCCTCCTTTGATTTGAGGTACAGTTCACTATATGCATCGGACGCACAACCGACCGGGCGCAGATGTAAAATGGGCTGACTTCCAGTTTTGACTACATTCTTCACCAGGAAGAATAGTATTAATTGAGCTTATAAATATATCCTTTATTGTCTTTCGCTTACCTTAACTAATACTTAGTGTTATAATTTATTAGATTTGTAGCCTTTATGTTCCTAATATTGATATATGCTATCCATTTATCTCAGAAGGGCTGCTATTCTAAAATCTATACGGAAAGGAGTATTTCAGCTTGTCTTGAGCAATGTGTCCATTATTACAAAGTACAGCAGTTTTTAGAACCATTCGAACCATTCAATATCAATCATTAAATGTCTGATTAGATTGAGTAAGTAACCTACAAATGACCAACATTTATTTTGCAGAATAAAAAGTACCAATTTTAGAGTTTGGCATTTCACTTGATGACCGGAGTAAAAAAACCCAACCGATGGGAAGCATACTAGGGGATTAGAAAAATGAAAAAACTGGTTATGATTCTTGCTTTAACTGTATTGCTCAGCGCTTGTGGTAATTCGGAGACAACTAAAACAGCTGACAACAAGCCCTCTGAAACAACGAATGCTGCTGAAACTGTCAAAGCTGAAGCTAAAGAAACAAAATATACTACATATAACGGTGAAGGATTTTCGTTCTCATATCCGGAGTCTTGGAAAAGTGTAGATACAAGTCAAATGCACGCAGCAGTGAAGGGCGCGTTCTCAGACCAATCAGGAACAAAGAAGTTTGCAGATAACATTAATCTAACGATCGAAGCCAACACATCAGGTTCAATCAACCCTGAGGAATTTGCTAATAACACAGCTGACTATTATGTAAAGAATGGCGCATCTATTGGTATATCTGATTATAAAAAGACCAATTTTAGCATCAAGCCTTATAAAGACATAAATGCAGGCGTACTGGAAGGAAGTTATACTCATTCCTCTGGAACCAATGTAGTTCTAGTTCAGTACATGATTCCAACAAATACAGACCTGTATACCTTGACGTTAACTTATGGCAAAGAATCATATCATTCAGATGAAGTGAGTGATATTCTTAATTCCTTGAATATTACTTCTCCGCTGGCGCAAACAGCTGTAAATACATCTGCTGCAGATTCATCGGCCGCAGCAACTGCTGCTGATTTCTTTAACGATCTTACATCATCCGTCTCATCTGAGACAGCCGTGATGGAGCAAGCATCTTATAATTTTCTCGCAAAACATACCGACCTGTTCCCAGCAGATACTGCTGAGCTTCGCAAAAAGGTCAAAGGACTTGTTAAAGCCGATGTAACCACCCGACATCTCAATAAAAATGTAGCCAACTACTATGAAAATTTTGTAAAAATAAGCGGACAGGTTATTCAGGTGGAAGAAGACAATTCACTTGGATCACCCATTTCTATCTTGCTGTTAGAGGACGATTACGGAAATTATATTACAGCCATATATCCTGCCTCGACCGGAGACTTGCTTGATGGGGACTATGCCACTGTTATTGGCGCACCTATCGCTAACTACTCCTTCGACAATGTTAGTGGCGGATACACCAATTCTACTATAGTAGGTGCATCTTTAATCGTTGCTGAATAATACAAACCAAGAATAGGTACAAACAGGCCAGCTTAATTAAGTTTAAGCCGGCCTGTTTGGTGTAAAGTTCTTTTTTTGAATGCACATGATCACAAAACCTTGAACTGTTTTCTCGATGTAGATACCCCGGTTTACATTTGGCAACTGGCTTATCATTCTTGATATAGGACAGAGCACCGCGTATTTTGAGTCATTTGTCAAAACTCAAAAACGGCAAGCCCCTATTGAGACTTACCGCGTAAAATGGGTTTTATTCCGTTTCTCAATTCGGCCTGTTGTGTAGTGAAATCAGCTTATCTTGTACGGATTGCAGTTTCTGCACGCTGGAAGCATCCGGTTTATCACGCCGGTCATCGATTTTCACGGATGTGGAGACACGCTGGGCTCCTGACAGAAACGGAGCTTCATGTAAAGCCGCGATGGCGGTGAAAACTTCATTTAGCGGACCTTCAATAATGGTGCTCATCGAAGTTAACTGATATGTAATGCCACGTTGTCTTTCCAATATCTTTTGCATGTCTGCTACATAACTGCTCAGACTGGTGGTTCCTGTTCCAATCGGAATAACGGTTACTTCTGCAATTGCCACTTCGCTCTGCCTCCTCTGGGCACCGTTCGAACCGTTGCCGCTCAAGTTTTAGTCGAGTTTTGACTGATTTTATTTTACCAGTTTAAAGTGCTCCAATTCAAACTGACGTTATGACGTCATTCCAAATCCCGTAAATTTTTTTTCGCAGAATCTTCAAATCTTCCAGTCCTTTTCCTTTGCGGATTTCTGGCTTAGATGGTATACTCGGAATTACGTTTTAAGGTTTCCTCCCTGTTTACAAACACTATATGTTGGGGTACATTAGTATAACAACAACAAAATATAGTGAAACGGGATACCCCACTTCTTATAACCAGCATCTGGAATCTATCGAAAAACAAGATGAAATCACCTCCAAAGGCACGTCCCTGTAGGTGTAAATCGCTTTCTCGAAGACAGGGCTGGCATGGAGGTTAACGGGGCTGTTTGGACTGCGTCCGTTAACATTATTCACAGGTATGAAATGATCAGACAAAAGCTTACATACAGCAACTTGTTCTGTCGAAGGCATGCATAGATAAGACTGTCAAAAACCAGAACATGAATGGGCATTTTCAGCCGTAAGGCAAGGGGAATGCTTTTTGTATGAGCAGGTTCTGTCCACTCCTTGTCGCATGATTTCATCCCAAACGTATCTGGTTACTGCCACTGTAGTCCGCAAAATCCGAATTTTACTCACCGTTGTAGACCTCCAATTCTTATTTTCAAAGAATTGTTTAATTTATTTTTTTATCATTATCTTTTTATCATGTGAAAGCGAGGAATATTCATGCCACAAGTTGTGACCAAGCCGAACAATCGCCAGCTTGCCTTTGACGAGATGCGTATCTCGGTATATGCCGACCGTATCCTGGAAGGACTGGACATGCTCGACAAGGAACGTCTGGTTCGCGGAGTAACGAGCAAACTTCGTCGTGACGAAGTTACCGGAGATGAGATCAGCAATGCTTTTATGATGAGCGCTCTGGAACTGGTAACGAAAGAAGAGCCGAACTGGAAATTTGCAGCAGCGAGATCCCTGCTTACTTCCCTTTACAAAAAAGCGGCAACCAACCGCAGATACAAATCCTACCCGGACGAACCTTATGGTGCATTCCATCCGCTGATCGTTGACCTTGTCAAAAAAGGCATCTATCGCGAAGAGTTGCTGGAATGTTACACCAAGGAACAGATCGACGAACTTGCGGAGTGCATTGACTATCGCAACGATCTGCTCTTCGATTACATCGGTTTGCTCACACTGGCTGAGCGTTACCTCGCCAACGATTTTGATGGAAAAGTCATGGAATTGCCACAGGAGCGTTACATGGTCATTGCCATGTACCTGATGCACCAGGAACCTGCTGACAAACGTATGGATCTGGTGAAAGAAGCCTACTGGGCGATGAGCAACATGTATATGACGGCAGCTACGCCGACAATGTCCAACGCAGGTAAAAAGGTAGCCGGACAGCTCTCCAGCTGTTTCATCGACACAGTAGATGACTCGCTCGAAGGGATCTTTGATTCCAATACAGACGTAGCTCGTTTGAGCAAAATGGGCGGCGGCATCGGCGTGTACCTCGGTAAAGTCAGAGCACGTGGTTCAGACATCCGCGGTCACAAAAACACAAGCTCAGGCGTTATTCCTTGGATTCGCCAGTTGAACAACACAGCAGTAAGCGTAGACCAGCTTGGCACACGTAAAGGTGCGATTGCGGTTTACCTGGACGTTTTCCATAAAGATATCCTGGCATTCCTCGACCTGAAGCTGAACAACGGCGACGAGCGGATGCGTGCACATGACGTTTTCCACGGTATCTGTCTGCCTGACCTGTTCATGGAGCGTGTCGAAAGTCGTGGTGAATGGAGCTTGTTCTGCCCGCACGAGACGAAAAAAGTGATGGGCTGGAAAGATGAGAACGGCCGTGCACTGGGTCTGGAAGACTTCTACGATGAAACTCAGGGTCAAGGTACATTCCGCGAGAAATACGAAGAAGCCGTGAATCATCCGCTGTTGTCCCGTATTACGGTACAAGCAATCGACATCATGAAACGTGTCATGAAATCACAGCTTGAAACAGGTACACCGTACATGTTCTACCGTGACACTGTAAATCGTTCGAACCCTAACCGGGCACATGGCATGGTGTATTCATCCAACCTGTGTACTGAAATTATGCAGAACCAATCCGCTACCGTGGTGGAAAAAGAAGAACTGGTGACCAAGGATGGTCAGACACGCATCGTGATCTCCAAAGTGCCTGGTGACTTCGTCGTCTGCAACCTGAACTCGATCCACTTGGCTCGCGCGGTACCTCATAACGTACTGGAGCGTCTGATTCCGATTCAGGTTCGTATGCTGGACAACGTTATTGACATCAACAACATTGAGGTGCTTCAAGCCCAATACACGAACAGTCAGTATCGCGCTGTTGGTCTGGGAACGTTCGGATTGCATCACCTGCTTGCGCTCGAAGGCATTCGTTGGGAATCCGAAGAAGCTGTTACCTATAACGATAATCTGTATGAAAAAATTAACTATTTGCTCGTTCAAGCCAGCATGGAACTGTCCAAAGAAAAAGGACATTATCCGAAGTTCAAAGGCTCCGACTGGGAAAGTGGTCATTACTTCGATCAACGCGAGTACACAACGGGTGAGCGCGTAGGCGAATTCGTAACTACAGATCAATGGAAAGAACTGCAATCACAAGTCAAACAAAACGGCGTACGTAACGCATGGATGTTTGCTATCGCACCAAACGGTTCCACCTCCATCATCGCCGGTTCAACAGCAAGTATCGATCCACTTTATGAGCTGTTGTCCTATGAAGAGAAAACAACATACAAAATTGCCAACCCGGCACCGGATCTTTCCGAAAAAACGATCTGGTACTACAAAACGGCATTTATGGTGGATCAACATGCTTCCATCAATATGGCTGCTGCCCGTCAGCGTCACGTTGACCAAGGTCAAAGCTTCAACCTGTATGTTCGTCCGGATATTAAGGCGACGGAGTTCCTGGAATTGCATCTTCACGCTTGGAGAGCCGGCATGAAATCGACCTATTATGTTCGTAGCCGTGCATTAACGATCGAGGAATGTGATTCCTGCGCAAGCTGATCCACATAAGAATGGTAACATCGTGATGGATATGGGCACCTCCATTCTGTCACGCTGATCTTGATGACCACCGGGGCATCCCTGTTTTGAATGCAAAATAGCGTTGCCCTGGTTCTTTTTTGCCCAAAACCTGACCACAGCATCGCAAGATGTTAAATATATGCCAGCCAAAACAGTACAAGCTTGTTCTGTCATCATCGTTATATAGTTTAAATTCATTCAAGGAGTGAACGGATTATGCAAGTACAGAAAATTTTCAATACCGAAGCGCCTAACCAATCGACACGTATTATTGAAGGTGAATGCTCGGGTATCCTGAACTGGAACGACATTCGTATGCCTCATATGTACAAATTGTACAAAGTATTGTTGCTTAACCACTGGATCGCTGACGAGATTCCGATGTCCAAGGATGCTTCCCAATTTGCCCAACTGGACGAAGAAGAGAAACGTACGTTCAAAATTAACATCTCCCTGCTGGCTGTACTGGATTCCATGCAAACGATGTTTGTTGGTGACGTGAAACGTTATTTTACCGACTCTTCCCTGGAAGCGATCTCGGCGATCATCGGACAACAGGAAGTTGTGCATAACCAATCCTACTCCTACGTTCTGTCTTCCATCGTTTCCGATCAGGAGCAGAAAGAGATTTTCGAATATTGGAAACATGATCCGGTGTTGCTGGACCGCAACCGTTTCATCGCGGATATTTATCAAAGCTTCCGGGACAACCCGTCTCCACAGACGTTCTTCCAAGCGATGGTTGCTGACTTGATTCTCGAAGGTATTTTCTTCTATAGTACATTTGCGTTCTTCTATAACCTGGCTCGTGACCAGAAAATGATGGCAACCAGCCAGATGATCTCGTACATCCAGCGGGATGAAAATCAGCACTGCTACTTCTTCGCGGAAGTGTTCAAACAGTTGCTGGTAGACTTCCCTGAACTGAACACACCAGAAAACATGGACTACGTGTACAAAACGATTGACCGCGCAGTTGAGCTGGAAACGAACTGGGCACATTATACACTCAGCAACGTTCGCGGCATCGACCTGAACGAGCTGGAAGACTACATTAAATACACAGCGAACAAACGCTTGCGTCTAATGGGTATGGAAAAGGCATATGAAGGCGTTGACGTGAACTGCATGCCTTGGATCAAACCTTTCTCCGACGAAGCGCTGAACGCAACGAAAACAGACTTCTTCGAAGCCAAATCCCGTAACTACGGTAAAGTCGGCGACGATAACGGATTTGACGATTTGTAGAATAACGTCTAACACTGCACACTCTCTCATGCTGGGAAGCTTTACGGCTACCCGTATGAGAGAGTGTTTTTTTGTCTCTAAACCTTGTAAAATAGTGGGTAGAGTTTCCTATTCTTTCACGATGAAATGAGGTCTAATCATGGATAGAGAGTTGCTGGAACAGATTAATGTTTGGCATGAACAGGAAGACTATGCGCTCATCGTTAAACGTATTGAGGCATTACCCGAATCCGAGCAGGATGCCGAAACGATCGGACAGCTTGCAAGAGCATATAACAATTTGGAAGAGTATCGCACAGCCATTAAACTATTACAAGGCGTTAAGGAACAAGGCCAACTAGACCCGTTATGGCACTTCCGGTTAGGTTATGCCTACTGTTACGTCGCTGAATACAAGCTGGCACAGGCAGCTTTTGAAGAAGCGAATCGACTTGAGCCCAATGATGAGTCTACCCTGGAATACCTGGACTGGATTCGCCCGAAAGCAGCTAAAATGGATCGGGATCGCATTCGCTGGGAGACGGAGCAGGCAGAGTGGGAGCAAAGCGGAACACTAAACCAGCTTCAGGTTGCTTCAGGCACATACGATCCCGCAACATTCTGGCGGTATAGCGATTATGCGCAAGATAACCATGTGTCTTCTCCTTTTGACGAGGAATTAATTCAATCCATTGAACAGGAACTCGGCTACAAACTGCCAGCTTCCTATATCCAGCTAATGAAAACGCAAAATGGCGGTTTTCCTGCGCGCACAACGTTTCCGACCCAAGAAGGTACAAGTTGGGCAGAGAATCATATCGCCATTACAAGCATCTTGGGTATTGGACGGGATAAGATGTATTCCCTTGGTGGAGAGTTCGGCAGTCGCTTTATGATCGAAGACTGGGGATACCCTGACCTCGGGGTTGTCATCTGTGATTGCCCGTCTGCCGGTCATGATGTCGTCATGCTGGACTATCGCTTCTGCGGCCCTCAAGGCGAACCTTGTGTCGTTCATGTGGATCAGGAAAGCGATTATGAAATTACTTATCTGGCACCGAATTTCGAAGTTTTCATTCGGGGTTTGCTGGACGAAGAGGATTTTAATTTGCTTGACGAGGAAGGCTCTGACTCTCTTGATGAAGAACAAGCAATTACTGCTGTATTCACTGAGAACCAAAGCGTGTCAACATTCTCTAAAGAAGCCATTGCCCCTTTTAGGTTCATTGATGCAGGAACCAATTCCTATTCCGTGATTCTGAATGCAGGTACATATCTTCAAGACGTATTTGACTCACGCGCAGATGAAGGTTTCGAAGGTGGCGGGTACGATTGGGCCTCCCTCGCATCTGTCTTTCTTGAAGAAAAGATGCCTCATCTGACTTCGGTTATTCGTTTCGATCCGGAAGCGGATATGTTCTGTGCTTATACAGATGACAAAGAAGCGCTCATATCCTTTATTCTCGGATTCAAGCAGGCATGTGAGCAACGTGATCTTATTCTCGACCTGTTTTCAAGAGCGGAGCTGGACTAAACAGAAGATAAGGAGCCCTTTTATGACGACTCGCATTTACTTTGCTTCCAATAGTCTCGGTCATGTCTCGGAGCCCGATCTGCAACGGGCACTTGATCATTTCAATCTCGGGAAATTAGTCCATTCTCACCGGACAGCTGAAGGGGTGATGGGGCAAACCCTGCTCATTCAAACTACGCAAGGCGAGTTTATTCTGAAAGGCAATCCGTTATACAACGGACAGTTTCAGGAAGAGCAATTTTTCGTGGAACAACTGGCGGCGCGCACTACCATCCCTGTGCCTGTTCCCTATCGGATTCAGGAGGACACGCAGCTACTGGGCTGGAGTTACGTAATCATGCCCAAGTTGCCTGGAAACCATCTATATGATCCTGTTTTCCAAACGACTCTAACTTCACAAGATCATAAAGACATTACAGATGTACTGGCTGAAACGTTAGCCGAGTTGCATCACTGGAAAGTTCCGGATGCCGGAGAATACGATCCTGTGGCAGACAAAATCATGCCTTTTGCCGGCTCGTATCTGGACTGGCTGTACGGAAGCATCCGCCACTGGTTACATGATGCGGAGAAGTACTCTGTCATTACTGACGATGATGTATGCTGGGTGGATGAGCAATTGAGACAGTCCGAGTCTGCTTTTTTAGTCTCGACGGTTCATGAATTTGTCATGGGAGATTTCAAAGTTGAGAACTTTCTTATCCAAAAAACAGATCCGCCTGCATCCTCTTGGAGAATCAGTGGATTATTTGATTTTACGACGGCCTATTTTGGTGATGGCACAGCCGATCTGACTAAAATAACCGCAAGATACCTCCGGGAAGACAGGCCTGATCTGGCCGCGAGATTTCTTCATCATTACCGGGAAAACGTCTGTGCAGACGATGTGGAAAAATGTAAACATTTTCGTTCGCGCCTTCTGATTCACCTATTGTATCAACGTATTCTATGGTGGGGTGAGGCGAAGGCGACAGGACAAGTGACCTGGGAAGCTGATCTACCTTTTGCTCCGTGGGCAGAGCGGTATATCGAGAAGGTACTCTCTTTGCTGGACTGAACGTTCTGATTGTAAGACAAGCATGCGGCTTGTAGGTGCTAAAGGAATCCGTGACTACCAGATGATATATAAATAACAACTTCATGTGATTGACTTGAAACAAAAATAGCCAGTGATCCTTGTGATCACTGGCTATTATTTGTTGCTCTATAGTAGACTCCATGTCTGTATGAGCTACCTCTTGTCACCCTCATACGAATGATCCACTGAAGTCTATGGTGATCAAATGATTCGAATTAAACTTGTGCAACAGGAGTCTCTTGATGCTTTTGCAAAAACTCTACCATTTTACGATAAACTAAAATTTCATTTGTTTTTCTGGAGAAACCATGGCCCTCATCATCCAATACGATGTACTCGACGTCTACACCTTTCTCCTGAAGTGCGGCTACAATCTGATCCGATTCAGCCTTGACCACCCTTGGATCGTTGGCCCCTTGAATGACTAGCATCGGGTTCACCATCTGATCCAGATACGTAATCGGGGAATCTTTGGTTAAGCGTTCACGGTCACGTACCGGATCACCCAGCCATCTGTCCATCATTGGCTTCCAATCCTCCGGTACAGATTCCAGGAAAGTAAACAGATTGCTTGGGCCAAAGATATCAACTGCTGCACGGAACAGCTCTGGATGACGACCTGCAAGTAGCAGCGTCATGTAACCTCCATAACTACCGCCTACCACAAATAAACGCTCTGGCGAGCTAATCCCCTGATCAAACAACCACCCAATGCCTGCAACACAGTCCAGTCTCGGTCCTTCGCCCCAATCCCGATTAACCATCTTCACGAATTCAGCACCATATCCTGTGCTACCCCGGAAGTTCGGAGCGAAGATATTGTACCCTTGTGCAAGCAACAACTGAAACATCGGACGGAAAAACTTGGCTTCCGATGCCTGTGGCCCGCCATGTGGCCAGAATACACTGTATCCGTTCGCCTGCTCCGGCTTCGCTTTGAACAGCAATGCTTCAATCTCCAGCCCGTCATAGGAATGGTATCGCACGACATCTGGATATACGAGATCATCCGGGTTCAGACCGGTTACTCGATTGGCCGTTAACGGCTCCCAGGACTCACTATCTGCAACAAGTCGATAGATATTATGCGGCTGCACAGCACCACGTCCGAGAATATACACGTTACCGGATTTGGTCACGTTCACCTGTTCAATCGTATCGAGCGGCATGTCCATGCGGCGAGGTTTTCCAGTACCTTTTTCCAGCGCATACATATGATACTCCGGCCCGGTCAGTGTCCAGATATATAACGTTTCAGTTGCCTCATGCCAGCGGATTTCATCTACATCTTCACCCTCAATATGACACAACGCACGGAATTCTCCCGTATCTATGACATACTCAGCTACATAGGCATATGCCGAGTTATCGTTGGTAATCAGCAACAAACGGTCATTACCTGCAAATAGAACATATGGAACCTGACTCTGCCGCTCCGTAACCGGTACTATGGCATGAGATTCTCCGTTCCGGTGCAGATGAGCAGTCTGATACGTGTTGGAGTACATTTTCAGGATTACATAGGCTTCTTCATTGGGACTTACCGCAATCAGGCTGCTGGTTACCTCTTCTCCCTGATACAAAAGCTCGTCTTCACCAGTCTCCAGGTCACGAAGGCGTGCATTCATATAATTCGGATTGCCTGAACTGGTGTTATAATATAACCGTTTTCCGTCCTCAGATAAATGAGCATAATAACAGCGGTCATTCGGATCAGCTGGGACAATCGGAAGCGGAACTCCCCCCTCCGGTGGCAACGCATAGAGGTGATAGTTTTCGTTCCCATCTCGATCAAAAGCGGTCAGCAGATGACGCCCTTGCGGATCAGCTTTAATAAATTGACTGCTTTGGTTCAAATACGTCAGTGGATACGGATACCCTCCCGGCAAGTCCATCGCCCAGATATTCGGCTGACCATTCAGGTTGCTATCCATATACAACTTTTTCTCATCCGCTGATACGGCAAAATGCGAAATACGATACGTCTGGAAATACTGCTCTACATCCGGTTCCGGAAACTGAATCATGACAAACCTCCTTAAGATTAAACCCATGAATTTAACATTGGTAAATTAAGGTTCCATTTGTCCAGTTTATCGTTTATTCCATTGTTTTCACAATAGATATGTGAGCTTTAATTCCATTTTCTTTTCTAATAACGACTGCTATACAACGAAAAAGACGGCATCTTGGTCGATGCCGCCCTTAAGTTTGCTGTACTGAGATTACCCTCAGTTATTGATCCATTGCTCGGCTCCACTAGGCAATACGTTGTAGTGATGAGACTGTGAGGCCTCCTCAATATCCGCAAAAGCCCAGTGAGTTGAAGAAACATCCTTCCATGTCGGAGTTGTTACACCCGTTAACGGGCCGCGTTTGAGCAAACGATTCATCATCGTTACGAGCTCAGCACGAGTAACGCCATCATTGGGACGGAATGTTCCATCCGTGTACCCTTTAACAATGCCTTTTTGCACCAATACGGCTATGCTTGGCGCTGCCCAATGATTCGTGATATCCGTGAACGAAGTTTCTCCCGAACCATCTGTCGTCAGTTGCTGCCAACGTACAGCCAGCACAGCGAACTCTGCACGGGTTAGTGCACGATTGGGTACAAACTGATCTGTCGTGATCCCCAGCATGATCTGCTTGGAATGTAACTGACGAATAGCTTCGTACGCCCAATGGGACTGAGCAACATCCGAATAACTTCCGGAAACAGACGGATCTGGCTGACTGCCGTTTTCCAGCATAACACGCCACAACATGGACGCAAGCTCGGTACGGGTCGTTGTTTGTGAAGGACGGAATGTACCGTCTGGATAACCTTGAATGTAGGACGCATGCTCACCTGAAGCTCCTGGCTGCGCAGGCGTCGGTGTTTCTTCTGGTGTTGAAGGTTTAGTTCCCGGTGTTGGGGTAGATGCTGGAGAAGTGCTTCCACCTCCGGCATTTCCACCATCCGATCCGCTTCCTCCACCGGAAGATGAGTTGGCTGGTTGAACGTGCAGAATCGTAAATGTGCTGAACTTGTTAATGGTAATAGCAATACCTTCAATTTGCCCATTTGCATCATATTGAACCGTTCCACGCTGTAACGCAATCTCACCGTCACTGTGCTGGATATAAACATATAAATCAGCAGCATAAGCGGCTTGTTGTGAAACGCTACCTGTTGGCAGGTTCAGCTTAGATGCCGGGAACAGCAAGGTTGTATTGTAGGAGCTGTAATTGGTTTCAATCGTCATCGGTGTCCCAATCTGGGATGCCGTACCCGTGCTCGCAGCCTGTTTTACGAGTGGATCAGCGAGCGCTTGCTCCTTCACTTGTGTGATCTGGCTTGCTTGTCGAATCGGTACAAATCGGAAGAATAAACTTTGACCTGCTGTATTCAGTTGCGACAATGTAGACTTGTCCAGCATGATGTGAGCATAATCGGTCTCCAATGTCAGATCCACCACACCCGCCAATGGATCATAGGAAGAAGCGGGTACATCGATGGTCACCTCATCGGCCGGATCGGTTGGAATATCCGTAGCGACTACACGTACATTGCTTTCATTATTAGTAACCGCTGATTGCAATGCATTAGATAGCTGAGATGTTGTAGCGATAACTTTATCAATCTTGTTACCGTCCGACAGCTCCTTGCGTGTAATCGGTGTCTGCTCGACATCGGTGTTGCTGGTACCAATCCGGATAGGCACGTTTCGTGTAACTCCAGAGCTAACGACACTTAATCCCTGTGGTTTGACAACAATCAGGAACGTTCGGCTCATTTTTACATTTAGATACTCTATACTAGCCGTCAAGATAACAGCCGACTCTTGAGAAGCCGGACGTGTCACGGTGCCATTACTCTCTACGATATCGGGTTTGCTCGTGTTCCATACGACCGGAAGGTCATCTTGAGTATTCGTTAGCAGTAAATCACGTGTGACAAACTCCCAAGTATCGTCACCTGTGTAACCGATGGTTAAGTTGTTCAGCGCTCTCCTTACTTCATCCTGTACAGAGGTACGAATCACTTCGATGATATAGTTTGCTTCTGTTACGCCATCCTGGGCGGTAACGTTCAGTTGAATTGTATTTGTTCCAACCTGAAGGTTAGTCACATAAGCGTTTATACTACTATCGTAAACTGCACCTGTGACCGTCAAGTTCGATAGCTCATTTTGTAATTCTGCCTGTACTTCATACTGTTCCACATGGTTTGCTACATGAACAGTGTACTTGGTAACAGCCGAATCAAATGCAGGCGTCAATGCTTTTGGCAAACCAGATAATGCCTTCAGACGTGCATCTTTATTCGGTTCGCGCATGACAACAATAGTATATCTTTGGCGTGTCTTACCATCTGCTGCAAGCACTTCAACCGTAATCGTATTGCTACCTGTCACCAATGAAATTGGAGTAGATGCTAACCCACTTTGAACAGCAGTTTCATTTATTCGAATGGTTGCATGACTATCTGCTGCAGTTGGTGTAAACGTAATTTGATACACATCATCTGTTACATTCGCTACATAGTTGATTTCCATTGGTAAAAACACTGGAATAAGTGAACCTGACGATATATCCAGCCCGTTAAGATAAGCATTGGCCGACAAGAAATTCACATTAGCCACATGGCTCAGCAACACACTGTCATTGACTACCGTAGCCGTGTACACCACGTTTTCAGTTTTTGTATTAGTAGCGGTAAAGCTGGCTACACCGTCCACATTCGTTGTCGCTTGAGCAGGTGAGATCAGTGAGCTGCCGCTTCCTTGCTGCAAGGTCACATTACGACCTGCAATCACATTGCCGTGAATATCTTTTACCGTCACCGAAATGGTCGAAAAATCAGAGCCATTCGCGGAGACACTTGCTTTGGAAACTGTAATTTGCGAAGTCGTTCCGTCCGCAGCACCCGGTGTGAATGTAACAGGTACGGGATGCAGGCTCAGCGTCACACTGTCAGCAATAGCGGTATAGGTTACACTTTCCGCCTTCGTGCTTGTCAGGGTAAATGTCGCGACACCGTTCCCATCTGTCATCACACCAGCCTGTGGCGTGATCGTAGAACTGCCGCTTCCTTGTGATAACGTGACATTTTTATTACTGATGGGATTGCCTTGACTATCTCGGATCGTCACGGTTACGGTGGCACTATCCGTATTGTCGGCAGCAACGGTCGTTTTCGAAACGGTTACTGTAGACAGAGCCGAATTGACAGCACCCGGATCAAAGGTAATTGCTCCCGTCTGTGTGATGGTCATACTATCTGTAGTATTGGTAGCGGTATACGTTACCGTCTCTGCTTTATTGTTCGTTACTGTGAATACGGCCTGTCCGCCCGCATTCGTTACGACAGCGGTCGACGGTGTGATCGCCGAGCTTCCGCTTCCTTGCGATAGCGTTACATTTTTACCGCTAATCGGATTGCTGTTAATATCGTTCAATGTCACGGTTACTGTACTGCTATCCGTTCCATCTGCCGATACATTTGCTTTGGAAACAACGACTTTGGAGGCAGATGCACTAACTGCACCTGGCTGGAAGGTTACACCCGTTGTAGCTGCAAGCGTCACACTGCTCGACACAGCGGTATACGTGACCGCTTCTGCCTTCGTGCTCTTCACAGTAAAAGTAGCCACGCCACTCACATCCGTTGTTCCTTGCGTTGCTGTAATCGTCGAGCTGCCACTGCCTTGAGACAGCGTCACATTTTTGCCGCTAATGGCATTACCGCTAATATCTTTTAAATGAACGGTAATCGTTGCGGTATCTGTATTATCGGCAGCTACATTCGCTTTGGATGTGCTGATCGTGGATAGATTGGCATCTACCGCGCCTGGATCAAAAGTGACACTTGCGGTCTGCGTAATCGTAATCGAATCTGTTGCATCCGTTGCTGTATAGGTCACCGTCTCGGCTTTTGTACTTGTAACGGTAAATGCAACCTGACCACTCGCATTCGTCATGACTGCGGTCGATGGAGAGATGGTCGAGCTTCCACTTCCTTGTGCAAGTGTAATGCTCTTGCCACCGATCGGATTACCATTGCTATCGGTCAACGTCACCATAATAATGCTGGTATCTACGTTATCTGCCGATACATTTGCTTTAGATGCTTCGACTTTGGATACAGAAGCACTAACCGAGCCCGGCTGGAAGGTCACGCCTGTTGTAGCCGTAACTGTCACACCGCCTGCTGTAGCGGTATACGTGATACCTTCTGCCTTGGTACTCTTCACGGTAAAGGTCGCGACACCGTTCGCATCGGTTGTTCCCGGCGTTGTTGTAATGGTAGAACTTCCGCTTCCTTGACTCAGTGTTACCGATCTATTACTGATCGCATTGTTACCTGCGTCTCTGAGCGTGACGGTGATGGTCGCACTGTCGACATTGTTCGCAATCACATTCGCTTTAGAAGCAGCAACGGTGGAGGCTGCTGCGTCCACTGCACCGGGTACAAACGTAACGGCTCCCGTTTGAGTGACGGTGAGGCTATCCGTTGCATCGGTTGCAGTATAGGTTACCGTTTCTGCCTTCACGTTCGTTACGGTGAATATGGCCTGACCGCTGGCATTGGTCGTTACCGCTGTCGATGGATTAATGGTAGAGCTACCACTTCCCTGCGATAACGTTACACTTTTACCACTCACTGCATTGCCATTGGCGTCGTTGAGTGTGACGGTCACCGTACTGCTATCGCTTCCATCTGCAAACACGCTGTTTTTGGATACGCTCAAAGTCGATTGCGAAGCGGTAACAGCTCCTGGTTGGAACGTAACGCTAGCTGTGGTTGCAACTGTTGTGTCGCCTGCTGACGCACTATATGTTACCGTTTCTGCTTTGGTGCTTTTTACTGTAAATGTTGCAACTCCGCTCGCGTTGGTCGTTCCTTGAGTCGCTGTAATGGACGAGCTGCCGCTTCCTTGCATTAAGGTAACGGCTTGACTACCGACTGGATTATTATTGATATCTCTTAAAGTCACCGTAATGGTTGCATTGTCCGTATTATTCGCGATCACATTCGCTTTGGATGCGGTAATCGTTGAAGTACTTGCATTTAGGCCTCCTGCCTGGAACGTTACCGTTGGTGTGTTCGTAAGCGATACACCATTCGCAGATGCTGTATAGGTTACGGCTTCTGCCTTCGTATTTCTCACGGTAAAGGTAGCCACACCACTGGCATTCGTAGTCGATAGCGTTGGCGAGATTGTAGAACTACCACCGCCCTGCGATAATGTGACATCTTGAGCAGGGATAGGATTACTATTGATATCTTTAAGTGTTACGGTAATGGTGGAGCTACTCGTATTATTCGCTGTAAGTGTAGTTGGGGAAGCTGTGACCGTTGATTGCCCTGCACTGACTGGCCCTGGCTGGAACGTTACACTGGCTGTTTGCGTGATCGTTACGGCATCTGCCGCTACCGATGCGGTATAGGTTGATTGCTCTGCTTTGGTATTGGTTACGGTAAACGTAGCTACACCGCTTGCATTAGTGACTTGTGAAGAAGGTGAGATCACGGAGTTACTTGAGCCTTTTGTTAATGTAACGGTCTTTCCGCTAAGTAGATTGTTACTCGCATCTTTGACGGTTACGTTGATTGTAGAGCTGGCTGTTCCGTTCGCTGTTACAGTTGTTGGAGAAGCAGATACCGTTGATGTGCTCGCGCTAGCTGGAGCAGCACCGGCGATTTCAACTAATTGAGGAGCTACTGTTACCTCTATTCGATTATCAGTAGAAGGCATGCTTGAGCTGGCTGGACCTGTAAGCAAAAATTGGACATTACTTCCTGCTTTTGCTTTCACAGCAGCATCTACGTCAAACTGCAATGTAGCCCCTACTTGTATACTACTTGAATTTATAGTATCCAATAATACATAATTCGGATTACTGGATAATGAAGACATGCTCGAAGGCCAATCATTGCCATAAGGATTAAATGGTGTAGAACCTACATATTGCCACACTTGTAAAATCGGAGGATACGTCGCATCATTTGTATTTGTCAAACCACTCACTGTCAAGGATAAAACTGCCTTGTTGCCACTAGAAGGGAACCCACTGGCCGGTATATTATATTGAGCAAAAGCATGCAACAACCCAACACCACTTGAGCTACTTCCACCTATATACAGCAGTGGGTCTGAAGCAAACGGATAATACACACCTGCTGGTGGTGAAAAGTCATGCGAGCCCAATTCTGTGGCACTAATAGGCCCCGCAGCATACGAAGTGTTCACACCAATGGGGAATGAACTTATGATAAGCAGTGCACACAGGGCTCTTATCATATAACTCTTTAGCTTTTTGTTCATGTCATTACTCCTTTAAATGGATATTCTCTGTTCATTCCTTGAATCAACAGCAGGTATGGCTAAGAGCGTTTTCAATATATATCTTTGATAACCTATATATGGGGCTAATCTTTGCGGGTCAATCCCTCCTACAATTTAATCCTTTACTAAGTTAAATTATCGGTTTTTTCGGCATAGTTGTATAGAATTTTAAAGAATTCTTTAGATTTAAAAATAGAAATTCAAAAGTTTTACTCCAGCCACATCGATCCTACTCTTTTGTGCAACACAAACAGACGGTCATCTTATAGACAACCGCCTCTCCAAAGCCTTGATGTGTAGTTAAGTTATTCCGAATAAAAGGTCATATGCGGTTTAGCCTCACGATAATAGTCCAACCGCTTCTTCAAGCTGCCTGTATGTAGTTCAAATAGATGCCCGTCCGGGTCTGTAAAATAAACCGATCTCCCATCCCGTTCATCTCTCGCTCTTCCGGAAATAATGTCCGCACCTGCGGCTCTTAACTGCTCCACCGAAGCGTCAAACTTTTCCCTTTTTACTGTAAACGCAATATGGGTATAGGTTCGTTCCGTATAATTCCGAAGCACATCCTCCTGATTCAAAGCAATCCAAAGGCCCGCCAGTTCGAAGTAGGCCAGTTTGCGTCCTTTCACCTGAATTCGGGCACCGAGAGCCTGCTCAAAGAACGTAATGGATCGCTCCAGATTCGATACGGAAAAGCACAAATGATTAATTCCCTGAATGTTCATAGGGCTCCTGACACCTCCATCAAATTTAAAAGGGTTACTCCCTTATTATGGTATATATTTTCGGTAGAACACAAGCTTATAGCACGGCCAAACTGCATCTTTTTCGGGATGAATGCATAGGGTAGGCTTATCAAGGAACGTTCGAGGAGGATATGCAAACCATGAACCCTGTCTATCCATTTTACGGTGAGAAGACGGTATGCAAACCACAGAAGTTAGCTTTTCCGCCCCAGCATCAGGATCAGCAGCCCGGTCTGGAATCGCTGATGGTGCCCGAACCGATCAGTGAAGACCCTGCTTATATTGGCAGTTGCAAACTGCAAGGCAAAGTTGCGATTATCACAGGCGGCGATAGTGGTATCGGTCGGGCGGCGGCGATTGCTTTTGCCAAAGAAGGTGCAGATGTTGTGATCGCTTATTTATATGAACGAACGGACGCGGAATGGACACGTGACCGAATCGTGGAGCTGGGTCAGCGCTGTCTGCTCATCGAGACGGATCTGCGACTAAAACCAAACTGCGAAGCCGTCATTCGCAAGACAATGGAAACGTTCGGAAAAATCGATATACTGGTCAACAACCACGCCGTGCAGTATGTACAGCAAAGCATTGTCGACATCACCGAGGAGCAGCTCTATCATACGTTTCAAACAAATGTGTTCTCGTATTTCTTCCTGATCCAGTCTGCCCTTCCCCATCTGTGCCAAGGGGCGTCCATCATCAACACCGCCTCCATTACAGCTTACAAAGGTGATGTGAGGCTCATTGATTATTCATCGACCAAAGGCGCTGTCGTCTCCCTCACTCGTGTTCTCTCCCAATCGCTCGCTGACAAAGGCATCCGTGTAAACGCCGTGGCTCCGGGACCCATTTGGACTCCGCTTATTCCTGCCAGCTTCTCGGCTGAAGATGTGCAGGTGTTCGGCACCGATACACCCATGGGCCGAGCAGGTCAACCTTACGAGCTAGCTGCAGCCTATGTCTATTTGGCCTCACGCGATTCCTCCTATGTCACGGGCGAATGTATCCATGTCAATGGCGGCGATATGGTGACAACTTAAGGGCTACTGGCATGAGTATGTGTACATTCAAACGGCTTTGCTTATATTCTATGTTCTTGCCCCTTGATGTCAGGTTGGATTTGGATGTTTTGGCAGGAGATTGGCTTGTCGGTTGCGAAAAGGGTTAGAAGCTACACTCCGGTTAAACAACGGAATCTGACATCTCGTGACAAGGAGCTGATTGACGAATGAACTTTGATCCCCTCTATCAACCTTATTCCTCGTACCGTGTGCCGGTATACGCCAAGCAAGGCATGGTTGCTACGTCGCAGCCACTTGCTGCGCAGGCTGGTCTGGATGTGTTGAAACAAGGCGGCAATGCGATTGATGCCGCTATCGCCACAGCGGCAGCACTCACCGTGCTGGAGCCGACCTCCAATGGCATTGGTGGCGATGCCTTTGCCCTCGTCTGGACGGAGGGCAAGCTGCATGGCCTGAATGCCAGTGGACCTGCGCCTCAGAGCATTTCGATTGAGGTGCTACAAGCGGCAGGCTATACGGAGATGCCGAAGCTGGGGGTTGTGCCGGTGACGGTGCCTGGCGCACCGGCGGGTTGGGCGGAGCTGAGCCGTCGGTTTGGACGGCTCACGCTGGCGCAAGTGCTGGAACCGGCCATCCGCTATGCGGAGGAAGGTTATCCGCTTGCGCCGGGGCTGGCCCGCCACTGGGCACGGGCAGCCGAGGTCTACGCACGCCAGGGCGATGCGGAAGCAGGGCGTGCATGGTTTGAGACGTTTGCCCCTGGCGGGCGTGCACCCGCGGCGGGGGAACTATGGCGCTCGCCGGGCCATGCGGCCACGTTGCGCCGGATTGGCGAGAGCGAAGCGCGAGACTTTTACGAAGGAGAACTGGCGGAACGCATTCATGCTTTTATGGCAGAACACGGCGGTTACCTGACACGAGATGACCTGAAGACTTTTCAGCCGGAATGGGTTGATCCGATCTCCGTTTCCTACCGGGGTTATGATGTATGGGAGATTCCGCCGAACGGGCAAGGACTCATTGCCCTATCCGCACTCAATCTACTGAAGGGATTCGACTTCACCGAGAAGGAATCCGTCCTCAGTTATCACCGACAGCTGGAAGCGATGAAGCTGGCTTTTGCCGATGGAGAAAAATACATTACGGAAGAACGAAAAATGGGCGTATCCGTGGAAGATATGCTGTCCGAAGCCTACGCCGCAGAACGGCGCAAGCTGATTGGGGATACCGCACGTGCGCCCGAGGCAGGCGATCCACGCGGAAGCGGAACCGTTTATCTGGCTGCGGCAGACGGCGAAGGCAACATGGTTTCTTTTATCCAGAGTAACTATATGGGCTTTGGTTCAGGGCTGGTTGTGCCAGGTACAGGCATTGCACTCCAGAACCGCGGACATAACTTCTCGCTGGACCCGCAACATGCGAATGCACTGGAGCCGGGTAAACGCACGTATCATACGATTATCCCCGGATTCCTCACCCAAGGCAGTGAAGCCGTCGGACCTTTCGGGGTCATGGGCGGTTTTATGCAACCTCAGGGTCACGTGCAGGTCATTATGAATACGATTGATCATCATCTGAATCCGCAAGCCGCTCTCGATTCACCTCGCTGGCAGTGGATTAAAGACAAAACGATACTGGTCGAGCAAGGCTTCCCTCCTCATATTGCCCAAGCGCTGGCTCGCAGAGGACATAATATCCAAACCGAGCTGGATTCGTCCCAATTCGGACGGGGGCAGATCATATGGCGCAACCCGGACACAGGTGTGTTATGCGGCGGAACGGAAAGTCGGACGGACGGCTCGATTGCGGCGTGGTAGGAAATCCATAACGTGATGAATGTAAAGGTTGAGCAAGGCAATGTAAAGCAAAGCAGAGCAGAGTAGAGTAGGATTCTCGCTCTACTTTGCTTTTTTTGTTTTTTTACGGCATCACGATGCCAACTCATAAGTTCTTATAAGAATGATTAAACAACATAATTGTAAAAACTATGTATAATTCATGAAATAGATTTATATTTCTGTAAATTTTCATTAGAGATCGTAAAAAAACGGATTTTTTCACCGATATAGATAAAGGGAAAAACTCGTTGCATAGATGATTGGGGTTCATCCATCTTCCAGTATATTTCCAGAATTATTACATAAGAAACTTACAGAAATGAGGGCATTTCACATGAAAACAACGATGTTCATCCGTTTAGGGCTCACCATGCTTCTGGCCCTGACACTGATCATGTTAGCTGCTTGTTCAACCGGCTCTAAAACAGCAACCACTGACGTAAAGACCAGAGTGGGAATTGTACTTACAGAGGTCGGTCTGGGAGACCGATCTTTTAATGATGCGGCTTTTAACGGACTGGTCAAGGCGAGAGACGAGAAAAGCATTGTTTTTGACTATCGTGAACCAAGCAAGGAGTTAACTGCAGAAGCTTCGTTTGAGGAATTTTCCAAAGACAAATTTGATCTTATTATTGGACTCAGCGATACCGTAAAAGCAGATATGGAAAAGGTCGCTGCCAAATATCCTGACCAGCAATTCCTTCTGATCGATAGTACGTCTGAGCTGCCTAACATCGCTTCCATTTCATTTCGTGCAGAGGAAGGCAGCTATCTGGCAGGTGTAATTGCAGGCATGGCTTCCAAGGAGAAACATGTCGGTTTCTTGGGCGGAATGGAAATTCCCGTACTCAAAAATTTTGAACAAGGTTTCAAACAGGGTGTGCTGGCTGTTAATCCGGAAGCCGTTGTAGATATTGTGTATGCCGGTGATTTTGGAAATGCCGATCTGGGTAAGCAGCTTGCGGAGCAAATGATTCAGGAGAAAGGTGCTGACGTGATTTATGTAGCCGCTGGTCTTACCGGTGTCGGCGCACTGAATGAGATTCAATCCCTCGGCAAATACGCCATTGGTGTTGATACGGATCAATTCTTTTTGGCGGAAAAAGCAATTCTTACATCTATGCTGAAAAATGTAGATGTCTCCATTTACAACGCCGTGAAGTCTTTTATCGAGAACAAACATACCTTCCCGAAAAAGGAGATCGTAGAAGGACTCGCCGAGAATGCTGTAGGCTTAACTGCACTGCATAACATCACGCTGAGTGATGAACAACAGCGGACTTTCGATGATCTGAAAGCCAAAATTTCTTCGGGTCAAACCAAAATCACAGTGAATCCATAACCCAAGATTCGAGGAGGCTCGCATATGAAACTACAGGGAAAACTTATTGTCAATGCTCTGATCTCACTGCTTCTATGCCTTGCGCTGGTCGCTTATATTATTATGGAACTGCTTAGCATGAATGCAAAAAATCAAAATCTGGTACCTGCGATGCTCAAGGTAAGCGAGCTGAACTCCAACCAGATTCAGACCCAGCAGGCACTGGATGTCTATTCCTTCTCGATGACTGCCGGCAATCAGGAAGCTGTTCTGCTTCTTTTAAAAGAAGGCCAAGCCATGATTAAGGAACTCAAAGGTGGATTGCTGGAAACGGATCAGGAGCTACAGCTCATCCAAACGGTTCGAACGAAGCTGCAAGCACTGGATCAGGGTGCAACCCAAGCGATGAGCAGCATGGATAGTGCGGAAGCAAAACGTTACAGTGCAAGGGTTCGAGGCATACAGAATGACATCTACTCACTGAATGAGATAACGCGGGGACGCTACACTCAATATACGCTCGATCTGGAGAGTGACATCCAGCAGACATGGCAGATTGCTCTTGGCGGGGCTGTGCTCTTGTTCATCGCCGTCATGCTCTTTAATATGTACACATCACGTCAGATAGCCAAGCGTATTCGTCTGATCAAGGATGCTGCCGGGCATATTGCCAGTGGTGACCTGTCCCAAACGCTGCCGGAACCTCGGGGGAAAGATGAACTGGATGATCTGAGCCGTTCTTTTGGGCAAATGACGAATAATATTCGCGGGATCATCCAATCCATTGACACGGCGGGGCAGCGAGTCGATCAGATGGCTCAGGATATTGATCGCGGTAATGATACGGTACAAGCCATCGTACAGCAGGTGTCACGTACCACAGAAGAGCTGTCCGTTGGCAGTCAAAAAATTGCGGAAGATCTCAGCGAAACGGTTATAGTCGTAGACAAGATGCAGTCTACCTTTAACCATAATCTGGAGGCCACTGCCCAATCTGCCAAGGATGGACGCGATGTGCTAACCACAGTGGAAGAGGGAAACAGGGCGATTGAAGAACAGTTGCGACTCGCCGAAGTAAATCGCCATGCCATGTCCGAAGTGGAACAAACCGTGCTGGAGCTGGAAGAAAGCGCGGCTCGCATTACAACGATGACGGGATATGTATCCGAGATTGCCAAGCAGACCACCATGCTCTCCCTTAACGCTTCCATTGAAGCTGCACGTGCCGGGGAAGCCGGACGCGGATTCGCTGTTGTGGCTGGAGAAGTGAACAAGCTGGCCGAGCAGTCTGCTCAATCGGTCAAACATATCTATGCCGCCGTTAACGAGATTACAGCCTCGATGGAAAAAGTAAAAAGTTCCGTGGTGCAAAGCATGCAACTCTTTGGGGAACAGGAGCACGCCACGGGTCAGACGCAACAATCCTTCTCGGCGATTCGCGAGAGTGCGGAGCGCATCAGCGAAGGCATTCAGCAGCTTGCAGAGGACATGTCGCAATCCAGCAAACTTAGTTCACAGGTGCAACAGGCGATTGAAAACATCAGTGCCATCACCGAGCAATCTGCAGCCAGCAGTGAAGAGATCACTGCTTCCACCGCAGAACAACAACGTTCTTTCTCCGAAGCCAGTATCAAGGTCAAGTCACTTCGTGATATCAGTGCTGAAATGCATCAGGAACTCCAGCGTTTTCGTCTGTAAGAGGAGTCCATGAGATGTATGTACCTGTAGTAAAGTAATCAATGAAGCTGCAGTATATATGCGCGCGGAGTATGAGGATTATGTGAGCGAAAGGTGAGTGAAAATTAAATTTTATCCTAACGATCTCAGATGAGCTTATTTGCATGATTCTGAGTCGTTTGAAATTCTAACGATCCCCAGAGAGCTTATTTGGGCCAAAATGGAGGGAAATGTCTCCTTTTTATAATAAATGATTGAAATAAGGTTCCCTGAGATCGTTAGAAAATAAAACGGGTGAATACTTGCCCAATAAGGTTTCTCATGATCGTTAGAAATGTTCACCCTGAAAAAGAATGCAGATCGGCACTAAGAAACGTTGTTCCGTCAACACTTGAGTAGGCAGTAGGTCATGTTGGTGATTTGAGCTGATGGTATATGCGAAAGTTAAGTTCATGAGTCTAGCTACGGAATGTGCAATGGTTAGGTTGATGAGTTGAGCTGACGGAATGTACGATGGTTGGGTAGATGAGTTGGGTTAATACTGTAGCAAGGTTTTCGGATTGGTGGCTCGATGCTTCCAATAAACAACGATATATGGATTGTCTATCATTTATAAATTCACTTCATATGAAAAAGGAGCCCCTCGAGATGATCGCAGGCTCCTTTTTCATATGTTTATACTTTCATGTGATAGGTATTTAAACATTATCGCTTCCGTGTGATCCTGCACGCTGAATTGAACACACCTCTACAGTGCATCAATAATATCTCCTGCTAGCAGAGAAGATGAATCGCTGCGTAGCAGCGCCGCCCGTTCGGCAGCCTGTCCGTGCAGGTATACACCGAACGCGGCGGCTTGTTCCGCGCCTAGCCCTTGAGCAAGCAGACCGGCGATGATGCCGGTCAACACGTCTCCGGCACCGCCTGTTGCCATGCCGGCGTGGCCGGTGGTGTTGATGTACGCCTCGCCGGAAGGCGTTGCGATGACCGTTCGTGCTCCTTTGAGCACAAGGGTCACGCCCTGCTCGCGGGCGTACCGTGCAGCGTGTCCAATTCGGTCACGCTGCACTTCAGGGGTCGACATGCGCAGCAGTCGGCCCATCTCGCCAGGGTGCGGCGTCAGTATGGTCGCCGCACTGCGCTGGCCCCAGGTGCGTGGCCCATCTGGGCCTGCATCTGCCAGCATGTTGAGGGCGTCCGCGTCGATGACGAGCGGACGATCCGTCTGTTGCCACAGACGGCGCAGCCAGTCGGTGTCGCCTTCGAAGCGACCAAGGCCCGGGCCGGTCGCAAGCACGTCGCGGCTCTCCGCAAGGCGCAGCACCGCTGCGGCGGAAGCTGCGTTCCATTCGCCGCTGGCGCCATCGGCTGCAGCGGCGAGCATAAGCTCGGGCACGGTGCCGATGACATGCGGCAACAGTGCCGCGGGTAGCGCCCATGTGGCGAGCCCGCAACCTGCGCGCAGCGCGGCTTTGGCCGAGAGCAGGCCAGCGCCGCTCATCGGCATGCTTCCTGCGGCCAGCAATACATGGCCGTAGGTGCCCTTGTGGCCGTCCGGTGCCCGGCGACGGCCTGTGTCCACGCGCAGCGTACCCCGCAGCACCTCGTCCGTCAGCAGACGCACCGAGGGGCCATGCTCTGGCGCAAGGCGCGCGGGAATGCCGATGGCGCGCACAACGATGCGCCCCGCGGCAGAAGCGCCCGGGTACTGTACCAGCCCACGCTTAAGCAGCGCAAGGCATACAGTTAACCGGGCTTCAATGCACGGCTCGTACACCTCACCGGTGTCGGCGTCCAGCCCGCTTGGCACATCCGCGGACACGACCGGCTTACCGCTGTCGTTCGCCGCGCGAATCAGCGCCGCGTATGCTCCGCGCGGCGCACCACGCGAGCCGGTGCCCAGTAGCGCATCGACGATGCCTGTGCACTGGCTAAAGTCCACGGCTTCGCGCCCGTGGACAACGGCAGGGATGCCGAGCTTCGCGGCGGCATCCCGTTGCACTGCGGCTGCGCCTCGCAGTGCCTCCGGGGCATCGGCGTAGACTAACGTCACGCCCAGCCCCGCCTCAACCAAATGGCGCGCCGCAACCAACCCGTCGCCGCCATTATTGCCCTTGCCGATCAGCATGTACCAATGCTGATCACCGGGATGCGCCATCACCAGCGCCGGATCGGCGATGATGTCGCCCCCGTAACCTACGCGGTCGCCGGGCCCGGTATGCGCCCGCCACGCCGCCTCTTTCCGCTGGCCGCGATCAGGCCAGCCACCCCCGCCCTCACCGATGTTTCTGTGCCGTGCTTCATCACTTTCAGCATGATCGCCTTCACCCCAGCCACGATCATCCCGCCTGCCATCCTCTTGCCCTTCCCGGCACAGCTTGATAACTTCCTCGGCGATAGCTCTGCCTGCATTCTCCATCAGACTGGCCGCAGGAATACCAAGCTGCTGAATCGTATACTCGTCCACAGCCCGCATCTGATCGGCGGTTACGATAAACAACACTCATCCCTCCCCGGTCGCGTTATGAATAACACTGCTTAGAGCATCACACTCATAGGTATTCCATTCTCATAAGTTTTCCATTGCCATTAGTTTACCTATCTATCGTGTGTTACTCGTTTTCCGACCATTCGTGCCTTATTAGTTTTCAACCCATTCATGTCTCATTGGTTCTCCACTCACTCGTGGTTTGCGCCAAGGGCTTATCTGTCACATCTATAATTATCCCATTTGCTTATCTATCCTCAGTTAGTACCCCACCGTAAATCGCGCTTGAACAAATTGTGGATCATCTAGTTCATCCACCAACGCTGCGGCAAAATCACCTACAGAAATGCTGCTTTCGCCCAGATCATCTGTAATGACACGAGTCATGCCAATCCGGAATTGACCTGTTCTCCGCCCTGTCGTGATCGTTGCTGCCGGACTCATATACGTCCAGTGAATGTTGGATTCTTCCAGAAGTCCATAAGCATCCGCATGAGCCTGTGCAAGAGGTTTGATTTCCTCTGGAAAACCCGGGGTATTCATCAGCATTTCACCTGAATCTGTCATCAGACTACCTGCTCCGCCTACAACAACCAGACGCCCGGCATTGGCACGGCGTACACCCTCAATCAGTGAACGTGTTACTTCAAGCAATTCTTCTTCCTCGCCAAACTTCGGCCCGTAAGCACTTACTACCGCTTCTTGTCCCGCTGCAAAATCAGCAACCTGATCCGGGTTAAGCACATCCCCCTGCTCTACACGCAAGCGCTCATGCACCATCTCCACCTTGGACGGATCACGCACCACCGCGGTCACTTCATGCCCACGATCCATTAATTCCCACAAAATCGTCTTACCAATCGCTCCGGTCGCTCCAAAAATAGTTACTTTCATATCTGAATCCCTCTTTTCTATCGATGTCATCTAAATAAGCTGTACCGTTATTTTAATACTTAATCCTGTTGTTATATACCTTAAACGGCTCACGCCATCTTAAACCGGATAAACCTACTTGTAAACTCGAATCTTCATCCGCAGTACCAACACCTCAGCTGAGCGTTTCTATTTCATTCGCATATTGTAGATTTCTTTATAAATGTTCTCCCAGGTTTCAACCCATTCTTCTCTCGTCTAATTAGATCCACGTACGCCAAAAAAAGCCGCACGGGCGGCTTCAACAATTCATCTTGTTTATCTCTCCTGGTCACGTATGCTTAAAGAACTTATCTACATTGCTCGTCTTCGTTGTTTACCCTGGCTGAGTTACCCTATTTCGGGTTAGAAAATGAACTGCCTTCGCCGCCCAGATTCGCTCTGCATACACCTCATGCTGCAGATCATCAATGATGTGCATCTCAAGTTGCCTATTAGCCGCCTCTACAGGCTCCTTCCATTTCAATATCTCCTGATATAAACGCTCCGTCTGTTCCACTGGGCAGAGCTGATCATTCCGGCCGTGCACAAGCTGTAGATCTACTTCACACAATCCAGACGCATAGGTTAAAGGACTTCTATCCCTCAGCACAGATTCATTCTGTAACAATGCTCCAATTTCCATCTGCAAAAATGATCTTAGCTTCGCCCCACCACCAGCATACAAGCTACTTAAGTCCGTAAACGGTGCGCAAGCCACGACGGCGCTCCACAGTTCCGGGGTTCTACCTGCTGCTAACAGCGCTAAATAAGCCCCATAACTGACGCCGTACAGTGAAACTGCCGAATAGGAACCCAAGACCTGCTCTCGAATAATCCGAATAACATCCGCATCCACACCGCCCCAATCATTCTGAATACGTTGCTTGTAATCAGAACCGAATCCTGAACTGCCTGGATAATTTAGCCCAATCACCCTCACTCCAGCCTCACATAAACGTGCAATAACCGGACTGTAACTGTCCAAAAGGCAATTATGAGGCCCACCGTGCAGATAGATGACTGCCTGTTCTTCACCTCCCGGATGGATATCCATATAAGGAATGAACTCTTTCCCGTAACGCAGGTGTTTGTACCTGGTCTCGGGTTGCTGTACAAGATTACTCACAAGTGCATCCCCATGCCTGACCGAAATTGGCGTAATGTCACCAAACGATTCAGATATTTTATATCTGGCGGGCACCGGGGCAGTCGTAATGGACTCGAATTTACCAATGAGACTCTGCTTGTCTCTGCTGTGAACCGCTTGCGTTAACGTTCCGGGATAATCACACAGCTCAAATGTCTTTTTTCCATCCAGCGTGTACTGAACGTATTGCCACTTACCACGCCTTATTCCCTCGCATAAGATGTGCTGTCGATCCACATCCAGCTGGATACGAATCAACTCAGAGAACGGCTCACTGTGCTCCAGACTACCTTGAACAACATACTCCTGAGCTCTCATCCATCCAGGATAAAAACCATCTCCCGCCGGAATGCAGACAGCAATCCGATCACCCTGCTTGTCCATCACCGGATAAGCATATTCCTGATAAGGAATTTCCCGAGATGATTCGGTATCTTTCCCGTAAAAGTATACTCTGCCAACCCCACCTACATTAACACCAATCTCTCGCTCAGGTTTTGCCCAAAACACAAATTGCGGGTTATCCAGTTCTGGAGTAACCCACTTGGCTTTTTCCTTTACGGGATCGTACAGTCCGATCTGCACCGTTCCTGAACGATGCCTAACGGCAAAAAGTAGCAGGAGTTGTGCATCTTGCCGGGCAATCTGCATCACCGGAAACGGTAATTTTAGAGAGAGCGTTTGAATCATGCTTATGTGCTCCCGCTCTTTTTGGAAGACATAAATCCATCTCTCCGTCTTCTCCAGGGTGATTGCCACCACTTGGTCTGTTGCGATGAATTGAACATGCTGTACAGTCTGGCCCCGTTCTGTCCAATGATCGGAAAGACAAAGCACACCTTGAACATCGCCAGCATCGTCAAGCTCACACCATTCACATGTCTGGTCGTCATAACACAAGACCATGCTTGTCCGATCCCGGTTCACACTCATTCGGTTCAGGAATGGATTGCCCAACCGGATTCCCTCCCCTCATGCCAATACTTGAATTGCTCCCAGGTATCAAGCTGTAGTTCCAGCTTGAGCGTAAGCTGATGCTGTGTGGCCGTTGCTGCGGGACTCTCTGTTCCCAAACTACTTAACGCTTGCCGGATCAAACGGATTTGCTTCAGATTGGTTGCTGGCAATCCCGCGATCAGAAGACGATACACCTCCGCAGCACGTTCCTCTTCCCCTTGCTGGATGAGCACGCCAGCCATTTCGATTGAACGTTGCAACAATTTGGAAGGAATTGAACCCGTCTTCATCCGTAACACTTGAATCAACATTTTGTATTCTAACTCCTGCTCGCCGAGTTGTTGATATACCGACATTTTTAACTGAAGTATATGCCCCAGCCAAACCGAGTACACATCTGTGCAGAGTTTTTCGGCAGCTATTAGTGTCGTTTCTGCATCCATGAGAAGCCCTGCCCGGATCTGCAACCCTGCAATATTTAGAGCGGTTTGAATCTGAAAAACATGCCGATCCGGCCCTGGAGGAAGCTCACGAATACGCATCCCGGCTCGCTTCTCCAGTTCGATTGCACGTGAGATGTGGCCTTCCTGCATCTCAATTAATGCTTCACCGTTATCTAGCGCCGCCTCTTTTCCAATACGATAAACTTCGTTCAGTTCCTCATGCTCCAGAACGGCCCGAGCGTGAGCATAACATGCTCTCGCCGCGTCATAATCATCCCCATTTTTGGTTAATAACTGACCCAGTTCAAACCATAGAATGGCCTGCTGCGAAGCTGATAATTGTTGGAATATGGCGTTTTGACTAAAAAAGCGAAAACAAGCCCTGTACCGCAGGCGATTATCTGACTTGCACAACAAAACCCAGGCCAGCCTGTTATAGAGGGCCAATGCTTTACGCTGAACTTTACGTTGTAATTTGCCTTCGCTTTTATTGTGGAGTATAGCCTCTGTCGTCTGCGCTTTCCCCTGGCTGTTCTCTTCTTCCGCCTCATCGTGTCTACCAGCCATTCGCAGCTGTTCATTTAACAAACGCCGGGTATGTTCCGGTGTATCTCTCACGAGAGAAATAGCCAGCCTCGATACATGTTGAGGAAGGTTAACGCTCACGGGATATTGATGAAAAAATAACAATACGCTTACGTCCTTTAGTTTTTGACGATAGAGCAGATGATGTATGGCTCCCAAATCTGCAGGATGCAGACCGGAGACCACCTCAACCAAGATCCATTTCCGTGGCCCCGGTGCCCAGCCGGCTCGATGGAATCGGAGCAATGCATTTTTGCATGCCACCAGATCATCAATCGGGTGAACCGGGTTCAACTGATAAATGAATGGTAACGTGTGATACGTATCATCAAGCACAAGGCGAATCGCCTGATCCTGCCAATGCATACTTAACTTGCGTAGCTCTTGCTGCACAATATCCGAACGTCCTTCAACCACAAATAAACCTGGTTCGTGGCTCGCACGAAACCATGTACTTCTCAGATCATGATAGTCCGTACTTTCCAGCAAAACAGGTTTCATGAGGACTCCCTCTCTTTCCTGATCCGGCATACATGTATAAGTTCAGGCACCTGCTGTAAAGGCAATGCACTCATCAAGCGATAGCTCCCTTGATTGTTTGCATCAAGAGAAGCCTTAATCTGCTTTTCCGGGTCGGAACTGCACTGATGTAGAGCATGAGCAACAAGCCACCGTGCCCAGCCCTTGCGTTTTGCCGCAGGCATGGTGAATATATGTGACAGAAGGATGCTATCAAACTCATCACTTAACAGACAGCCTCCGATCTTCGTTCCTTCCAGTTCCACAAGTCCCGACCCTTCCAGTAAACGTCCATACAGCCCTTCATAGATATCATCCACTGCCTTGCGAGCAGCTTGGATTCCGGGGCAGGTTGGATCACTGCTTTGAAGCAAATGAGCCATAACTTCCTCTTGCCCTTCTGCAGGCAACCACTTCCCGTTCAGGTCCGGCATAACCGGAACAGAAATGTGCTTCAGATCACCGTAAAAGCGATATCGATGGGCAAGCACATCTGCCTTATACCCGAGCCTTTCCCATGGAAACGAGGCGGGTGCAGTTACATATATAGAGGAGTAGGACAACGTATCCAATAAGGATGTGATCTGTCCTTCCCAATATGCATGAGATGAAGCTTCACTCCATAAATCCATCATATATTGACCTTCCCCATGATCTATCAATAGCATGGAAGAGATCGTTTCTCTTTTCCCAGGCTCACTGGCATAGTATCGACCCCCGACCTTGCCGGGTTCATGCTGACATTGTGGCAGGATATCAGCTATGGATGTTTGCATCATATACCTGTACCTCCCTGGTCTGGTCGAAGCCTGAATATACCATGGGTTCATAAGAAACCGCAGGATAAAATCGACGAAGCAGAAAAGAGTAAATTCCCATGTATCCTGTCATATAATCTGGAGAAAATGACTCCATATCCTCCAGTGGCCACATCCAAAAGTCTTCCTGCACATCACTGCGAAGCATGTATAGACTCTGTGTATACTCTTTCAATTTGGCTTCGTATCTGCCAGGGAAACTCCGATTGGCCATGATTAAAAAATCCCCGTTACCCGCGATCCCATGACACTGGCCGAAAGAAGCAAAAATGGTCGACTGGGCTACCGCATCTGCGGCCTGCTGACCAAGTCTGTAACATACCGGATCGTGCAGAAACTCGGCTGCAGTCAGTAAAAACCGTCCTATACCCGCCGAACCATTACACCAATGAACCCAGAGAGCATCCGGCTTTTCGGGGGAAGCAGGCCATAACCTCACCCCATTCTTGCCTTCGTAACTCGAATGTTCCAGCGTGTCCACAATGCGCTTCACCGCCGAATAATACTCGCCCTTCCCCGTCTGCTTCGCTAAAGCAAGCAAGAAATAACCGATGCCTGCCATGCCATGCGAAAACCCATACGAGTGGTGACTTTTTTTATCCGACTTGTCCTTCACTTCCCACATGCTCAGCCCGTCTTCTGTTCGCTTTTCCTGCCGTAAAATCATTTCACCGAGTTCATCAGCCCTTGTCAAAAGTTCGGAACAACCTCCAAGATGATGTACCTCCATCAGCATTAATCCTAAACCTGCCGCTCCATGACTGATATTGGTTTGAACCGGGTCATGCCTCGTCATCTCCAAGGCCAGATTTTCAGCAATGCGAAGTAACGGTTTATCATCCAGCGCATCCGCTGTCTGTGCCAGTGCCCAAGGAACAGCCCCATAACCGAAATACAGGCTTTCTGGCGTTTCTCCGGGAACATAAGGCGTATGATTCAATATCCACTCCAATACTTCACGTGCATACTGATGATAATGTCTGTTCTGCGTAATCTGCCCAAGCTGATGAAAACCGTAGGCCATGCCCGTCCATCCAAAGTTGAAATTAGCCGGGTGAAACATCTTGCTCATCCTATTTTCGGGATATAACTGATGAGGATGATTAAAATCAATAGATTGAACCAACTTGGTAGCCATAAGCTCGGCTTGATGAAGTACTTCTTCTGCAGTCATGCCTGCTTCATTCGTGGACGAAGATTGCTCGCTCCCTGTTAAATCGCCCTTAGCTTGTTCACACATACGTATTAGCTGTTCACGTATTTCAGATAAATCATTATATCGTCCAGACATGATCTCGATCCCCAGACTTCCCAGCTCAAGAAGCTGTTTATCATTGAGATTGTCCAAATAGACTTGTCCAGCAGACAGATGAGACTGTCTGTATTTCAGATAAGGGTCCATGGAGGTTGCCATGTAAAAGTAAACAGCTCCCAGCGCATAGAGATCATCGGAGTATTCCGATCGCTGGCTATGCTCTCTTCCTCGAAGCACATAACCGGGCGTGTGCCCTGTTAACGGTTTTACCTGATTATTGCTATGTTTCACATAGGCTAACTCCAGATCGATTAATCGTATACTTCCGTCAAGCAACACCACAATATTGTTGGGCGTGAGATCATTGATGACAATGCCTCTATCGTGAAAATGTTCTACAATATCCAGAATATCCGAGCCGATTCGGTAAAGCTCTGCCTGATTGTCATCGGTAGCTACATGTCTGCGGTGGATGTACTCGCGCAAGCTGATGCTCTCGAAGTATTCCAGAATCAGATATCGATTCCGTTCAGCACTGAACAGATCGATTGGCCGCGGAGTATACCCCGTATCCTTCATCAGATCAAGCACATGATACTCGTTATCCAGATAATCATGGGCAGATCGTCCGGCACCATCCACACGCATGAGATGAACTGCTTCTTTCATGACAGCTTGCTCATGCCTGGACGTGGAGACAAGAAATACGCCTCCTTTGCCCGATTTTTTGAGCACCCGCTTCACACGGATTTTCCGTGTTCCAAACTCATTGTTACTGGAATCAGATGCATTACTCATTGCTAAATTTTCATTCTTCCACCCTGCCTGTATGCTCACCAGCTCTTCCGGCTCATCTACCCACTCGGGCTTGTATCTGCCTGGTATTCTTCGGTCTTCCTCCAGTCTACCTTCCGGGTTCTGGATTGCATATACTTTTGCCCCAGAGTAACGATCATAATAGAACCGGTCTACAAAGGCTCCATAGCGATAAAATACACATGAACTTCCCCGGTAAGCCCGATCTGTAGGGATTGCTGGGCCCTTCAGATCACCCGTACAAACATACATCTCCTCAAGCAATTGTATAAATTGTTCATCACTGCGTGCATAGATCGTCACACACTTCCCGGTCTGAGGTAGCGGTGTAGAACCATTGGATGTTTCAATTAACTTTAGCCCACTATTTACGACTTTCCACATCACACCATACGTTGTCAGAATGGGTGTAATCCTTCGTAGCAGTTCCGCTCCCTCTACAGGCACAACCGATAAATGAATCTTCCATCCCTGCGGGGGAAGTGTTAATCGGTCCGGTTTAAAACAAATCCAATGGCCGTCATTCGACCATTGGATGGATTCGGGTAGATCCCGGATTATATAATGCAAAGCGTTCTCATAGGCGTCCTTCTTTTCAGTCAGGCTTGCTGATTTCAATGAGAATCACTCCTTTTTTGAAGTAGAGTAAGAGGGGGAGGTACAATTATTTTAGTTTAGTAATACGAAATCAAAGACTTATCTTACGAATCATTCAGTGGTTCGAGACGATGAAGAGTTCTAAGCCTCTACAACGATCGTTTGTGAGCTTGTCCAGCTGCACACTGTACACAAGCTAGTTTCCTCGAACATGTTGTTATCCTCTTCAACCTCCAGAGCCATCAAATCCTGTACAGATAAAATTTCCTTGTTTTCCATGATAAATTACCTCCCATTTGTCTCCCCCTCTTATAAACCAAATTCTACATAAAATTTTAAATTCCTTCTTTTTAATTGAATTTTTTTACAAAAACCATTTAAAAAACCCATATATAGTTGTAATACATGTCATAACCTTTGGTTTTTCCTTAAAAAAAGGAGTAATCTAACATCAAATTCCAGACGAAACGGACGATTTCCTGTGTGAGGTATGTCCTGCTCGATCTTCCCGAAAAGGTCTGACAAACAGGCTTGCCGTACCCATAAAAATAACAAACATGCCGATTCCCATGTACACCCAGGATGGACTATAGGCTTCAATTAACCATCCTCCGAGTAACAAACCGAGCGGGTTACTAACACCACTCATAAGTACTCCCATACTATTCATGACACGTCCTCTTTTTTCTTCCGGTGTAGATAACAGAATGGAAGTGACTAACGGTACATTTACAAGAGCAAGCCCCAACATCAACAGGAAAGAGCAGGCAATGGCAAAGTACAAGTTAGGATACATCGGCATGAACAGCAAGCTTGCGCCCGAGATCAGATAACTGATTAGGAACCAATGGGCGAGTGACAGACGTTTGGCATATTTTCCACTAAGCAAAGAACCAACGATACTGCCAGCGGCAAAAGCAGATTGAAGCAACCCATACCCTTGTGGCCCGGCTTCAAGCACCATATTGGCAAAAATCGGCGTGAAGATATGTAGCGGGGCCCCTGCAAAATTGATAATGGCACCAAAGATAATACAGCAGGCCAAAACTTTGTTTGAAAATAAAAAGGTAATCCCTTGCATGCTGTCTTTGACAAAACCTGAAAATCCTTTTTGTTTGACCACTTTGGTCACAGGGATACGAATGAAGGCAATAGCGAGTGCGGATAACAGAAAAGTGATCGCATAGATGAACAGGATCGATTGTACGGAGATAAAGGCAATTAAAATCCCCCCTAAAGCATAACCGAGCAGTTCTATCGTTTTGGAGGAGGAGTTCAATAGGGCATTGGCTGGAGCAAGTTGCTCTGTTGGTTTGGGCAGAATCGCCGGAATGACCGTCTGAGTGGCAGGGTTGAACATGAAACCGAGAATCGCAATGAGCAGATTGGCTACATAGATATGCCACGGAAGCATGCTACCCGTCAGAAATAGAATCGCTAAGATACAAGCAATAACGGCTCTCCATATGTCGGTCCAGATCAGCAATGGTTTCTTTGGCAGACGGTCACTGATCGTTGCAAGTGGAATACCCAGGAAAGCATAGATCAAATAGGGAAGCATCGGAATTAATGCCGCCGCAAGTGCGGATTCAGTTAACTGCAAGATGTACCACATCGTAGCCATGGAAAATAAAATCTGACCTGCACCTGAGACAAGCCTGCCTACCAGCAGCACTGTAAAGGAAGGTATTCGTAACACGGCAAGATAGCCTTCTTCGCCAGTCTTATTTGTTGTTTTCTGGTTCATTTCCGTCGCCTCCAATCGGAATCTCCCCGCGCTCATCCGCTTGTTTTAATTGAGCAACCAGACCCGACTCCCGTATTCTGCGTTGCATTTTGGCTTTGACTTGTTCCAGTTCTGCGGTGTACTCCTGCAACTCGTGAAACAGTGTCTGGTGCGTGCGAATTCCTTCCCGAATCAGCATTGCAGTCGCATCTGAGCGGTTTTTGGCGAGTTCCAGAAATACCATTTGGTCGATCACATCAATCTCATCCTGACTTAATCGAACGGAAACTACCCCCTTGGTACCTGAAAGATTTTTAGTAGCCTGTTCCATCGATCGCTCGACCATCTGATTGAACTGTATTTTTTGATTTTTGTTCAACATATTTCCTCCATTCTCGTTGTGAATTGCCGGCATAAGTCATGAACGACTATACGGTAGCTTTGTAGTACGTAGTTGACATTGAATTCGAGATAGGAATTTTGAGATTCAGGATACAAATTTTAAAATGTAATTCGTAAATCGTAATTTGTATTTATTTTACAATATCATGTAAAAATATGGCTGTAAAGCAAAAAACCTTTGGTTTCCCAAAGGTTTATGATTGTTATTTTTTTTACATTTGCCGTGTTCGTGGGTTCCGGTTCAAACTTTATTCCCCCTGCCTCCACCACATGCCTTCCGATTTCGGGCTTGTATATTCAAAGCCAAATTGAGCATACAGGCGATCCGCAGGAACATCAGCCAGTAGACTGACCAACCCCCGCGCAGGCACGGCTTCACGCAAATAGTTCATAATTTCGCTCATGATCAGTTTCCCATAACCCTTCCCCTGAAGATCAGGATGCACTGCAATATCGACCACTTGAAAAAAACAACCACCATCCCCAATGACACGTCCCATCCCGATGAGAACATCGGCTTCTCGCAAACACACCACAAATAAACTGCGAGGCAGCCCTATCTCAGCCCCCTCCCGGCTCATCGGACTCAGCCCCGCAATCTGCCGCAGTGCCAGATATTCAACCGCAGCCGGCGGTGCATGTTCAATGTTCACCTCGTTCATCTGTTCCTCCCCTCTCCTGTTAGAAACTCTATAACCAGAATAAACTCTACATCTTAGCTTTTAATTCCTCCATAACCTATGACATTTTTTCTGATGACTTGGCCTCATGCCAGGATTCCAATAACAAGACTGGTGGAATATACATTGGCATTATCCACTGATAAGACAAATCTTTCAGCAACTCACCCAGCCATAATTGTCTTTGATCATCCAGCTTCATTTTCCATCGCCCGCTGATCATCGTTTTCCCCTGATCCACAAGTTCACGGGCATCTTCATAGGTATACTCTTTTCCTTTGTTTTGTTCGATCGATTCAAGTGTTTGCTTATACAATCGTTGTTGCTCCGCTTCCTTCTCTTGAGTAAATTCGGAGTCAAACACCAGCGTAAAATCAAGCCCTTTAAACTTGTGCTGTTCCACTACCTCTTTAAATTCTTCTGTTACATAGATTTGGTGAGATGCTGTCTCCTTCACCTTAAAAATCACCGTCCCAGGTGGTATTTTAGATACGTCGAAGAATATTGTATTGAATCTGGAGAAACGCCCCTTAAAACTATACATCACATCTGAACGTTTCCAATCCACACAATCAAGGATAGTGACCACATTAACAGCGTATAGATCCAAGCTGTCATGTAGCAATTCAAGAAACTCTACATGTGACTGTAACAAAGAAACCAATGCATCTCTTACTTCACCTGTCACAATGAGTTTTCCTAGCGTAAAATCCGGGAAGTCATGATAAACTCTTTTTTTTAACGTGACTACCTTAACTGGCTCCCAAAGCTCTTTTAACGGGCTACCATTAAAATCAGAATTAAGCAGGTGCTCTGAATTTTCTAAATTTATATCCATACTATTCTGATGGCCACTCAGTTTGTAGACTTTCAGTATCCTCATCTTCTTTCTAACATTTCTATAGGGTAGGGGCATAGTAATAGGTTAATTTCACGTGCTTATTGTTCCAGAAGATCGGCCTCATGCCAGGATTCCAATAACAAGACTGGTGGAATATACATTGGCATTATCCACTGATAAGACAAATCTTTCAGCAACTCACCCAGCCATAATTGCCTTTGATCATCCAGCTTCATTTTCCATCGCCCGCTGATCATCGTTTTTCCCTGATCCACAAGTTCACGGGCATCTTCATAGGTATACTCTTTTCCTTTGTTTTGTTCGATCGATTCAAGTGTTTGCTCATACAATCGCTGCCGCTCCGCTTCCTTCTCTTGGGTAAATTCGGAGTCATATACTACGTTGAAATTCAAACCTTTGAATTTATGTTCTTCCACCACTTGTTTGAATAGATCGGTAACGAACACTTCTACGGTGGCGGTCTCTTTTATTTTAAACATATATGTATCCACCGGAATTTTAGAAAAATCAAACACCAGTTTGTTAAAGTCAGCCCAAGAACCATCACTATATGTCCTGATATCTGAGCGATTCCAATCTACACAATCCAGTACATTAATAACATTTACTACGTATAGCTTTAGTTCTTCATGCATTAAAGGGAGAAATTCTACCTGACGGGACATAAGTGGTTCAAGAACCATTCTAACGTTTCCTCTGACAATCGGTTTCCCTATGATTAAGCTAGGAAAATCACTATGTCTTTTTTTGTACAATGTTTTTACTGTAGTTGGAGTCCATTTTGTAGCCTTAACCTCTCCATTAAAATCAGAAGCAAGCTCATGTTCCCAATCCATAGTTTTTATTTCCATACAACTATCTTTATGTCTTAGTGCGTATACCTTCAAAAAATCCCCTCCTTATTTCTTCTTGATCTAATGATTCAACTGCTTGAATTCATCTACTTCCTGTGTAATAGTGAGAGAAGGCTTGCGTAAAAGCGTGTTTAGATACGCCAAGTTGGTTGTAAAGGAGGAAATGTTGTGTTGCAACGTTGGTTGGATAACCTGTCATCACTTCCCGATGCTACGCTTATACTGCTTGGTGTTGTTGCATTGCTTCTGGCAGCTTATCTATGGTCAGCCACAGAAATTCGGCGCAGCCATGAGAGGCATATGCAGAGGGTACGAGATACATTATACATAAGCACAGGTCTTTTGGGACTACTTACCATTTGGGAACAACGAAAATATGAAGCTCCTTCAGAGGAACAGCATGAGTTGTTAAAAGCAATGCACGCCTGCAAAGCGGCCTCATTCCTCTCCCCGCAGCTTCAGGATCAGATTCGTGACTGCGTCAAAAATGAAGATCCCGCCAGGCTTGCTCTGATGCATAAAGCACTTGAACGGGAGTGCACTGCACTATCGGATGAATTCAGCCGAAATACATATTCGGTGCACTGGGGCCGTGCCATCTGGAACATTTTCAGGCCTGCAGCTGAACCTGCCGCACTCACGGCCACAGCACTTTTAATCGGATACCTGTTCTACACAGAGCGTATCACTAGTACCCCCGTAGATTCCTGGAATAACCTGTTACCATGGTTTCAGGCCATTTCCCTCATGCTTACGATACTATACGCTTACCTGCTTTGGTCCAGCCCCAAGCGTGGCACTTCAGGAGCGCTGGTCAAATGGCTATCCCTCTTGATCGCACTCTGCTCTTTGCTTCATCTGATCGGACTTGCGGCGGCCCCTTATGCCCTTGCTCTGCAACTCATTCTGTTTGTCTGCGGATTCGGATTAACTGGATCACGCTCCCGCAGCGAGCGCCCATATGCCGGACATGCAGAAACGGATGAAAACAGTAGCAATAGCCGTATGACTACGCCAGTACATGGAGCTGTTGTAGAGGATTCCCCTCCCCCTGTGACACCTCGCAGATCTGTATCGGCGTCCGACTAGTTACACAAAAATGGCTATCCCTAAGTCATCACGACGACAGGGATAGCCTGTTTATTTTTTAAAATCAACCATGTAACACACAGGATTTTCATATGAAATGCTCTTAGGATAAGATGAAAAGGGATTATCCTTTCGCACTCGCGTTCGATCCACGAACGGAACGGGCGGAGCTGCTTCTAGCCGTATTGCCGGATTTGGAGGCGTTGCCTGAGGACGTATTTTCAAAACGCTTGCGCTCGGTTCGCTCCATCTGCACAATCTGTCCCTCATGTACCACGATGTGCAATGAACCAAATTCCATGTCATCCAGCTGCCCGGCAATTCGGTTTAACCATACCTCATCCACTTTTAACGGCTTAGCCACTTGAGCCACCTCCTCTTCTCGGGCTAACACCCGTTATTCATCCTGTACACACCTGTATTTCAAGCGTTAAATTATAATTCATTCTTATCCAACCCATATACTTGGTTTATACAATATCAGGGCTTCCAGCAGCTGTCAATTGATATTTTGATCCACACTATGCCTTTTCTGCAACGGCTTTATGACCAAGCCAGCTCTTGAGTAGCAACGTAGCTAAAGCCAAGATTAACAGTAGGGAAGCGACGGCAAATGAGGCTGAAAACTGATATTCGTTATACAAAATCTCGACGTGCAGTGGCAAGGTATTCGTTTCTCCACGAATATGTCCGGATACAACCGACACTGCTCCAAACTCACCCATAGCACGTGCATTACACAGGATAATTCCGTAGAGAAGCCCCCATTTAATGTTGGGTAATGTCACACTCCAGAAGATGCGCCACCCGGAGGCTCCAAGTGTTACAGCCGCTTCTTCTTCCCGGGTGCCCTGATCCTCCATCAGTGGAATCAGCTCTCTCGCCACAAAAGGAAAGGTAATAAATAACGTCGCAACTACAATTCCCGGCAGTGCAAAAATGATTTTGATATCATGCTCTGCCAGCCACGGGCCAAACCATCCGTTCGAGCCAAACACCAGGACAAAGATCAAACCGCCAACGACAGGCGAGATGGAAAAGGGAAGATCAATCAGTGTGATGAGCAGTCCTTTACCTTTGAATTGGAACTTGGTGATGACCCAAGCCGCTGCCACGCCAAAGATCGTGTTGAGTGGAACAGTTATTGCGGCAACCAGCAGTGTCAGCTTCAGTGCAGACAAGGCATCCGGTTCCGTCAGCGCAGCGATGTAGACCCCCCAGCCTTGCTTCAACGCTTCCATAAGTACGATGACCAGTGGCAGGATCAGCAACCAGATCAGGACGAGACCCGCAAGTCCGATCAGTAGCCATTTTACCCAAGGTGCTTCTGTTGTGGCGCGATTTGTACTGCGACCGGTTTTTACAGGTGGAACAGGACTAAGGGGAACAGAACCCGCCATATGTACACCTCCTTCGGTTTGGTGAGTGCGCCACATTGTGGCAATGTTAATCCATCCGGGCCGCCACGAATGGGCAAGCCGCACGGACAGAATGTGAAGTGATTAGGCACCCTTCCGGCTCTACTATTGCTGCGATCACACTCTCCCTGCCTTCCGACTCCAGCGCTGGAGAGAGTTGATGATGAGCAACAGGATAAATGAGATCAACAAGAGTAGCAAGGCCACAGCTGTAGCCCCTGCGTAATCAAACTGCTCCAGCTTGGACATGATGAGCAGCGGCGCGATTTCCGTTTTCATCGGCATATTGCCTGAAATAAATACGACCGAACCATACTCACCAATGCCCCGTGCAAAAGCCAGCGCAAACCCCGTCAGCAGCGGTGGGACGAGATCCGGCAGCAAAACGGCACGGAATATCCGCCATCGCCCCGCACCCAGCGTCGCTGCTGCTTCTTCGACCTCAGCTTCAAGCTCTTCCAGCACTGGCTGTACCGTACGCACGACAAAAGGGATGCCTATAAACATAAGTGCGAGTGTAATTCCCACTTGAGAGTATGCCAGCTTGATGCCCAAAGGTTCTACAAATTGTCCGATCCATCCATTCCCGGCATAGATCGCTGTCAGAGCCACCCCGGCTACGGCTGTGGGTAGCGCAAACGGAAGATCAATAACCGCATCGAACAATCTCTTACCAGGGAATTCATACCGAACCAGCACCCAGGCCAGAAGAAGGCCCAGGAACAGATCAATTAGTGCCGCCGCACCAGCTGTCAGGAAACTGACCCGGAACGAAGTCAGCACCCTTGGATTGGTAGCCACCTCCACCATCGTTGCCCAGGTCAATCCCGTGGAGTTGAATAACAGTGCCGTCAGCGGAATCAGCACGACCAGACTCAGGTAAAGCACGCTGTACCCCATCGTTAATCCGAATCCCGGCAATGTCCGCCTTCCCCGGGCCGCGATAACCTTGCTCATGCCTATTCATCCTCTCTGCCGTCAGCCGGTCAGGCTGGTTGGCCGCGTACAGCGCAATTTATGCTTTGTTTGATTTACTTTGACTGGTTTGCTTTGATTGATTTCTTATACTCGCTTCGGATGCTGTTGCCCTGTTATTCTTAGCTACCCGGCACGTAGATCTGGTCGAAGATACCTCCGTCATTAAAGTGTTTGGCCTGGGTATCCCGCCAAGTCCCAAAGACATCTTTTAACGTAAACAGCTCCAGCTTCGGAAACTGATCTTTGAATTTTTCCTTTACGCTATCCAGCGTAGGACGGTAGTAATTTTCGGCAGCAATCGTCTGGCCTTCTTCGCTATATAGGTATTTGAGATACGCATCTGCCACGTCGCGAGTGCCTTTTTTATCCGCATTTTTATCCACGATCGCTACAGGAGGTTCAGCCAAAATGCTGATGGAAGGCACGACAATGTCGAATTTGTCCGGCCCTAATTCTTTTACCGAAAGGAATGCCTCGTTCTCCCAAGCCAGCAACACATCGCCAATGCCGCGTTCCACAAATGTCGTTGTCGCTCCACGAGCACCCGAGTCAAGTACAGGGGCATGTTTGAACAGCTCTGCCACGAACTGCTTAGCCTTCTCTTCGTCGTTGTTGTTATGCTTCAGCGCGTAACCCCAGGCCGCTAAATAGTTCCACCGTGCTCCGCCTGATGTCTTCGGATTCGGAGTAATGACCTGCGTATCTCCCTTGATCAGATCATCCCAGTCCTTGATGCCTTTTGGATTGCCTTTACGCACCAGAAATACAATTGTGGACGTGTACGGAGAGCTGTTGTGCTCGTATTTGTCCTGCCAGCCTGCATTAATCAGACCTTTATCTTCAATCGCATCGATATCATAGCCTAGTGCCAGTGTCACCACATCTGCATCCAATCCGTCAATGACGGAACGGCTCTGTTTACCCGAACCTCCGTGAGATTGTTTGATGGTCACTTCCTGGCCTTTCTCTTTCAGCCAATGGGCGGCAAATGCTTTGTTATATTCCTCATAAAGTTCCCTTGTCGGGTCATAGGAGACATTGAGCAGTTCAACTGCTTTGCTGCCTTCTTTATTCCCATCTGTCCCCGTTACTGTTGCTGCGCCCGCTGCACTTGACCCGTCGTTATTTGATCCGCAAGCTGCCAGCACCCCCGTTAACACCAATGCCAGCCCCATCAGAATTCCTTTGTGAACTCTCTTTTTCATCATCTTACACTCCCCCCGATATAAACTTGCATGATCAATTACAGGTCGGCAGAACAGCGATACGCACCAGAAAAGAACAAAAAGACGGAGGAACCCCCTGTGCACTCTTCCCTCATCAAGTCATACCGACCCCTAAAGTCGTGTATGCTTCATCGGTAAAATGCACTGCGGTGTTCCTCCGTCTATACGGTGAGAACGTTATGCTGTTCAAGTGTTTGCAGTCATTTTTATTATTCCTACCTGTTTAGTAAGTTATATACGTATAATAAAGGCAGTCTATATGACTGTCAAACGTTTTTTTCCGTTTTTTACCGAAATACCGCAACATTGACTCCACTTCCCTCCCTCACCATAATATAAAATATGAGACCAACACACCGACCACCCCTGTTACGTAAATCAGACGGATTCCGCCGGCAAAAACTAATGGTGCTACCCGAATCATTACTGATGGAAGCGGCTGCTTCCCCGGTGACATCGGGATTGTATGTTACGGATATTGGATATTTCCATGAAGCAGAGCATCATTATCGGGATCGCCCGGAAGGATGTGACTCCCACATTCTGATGTACTGCACGGAAGGCTCAGGCTGGTATGAACTGGAGCAGGGTAAAACCTGCAAGGTGCAACCGGGGAACCTGATTATTTTGCCCGCCCACGTTCCTCATATCTATGGTGCCAACACGGAAGAACCGTGGAGTATATACTGGTTTCACTTGCGCGGTGAACACGCCCATGCATATATCGAATCTTTGATCTCGCAGCAAATTACAACAATGCCACCTGCGAAGGCACAACGATGGCTGGAGCTTTTTCATGAGTGTTACGGCGCACTCGAAACCGGATATTCGCTGCAAACGATGACCTTTGCCTCACAGATTATTGGTTACATGCTGGGCTTGCTTGCTTACGGTTCCTATGCCTCTGCGACAGATAACGGAGTGATGACCAGCAAACAAGCAGCCGAGTATTCTGTACAATATATGCTGGAGCACCTGGAGAGCGGGGTTACACTCAAGGAACTGGCAGCGCATGCCCGCTTGTCCGTGCCGCATTATTCCCAAGTGTTCAAACAGGTGACGGGTCATTCACCCATCGATTATTTCTTACGGCTCAAAATCCAGCATTCCTGCCGTTATCTTGATTTTACCGATTGGACGATCAAACAGATCAGCTCCGAGCTGGGGTTCAGTGACCCGTACTATTTTTCACGACTTTTCAGCAAAATGATGGGACAATCCCCCACGGATTACCGGAACCAATCCAAAGGATGAATTTGTGGGAATTACAGCAACCTTTTGAACAAAAGGGTCGTCTATAGGGGCAAATCACTTTAAAACAAAGGGATATGAACTTCCTGGAAAAGCGAGGCGACACCGAAATGAAGAAAAATATTATAGCAACTCTTACAGTAGGAGCCCTGCTTACACTCTCCTTAAGTGCAGGCCCTCTCCATGCTGCGCCGTCCAAATTTACGGATATTCAAGGTATTCCGGGTGCAGACAAAATCGAATCTCTCCATCAGAATGGATTAATTAAAGGGGTTAGCGATAACTTGTTCAAACCAGAAGAACAGCTGAGTACCGCGCAAGGCGTTCAATTGATCGTAGACGGACTGGACTTAAACCTGAATGCTATTCGTTTTATTAAAATGCCTGTGCCTAGTGATTATTTCTCTGCTGTAAAAGACGGTGTCTGGTACAGCGATGCTTTCATCCGCGCACAGTACAACAGTATCAAGCTTCCGCAAAATATTGATCCTTCCAAACCGCTCACTCGTGAGCAGTACACTCTGTTCCTCATGCAAGCGATTGAGGCCAAAGGTGGTCTGCCTATGATCAAAATCCAGCCGGTAGACATTGCGGACGAGAATGAGCTTACACCAGAGTACCAAGGTGCCGTACAACGTTCTCTGGTGCTGAAGATTAGCGCGCTGGATGCGGAAGGACAGTTCCATCCGAAACAAACCATTACTCGTGCTGAGGCTGCCGTGATGATGTACAATGCCATGGAGCACATGAAATCCTTCTTCACACCGCAAATCCCGGAAACACCGGAGAAGTAAATGGTATCTCAGGATAAAAGAATAGAATGGCAAACCCCGCATCTTTCTTCTTTAGAAAGTGCGGGGTTTTGTGTACAGCCTCAGTGCGATTCTAAGACACTTGGGGAAAACCTCTAAGAAAAACTGGTTTCCCAGGTCGGCTAAATCCGAGCTTCGTAGGATCAAATCTTCCTTCAGCGAGCCATCCTCCTGAAACGGATCTACAACAATCAACTGGTGTTCTACTAGAAATTGCGTACCGACGGTCTGTAAAATAGCAAAAAAGCGAGTACTTTCCTCCAATAAGAGGATGTACTCGCTTAGAATATTACTGCCTATAATTCACGTTTAGATAGACTTAGAAAGAACCTTTTACAACCACTTCCGACAATGGGAAGCGACCTGATGGACGAGCTGGCTCAGCAGCTTTACCTACAGTAATCAGCAAAGTTGGTACAAAGCGTGCAGGGATGTTGAATGCTTCGATCAATTGTTGTGGGTTGTATCCGCCCATTGGGCAAGTGTCATAACCCAGGGAACGTGCTGCCAGCATAATGTTTTGGGAAGCAAAAGAAGCGTTGCGGATTGCTTCATCACGAGCGATTTGCGGGCTTTGGTAAGCACCGTTAATTTGACCCACCAACGCGTCACGAACTTCAGCAGGCAATGCGCCAGCTTCAACAGCTTGATCGTAGATGAATGTATTGCGGTTCGCTTCCAGATCACCGAGAACGGCAATCGTAACAGAACTGTCCATTACTTGAGTTTGTCCGTAAGCGATCGGGAGCAATTTTGCTTTGTCTGCTTCGGATTCAATCACGAGGAATCTCCAGTGTTGCAGGTTCCAGGAAGACGGGGCTTCAGAAGCTGCAGTCAAGATTGCGTTCAGGTCAGCCTCCGGCAATACAAAACCTTTTTCATACTTTTTAACTGCGTGGCGTTCGCTAATAACGCTAAGTGTTTCATTTTTTTCAGTAACGGACATGTGTTCCACTCCTTAGTTCTGTTTGGAATATTATATTTTTACGTTCGCAAAGCACGCCTTGAAAGCCATTCCGCCCCAAGCACAGGCCTTCCGAAAATAACATCAGCGCAGACGAACGCTCCCCATCTGTGTTCACGTTATGCCCGGAATTACCTCAACTTTCAACCTCTTTTACACCGGAGCATACGTATCTCTTACACTTCTCTCCCATGAGCCATGACTCTGACAGCACGCATTCAGATCTTCTCTTTGGTAGATACCCCTTCCATCGGAAAAGGACCTTCTCCACGCTCAATGCTTTGCATCACATCAAGGATGGATATGCGGTCGAAATAAGCGCTCAGCGCTTCTTCCCCTCCATCGTATATAGCCCCCATCACACCCTGCATATTAGAGGAAACTTTACACGGTGAACCCGATTCACCTGAACACCAGCTTGGCCCGAGCGAACCTCCAGCAACTAGTCTGTACACTTCTCCAAGCTTGATCTCTTCACTTGGTCGACTAAGCAAGTATCCCCCATGAGCACCTTCTTTGGTCGTCAAGTAACCATGTTTGCGCAGAACACTCAGTACCTTGCGGACTCTGGCCGGATGTGTGCCCACACTTTGAGACAGGTCTTCACTGTTGGCCATACACTCGCTTCTCATCGATAGAAAAACAAGACAATGCACCGCAATGGTAAATTCGCTGTTCATAACTTACTCCCTTCCCGGCATACAACACCGATGAACTTCATTCCAAGGTAAGTATAACTGTCATTATATGAATAACAGTTATGTTTGTCAACACTTGCTCCTGAACGTCATTTGATCTTAGATTTCCCTGTTATATCAATACTTACACTCTCTTGGTAATCTGCCGAACGCTGATTCAAAACGGTTGTTGAAAACGTTCTATGCATAAAAAAGTGAGCCTTTCGCTTCGCGAAGGGCTCCAATAAGATAGACATATGAAAGGGCTTACGTGATTATTATAATCGCTAATCTTCATTTTGAAAACGCTTTTTTTGTAAAGTTTGATTTTAAGCTGATTCAGGATTTATCCGGATATGATGAAAATTTATATTGCATAAACTAATGTCATTAGTTATATTGCTAACATCATTAGTTTTAGGAGGATTTCCGATGCGGATCACCCGTGAATTCGATGTTTACCAAGTCACCTTTCTTCCCCGCCTCTTCCCTGTAAATGTCTATCTTGTTGAAGAGGAACAAGGCCTGACCCTGATTGATACAGGCATGCCATTCAGTCTCAAAGGTATTCTGGAGACAGCCGCTTCCTTGGGGAAACCCATCACCACCATCATCCTGACCCATGCCCATGCGGATCACGTTGGGGCGCTTGATGGTCTCAAGGATGCGCTCCCCGATGCTGAGGTATGCATCTCCAGCCGAGATGCCAAGCTATTAACCGGGGATACATCGCTGTTGCCGCACGAGCCGCAGACCCCGGTACGCGGCAGTGTGCCCAAAGGCATCCGTACGCAGCCGGATCGCCTGCTCGAAGATGGCGACCAGATTGGATCGCTGGTCGCTATTGCTTCTCCAGGCCATACGCCCGGGCATATGGCCTTCATGGATACACGCAGCCGAGTGTTGATCGCCGGCGATGCGTATCAAGTGCGCGGGGGCCTCGCCGTGTCCGGCCGCGTGCGCCCGCTCTTCCCGTTCCCTGCGCTGGCCACGTGGAATCGCGAAGCGGCACTAGCCAGCGGGAAGCGCCTGGCGGAGCTGGAGCCGTCCGTGCTGGCCGTTGGCCACGGACGAATGCTCCGCCAGCCCGCGGCGGCCATGCGCGCGGCAGCCGCTGATGCTCAGCAGCGACTGCAACCAGCCGGGGGGCAGCGATGAGCCCCCGGCAAGGTCTGGATCGCGGCGCGTTGCTTGACGCTGCGATTCAGATCGTGGACAGCGACGGCTTTGAGGCGCTGACCCTGGCCGCTCTTGCGAAGCGGCTGGATGTGCGCTCGCCGTCGCTCTATAACCACATCAGCGGGCTCCCCGGGCTTCGCCAGGAACTGGCGCTGATGTCAGTGCAACAGCTTGGCCTTGCCGTAAACGAGGCTACGGCGGATCGCACCGGCGACGAGGCCATTCAAGCCATCGCCGCTGCTTATATAGGCTTCGTTCGCCAGCATCCCGGGCTCTACGAAGCCTCATACCATGCGCCTGACCTGAATGAACCGCAGCTCGCGGCATGCAAAACAGCTCTGCTGGACATGCTGCTGCATACCCTGCAGCCTTACCCCCTTACCGAAGCGCAAGCATTGCATGCTGTTCGGGGGTTGCGCAGCCTCTGCCATGGTTTTGCCTCTATTGAGGCACAAGGCGGCTTCGGCATGGATTTCAGTCCGGACGATAGCCTGCGTCTGACCGTATCCGCTTTTCTCCACGGGCTGCGCCACCTGTCCGAAGACGTATAAACGAGAGCAAAGCTAAGTTTCCTAAATACCCGAGCAAGAGAAAACCGCCGAGACACTCGTAAGTAACCGAACGAAACAAAATACTCTCGCTCGGAAGCCGAGCTACACCAAGTAATAGAAGTCTGTCTAATCAAACGAACGAAGTTTCCCGCACCGCTTGTAGCTCCGGCTCACGCGGTGCCCCTCTTCATGCGAAGCATGCCTACAACTAAGCTAACCTCCGTCGCCTGATCCGTTGAATCTGTCCGACCTACTACAATTTCCTCTCAACAAAGTGAGACTTCCATGCGTCTGCCAGAATTCTAACGATCACTACAGACCTTATATGCCCGATAAACAGCCTTTTGGAATTCTAACGATCACCAGAGATGCTATTTTCTCAAAAAACGGTTAGAAACCATATAACAGACCGAGAATTCACAAAATAAGGTTTCTCCTGATCGTTGCTATGAACGTTTTAGTCAAGCCCAGCACAAAAATACTGCAATTTCGTCGAAGTCCTAAGCGCGGGGGTCCATATGCGAGCGACGGT
>NZ_JACLIC010000041.1:0-170403 GCF_019748695.1 Paenibacillus cucumis (ex Kampfer et al. 2016) | reverse complement strand
CTAGCAAAGAGGCTTTTCTTGAAACAGTGGAACGATTAAAAGAGGGAACCCGGCTCGGAGGTATCCATTGTATTACGATGAGTACCAGTGTGGAGGAAAAAGAAATCCAGACAGGCCGTCAGATTGAGCCATTGATTGAATTGAACCTGCCGACATCCGAAGTCATGGCTTTACTGGAACAAGCCTACGAGGGCTGGAATATTCTGTTTCAGGAGCATGTAACCCAGACGATCCAAGAAGAGAAATATGATAAACCGACAGAGTTTCGTTGCGAGTTGCTTCGGTTTGCTGTGCAGAAAGACTAAGTACTTATATTGGAGGAATTGTTTTGTTGAAAAATTTGAAGCCACGACTGCAGGAGCCGGAGGTACAGGAGCTGCTCTCTTACGCTGTATTCCCAGACCCGGATCAGGTTAATGAAACGGTACAGCAATATGTGACACAAAGTAACCTGTTTCTGACGGGATATGAGGATGAAGAACAGCTGGTTGGTCTAATTGGCTATGAACATACGGGAGCGAGCGAAATTACCATTCGCCATATTGCAGTTCTGCCCGAGAACCGCTTCAAAAATTATGGGCGGGGCATGATTTCACAACTTCTTGCAGAGTACAATCCGGATACTTTGATCGCAGAGACAGATCAGGAAGCGGTGGAGTTTTACCGAAACACGGGATTTGTCGTTTATAGTCTCGGTGAACTGTATCCAGGCGTGGAGAGATTCCGCTGTGTGTTTGAGAAAGAGGACGATGAGCAGGAAGCTTAGCAAGGGATGTGCTTTAAAACGTTTTGCGTATAATCATATACGATTAAATCAGATAGGATATTTGGCTTGGCAAAAGTGCTGAGCCGGATGTCCTGTTTTCTTGTTTAAGGAGTAGGAAAAAAAGTATTGCTTCACAACATAGTTTCATTATAGAATAGTTTTACTGATGAATAGTTCGTTATGTGAACTAGTTTTGAAAGGAGAAAAATATATGAACATCCCAGATGCCAAAAGTTTGGTGAATCGTTATCTGGATGCGTCTTTCCTGGTTAACAAGCGGTTTGATACCCAGATACGGGAAAAGGTAGGGCAAACGGTCACAACGGATCAGTTTTGTGCACTGCGCCTCATACATGAAAAGCCTGCCTGCACCCCGTCGGATCTTGCGGAGCTCCTGTGTGTGGGCAAGAGTAGCATTACGGCTCTGGTCAACAAGCTGGCTGACCGGAATCTGGTGCATCGTGCAGGGGATGAACGTGATCGTCGTGTTATCTATCTGACTCTGACCGAGGCTGGTCTTCAGATTTACAAGGAGACTGAGCTGGAAATCCAGAAGGTTCTTGAACCTTACTTGAAACATTTTACACCAGAAGCGGTCCAGAACTTTATTGAATCTTTTGAGAAGCTTGCAGCGTTACTAGCACAAGAAGAAGGGCTGGAGAAGTAATGAGAGCGATATTAAAAGGACGCTGGTGGATCATGGGGCTGTGGATTGTCGCCGCAGCTGTATTGATGTTTACCGCGCCAAACATGAGCGAATTAATTCGTGAAAAAGGACAGTTTTCCGTGCCGGAGGGGTACTCTTCCACAAACGCAGCGGCAATTTTGAATGAAGCCGCAGCCCAAAATGGAGAACAAAAAGGAACTTCTATTGCACTGGTGTTTTATAATCCAGATGGTCTTGGCACAACAGGTAAACAAGAGGCGGAAAAGGCGGTTAAACTGCTTGAGGCCGATAAACAAAAACTCGGCATTCTGTCTGTTCTGGAACCATTCTCACAGCCAGAACTGTCAGACAAAATGATCTCGAAGGACGGTAAAACCATTCTGACTTCACTCTCCATTGAGATGGGTGACCGCACGGTAAAGGAAATGCGGAACGATCTGAATGATGCGCTGGAATCAGTGAATGTTGAGCATTATATTACAGGTAAAGGGTTAATTGATGAAGATACGATTGAGAGTTCTCAGGAAGGACTCAAAAAATCGGAATACATTACGGTTGTCTTTATTTTGCTTATTCTGTTCCTCGTGTTCCGCTCGTTCGTGGCACCATTCGTACCGCTGCTGACGGTGGGCATCAGTTACATCGTATCCCAGCAGATTGTTGCGTTCCTGGTCGATGGGGTTAACTTCCCGCTCTCTACGTTCACACAGATCTTTATGGTTGCAGTCATGTTCGGGATCGGTACAGACTACTGCATTCTATTGATCAGCCGGTTCAAGGAAGAACTTGCGCACCATGAGAACACATGGGATGCCATTATAGCTACATATCGCACCGCAGGTAAAACAGTATTTTTCTCTGCTCTGGCAGTGCTGGTTGGATTCGTGGCCATCGGTTTCGCCCAGTTTATGTTGTACCGTTCTGCGGTCGCTGTCGCTGTAGGGATTGCCGTGATGATGCTGGCACTCGTGACGATTGTGCCATTCTTTATGGCTGTGCTGGGCAGAAAGTTATTCTGGCCATCCAAAGGATCACTTGAACATGCCGAGAGCAAAATCTATGGGGCTGCGGGCAAATTCTCACTTAAACGTCCGTGGGCAGCTCTGCTGATTGTTGCCGCAGTTACGGTGCCTCTTTTGTTGACATATGACGGGAAATTATCATTCAACAGTCTGGATGAGATTGGTGACAAATACGATTCGGTCAAAGCTTTTAATATTATTTCAGATAGCTTCGGGCCAGGAGAATCCCTGCCGGGTCAGATCGTCATTCAGAATGACGAAACGATGGATAATGCCAAATATATGGCTGTGGCAGAGAAGATCAGCCGCGAAGTAGAGAAGGTTCCCGGTGTTGCGGGTGTTCGTAGTATGACACGTCCAACGGGGGATGAGATCAAAGATTTTGAAGTAACAAAACAGGTAGGTACACTATCGGATGGTCTGGGCGAGGGCAAGACAGGTCTGGATAAAATCAGCGATGGTCTTAGCAAAGCTAGTAATGAATTGAGCAAAAATGAACCACAGCTTAAAGAGGCAGCAAACGGAGCAGGTCAGCTAACCAAGGGAACAAGCCAGCTGCAATCCGGTATTACGCAGCTTAGCGACGGACTAAAGCGCATTGAAAAAGGGATTCGGGACGGATCGTCTGGTGCAGGGGATCTCAAAGCCGGACTTCAACAAGCCAAAACCAGTGCAGACCAGCTAGCCAAAGCGAATGATCAGTTGTTGCAAGCCTACCGTCAGGCAGGAGCAGGTGTTGCTGCGCTGGGGAATGGAACGAAGGAACTGGAGCAGCAATTGACAGGTGTTTCAACAGCTTTGACGAGTCTTACAGCATCTTTCTCTGCTCTGGAAGAGCGTTTCCCTGAGTTGCAGCAAGATGCTGACTATCAACGCATCAAAGGCACGATTGGTCAAACCGGTTCAGGCACTGCGCAGCTTGCGCAGGGACTTTCCAAAATTCAGACGAATCTGAGTGCAGCGGCGGCTGGAATCAATCAAGCGAATGAAGGTTTTGCTTCCGCAGCGTCCGGACAGAAGGCTTTGGCCGATGGTCTGGGTCAGATTGTAACAGGTATTGGTCAACTGGAAACAGGATTGAAACAGGCTGCCGATGGTCAAGGTAAGGTGATCAAAGAAATCCCTTCTATCCAGAATGGTCTGGGTCAGCTTCAGGGAGGGCAGGAGAAGATCCAGAAGGGCTTCTCGGATCTCAGTGGTCAATTAACACAATTGACAGATGGCTTGAATCAAAGTGTTGATGGAATCAAGAAGGTGTCGGGCGGTCTCGATTCCGCTCAGGATTATCTGACACAACTGCAAAATTCACCGGATTCGGATCTCGCAGGCTGGTACGTACCTGAAGAAGCCTTGAATAACAAGGACTTCAAAAAAGTGTTTGATACGTATCTATCGAAAGATCGCAAGACGATGACGCTGGATGTTATTTTTGCTGAGAATCCGTATGGTACAGAAGCGATTGACCGTGTGCCAGATATCGAAGCGGCAGTACATCGTGCAGTTCAGGGCAGTGCGCTTGAAAAAGCCGATGTTGCCGTAGGCGGTGTAACCAGCACGTTTGCCGATTTGCAGTCGATCTCGAACAAAGACTACACACGTACCGTTATGCTGATGCTCGCAGGAACATTTATCATCTTGGTAATCCTGCTTCGTTCCGTCATCATGCCGATTTATCTCATTATTTCACTTCTGCTTGCGTACTTCACATCGATGGCACTTACGGAAGTGGTCTTTGTGAATATCATGGGTTATGCCGGAATCAGTTGGGTTACGCCATTCTTTGGATTCGTTATGCTGATTGCGCTTGGCGTTGATTACAGCATTTTCCTTATGGATCGATTTAACGAAAACAAAGGAATGAGAGTACAGGATGCAATGTTATACGCGATGAAAAACATGGGAACCGTCATCTTATCCGCGGCGGTCATTCTAAGTGGAACTTTCGCGGCGATGTACCCGTCTGGGGTACTCTCGATGATGCAAATCGCTACCGTTGTGCTTAGTGGTCTGATTCTGTATTCCCTCTTATTCCTGCCATTCTTCGTACCTGTAATGGTGAAGATGTTCGGGCGGGCGAATTGGTGGCCGTTCCGTAACAAGGAACAGTCGGAATCTTCCGAATCGAATCATACCGTTGGTATGTGATCATCATTGATGATATTTCATATGGAAAGGAAGCTCTGCCGCATCATGTGGTGGGGCTTTCTTTTTTATAATACTCATCATGGACACAAAGATTGGTGTTTGCCTAAGGACACTATCCCGCGCTTTGTCGAATCGATCTTCATAGGATATAGGGAGTCATGAATGATCAGGGAGATCAGCAGAGAGAGGGGCGGCGGGATGGTATATCGTTATGTAGCTATAGGGGATTCCTTGACGGTAGGTACAGGAGCTTTGCTCGGAACCGGATTTGTTCCAATCTATCGCCGTATGGCGGAAATGAACCTTCGTACATTTGTATCTATGGACAATTTGGGTGTGAACGGACTAACATCGGCAGAACTTCAGCAGATGATTAACGGACATCCTCGGGTGCGTCAAGCGATACGTGAAGCAGATATGATTACGGTATCCATTGGTGGTAACGATCTGATCCGTACATTTAAAGCTAGCGGAGGTATTCCAAATGCAGGGAAAATGACACAGGTGCTTGGTGAAACACGTCATCATGTATCTCAGGTTATGCGACAAATTCGGCAGTTAAAAGGGGATCAGAAGTACTTTGTTCGTTCCATTGGATTGTACAACCCGTATCCACAATCAACCGAAGCTGCATACTGGGTGCGACAGTACAATTCTTATCTTAATAGTGCAGGTTCAGGTAACTATGCATGTGCTCAGGTGTACGACAAGTTTGAAGGACGTGAGCGAGAATTGCTGTTCTGGGACAGAGTCCATCCAAACGCAAGAGGGTACCGGATTATCGCGGAGCAGTTGAATCGAACGGGCTATGTTCCTTTTGCTTGAAGCCTGAAGAAAACTAGACCCGCCTTACAACTTCCGATATGATGAAAGAGTTCATTCAAATTATCGTAACAGGGGAGTTCAAATCGGTGTCTAACAAACAGCAAAATTCTCTTCTTCCATCGGAAAAGCAATTAATCTCTGAAGTGTTAGCCTTGTACGGCTTCAGATCGGAATGGCAAGGTAAGCGCAGCAATGGAGGTATGAATAACTCTACTTTTGTGCTTCACACCCGTGATGCAGATTATGTTATGAGACAATACGAAACACATAATGATCAAGCGAAAATAGCTTTTGAACATGGCGTGCTTATCGCACTGTCCAATACAGATTTTAAACTTCATTCGCCAACACCAGTCATTTCATTATCTAGTAGTAGCGGCGAGACCGGCGATCAAGAATCGAAGGAAAGTAACCATTCTAATGAGGAGAATAGGCAGACTTACCAGCTTGTACAAGATCATATCACGGGAACTTTTAAAGTCGTGGCTCTGTTTCGTTATTTGGAAGGCGTAAATCCGGTATGGGATTCCCCCGAGCAATTGCTTCCTTTGGGGCGGGCAGCGGGAAATCTCTCAACAGAACTTGCCAAGCTCGAATTGGAACTTAAGCCGGTATATCCGCCATATTACCGGATCGACGAGGCTTATCCGCTGTGTACACCAGAACGTTTACTGGGAATGTGTGCTTCGCCGCCGGAAACGCTGAAGGTTTGTGCCGAGGAGTTAGAGCAGTTGCTGGTTGAACTGCCAGGTTTGTTCAAAGCATTGCGTGGAATGGAGCAACTTCCGCATCAAATCGTGCATGGTGATGTGAACGCATCCAATGTGCTGGTAGACCCAGAAGGCAACATGAGTGCGATTCTTGATTTTGAGTTTGCCACCTGGGATCTGCGGGTCATGGAACTGGCTGTTCCGATGTCTGACATGCTGACCATGGACAAGAGCGAAGAATGGATGTGGCAGGCGCAGGCTAATCTGGTGCAGGGCTTTCGAGAAGAGGTTGAACTCACCGCTGACGAACTGAAAGCAATCCCGCAGCTGATTTTGCTGCGAAGTCTGGATGTGGTTATGCATTTTATCAGCCGGATGCTGGAAGGGACGGATAAACCAGAGGTGGCCGCAGAGCAAATTGTGAAACTCAAACAGCGAATGGACTGGATGAGGCGGCATGAGAATCAATTACGTCAATTGTTAACGAATTAACATGCGTGGCAAATAAATAAGTGTGCTGGTTCTGCTACGGACAAAAAAGCAGAACCAGCACACTTATCTTTCTTTTATAGGATGCTTGCTGATATACGAAGGTAGTTCAATCTACAAAGCACGTTTGCGGAACCAACTGCGGACAGCCCAGCGCCGTTCCTGACGTTTTTTATATTTGGGCAAGGAACGATACACATTCAGGGATTGATCATATGCCTGTTTGGCATCTTCATTACGCCCTAGCGAACGGTATACCGAGCCAAGCAGATAAAAGGCTTCACTGGAGGAAGAATGGATTTCCTGAAACTGCTGCACATAATGAAGGGCTTTGTCACGATCCGTATCCTTGAAGGCTGTAGCCAGATTCAGATAAGGCTGTCCGTACTTGACTCTGGGGTTAATCTCAAGTGCATGCAAGATATGACGTTCGCCTTCCGAGATTTTGCCGAGATACAGTTCAGTTGTGCCCAAAGCTTCCCAGTACTCAGCAGACTGTTCGTAAGGGCGTTCCAGTTCAAGCAAAAAGGCATGTGCCTCACTGTAACGTTTGCGTTCAATGAGCAATCGGGCCAGTTCCAGCTTGGAAGATACTTCGTTAGGGTTCAGCGCTATCTGTTGTTTCAACCTGGAAATGTTACGCAACCGTTTAAGGGGTTTGGTGAAGCTTGGAAATACGCCGACAAAACGACGATCCAGGAAATACAGGATGACGAGCAGAATCAGAATGGCGATGAACGGATTGCCAACGATCTGCCAGAGCAGGCCAAAAATAAGAAATTTAATAATCACAGGTTCAACTCCAGTAACAATATAATCGTGTTGCGCAAACCTTGAATATCATACCATATCCTCTCTTGGAATAATATGTGTGTGCATATCTCCGTTTCACATCCTAGCGATGTTGTACCATCGTTCTGCGATATGCAGCCGGTGTCGTGCCCGTCAGTTTCTTGAACTGTCTGTAAAAATGAGGCAAACTATCAAATCCGCAAGCATCTGCGACAGCAGCCATCGTTTCATCCCCATTCAGAAGATGCTCCTTCGCCATAATAACTCTACGAGCGAGTACATAATCCGTTAGCGTCATTCCGGTGTAACGCTTGAATGCCCGGCTAAGATGAGCAGGAGACACGGCAGCTTGTTGTGCAAGTTCAGGTAAAGTCAATCGATTGCGCAGTTTAAGATCTATGTCAGACAGAATGGAGGACAGCCATGACGGAGTAGGTAGTGATGTTGTAGCATGGGCAGGACCGGTAGCTGAATCCAGACGTTCAAGGAAAATAAGCAAGAGCTGCAGTCGGAGCAGTGCGGCGTGAGAACTCAGATGATGATCGGAACGGAACTCGGCATGAATATCATCAATGAAGGCAGACACTTGTGCCTGCTCGGCACGGTTTAGATGCCTTTTGTATATTCGCCGTTTGCGACAGCGTTCAAATGGGTGTAGCAAGGAGGAGGACATGCCTCCGGCGGTTGAAGCCAGTAACCCCGGACTGAAGAACAGTGCAGAAGAGGTAACCGGATTACCTGCATCAGGCAATGCACGGTGCACGGTACTGCCTGGAATAAGAAATAAATCTCCCTCCTGCATATCTTCGAGACCTGCATCGATAAAAATACTTCCCTGTCCCCTATAGACATATATAATTTCATGCCAGTCGTGCAGATGATCCGGTAATTCATTTTGTGGAGATTTCGTATCACTATAGACAAGGCGGAACGGTATGCCCGATTCGGTCTGAATGGTGGTGCGAACTGGTGAATGTTCCATTGGGACTCCTTTGGGAGACAAATGTCTCAGATAAGATGTCAATTCTGATCAAAAAACAGTATATTTAACGCAATATAAGCAATTTAATTTCCTTTTATTGATGATACAATGAATTTAAAGCGTTTACAATAAAAGGATGCCAGCATATGCTGTTCGCATTCTGAGTTCGCAAATAATCGGTGAGGTGAGTGTCCATGTCTGCAAGCACAAAGCGGCCAAGATTGAAGATGCATCTGCTCGGCAATGATAGTCAGCGCAAATGCAAAGAAATGATTGAACGTCCCGTCAAAGTTTTGCAGATCGGGGAAGGTAATTTTTTACGGGGATTCGCAGACTGGATGCTTCATGAGAGTGCTCGGCAAGGCAAATTTCACGGCTCTGTAGCCGTGACACAGCCTCGGCCTGGGGGCAAGGCCAAGCTGGAGCAGATTCGTGATCAGGATGGATTATATACAATGATTACGCGTGGTCTCTCTGAAGGGAAACGTGTGGAACGTACGGAAATGGTCTCTGTCTTCTCCCAATTTATTAATCCATACGAGGAGTGGCAGACGTTTCTGGAACTTGCGGAGCTGCCATCGCTGGAATTTGTAATCTCGAATACGACAGAATCCGGCTTGAAATTTATCCAATCAGACTATATCCCAGGAGAGCCCGTTCAATCTTTTCCTGGTAAATTGACGGTTTTCTTGCATCAAAGATATGTACGTTTTGCTGGAGATCCATCGAGAGGACTCATTCACCTGCCATGTGAATTGCTGGAGGGCAATGGTGATGTTCTGCGAGAATGCGTGCTCCGTCATAGTGAAGATTTCGGATTCTCGGACAGCTTCCGCTCTTGGATCGAACATCACAATCAATTCCTGAACAATCTGGTAGATCGTATTGTGACGGGTGCGCCAACTCAGGAAGAGGCAGATGCACTCACGGAACGCTGGGGTTATGAGGATCAACTGATTAATACGGCAGAGCCTTATCATTTCTGGGCGATTCAAGGCGAGGAGTCGCTGGACAAGCGCCTTCCATTGAAACAAGCAGGGCTCAATGTGCACTGGGTTAAAGATTTGAAGCCATATCAGCTTCGGAAAGTGCGCATCCTGAACGGCTCACACACCCTGATGTCTTCTCTGGGCTTGCTTCGCGGTAAACAACATGTAAGAGAAACCATGGAAGATCCGCAGTTTAGTTCCTGGATTAGGCAAGCGGTGCTTGAAGAGATTGTGCCTGCTATGGATATGCCTGAGCTGGGATTGGAGCCATATGCGGAAGAAGTCTTTGAACGTTTCTTAAATCCATATATTGATCACAAGTTGCAGGACATTGCACTGAATACGGCCGGTAAATTCAAAGTACGTGTACTGCCAACCCTGCTCGCCTATGAACAGAGTCAAGGAAGCTGGCCTGAGCGGCTAATACAAGGTTTTGCCGGATTCCTCTATTTATATCGCCCATTGCAGACGCAGGAGGGCTACAGAGCGCAGCTTTTGAGCGGAGAAACGATTCCACTAAGAGATGACCCTGATGTACTGGCAGCTTTGGCTACTCATTGGGAAGGTTACGATCACTTGACCAGTGGAACGGCTGAATTGGAGAAGAGGGTTGCTGCGGTTCTCTCCAATGAAGTGATCTGGGGAGAGAATCTGGATGCAAAAGAAGGATTGCGAGCAGCACTCGTACATGAAATCAGTAAACTGGAAGGTGAAGTGAAATGAGTACAACAAGCACAATCAACGACTGGATTGCGATCCAGCCTCAGGACGATGTCATCATAGCACTTCGCGATTATGTGAAGGGAGAGCGTATCGATCTGCCGGATGGTCACTCGTTCACACTGCAAGATGATGTACCTAAAGGGCACAAAATCGCTGTGCACGATCTTGCACAGGGAGCAGATGTGATGAAATATGGTTTTTCCATCGGCATCGCCCAGGAAGCAATTGCACAGGGGAGCTGGATACACAGCCATAACTTGAAGACAGGTCTGCATGGTTTGCTTGAATATGAATATCAGCCAGGACAACCGATGACGATAGACATGCCTCCTGAACATTTACGAACATTCGATGGGTATTTGCGTCCGAACGGGGAAGCGGGAATCCGCAATGAAATCTGGATCGTCAATACCGTTGGATGCATTAACAAGGTGTGTGAAGCTCTTGCACGGATGGGGCAGTCCCAATTTGGCCGTCGGGTGGACGGTGTGTTTCATTTTCCGCATCCTTTCGGCTGTTCCCAGCTGGGGGACGACCTGAAATATACTCAACAGTTGCTGGCCTCACTGGTCGAGCATCCAAACGCTGGTGGTGTGCTGGTCATTGGTTTAGGTTGTGAGAATAACCAGGTGGATCAGTTCCGTGAGTGCATCGCACCGGAGTATCGGGAGAAGGTACGTTTCCTCAAAGCGCAAGAGACCGAGGACGAGTTGGAAGAAGGATTGCGTTTAATGGAAGAGCTGGTTGAGATTGCTGAGCAAGAGAAACGTCAGCCTCTGCCACTGAGCAAACTGAAAATTGGATTGAAATGCGGAGGCTCGGATGGCTTATCCGGCATTACAGCGAATCCGCTCGTAGGCGCTGTTGCGGATCTGCTCGTTGCTGCGGGTGGAACAGCGATTCTGACTGAGGTTCCGGAGATGTTTGGAGCGGAAACCATTCTGATGAACCGTGCGGCAGATGAGCATGTCTTCAACGATTTGGTAGACCTTGTGAATGGTTTCAAGCAATATTTCGTGAATCATGGTCAAAATATCTACGAAAATCCTTCGCCGGGTAACAAAGCAGGCGGAATTACAACACTTGAAGAAAAATCACTCGGATGTACGCAAAAGGGAGGACGCTCCTCGGTTGTCGATGTGCTCCGTTACGGTAAACGGGTGACCAAAACGGGTCTAAACATTGTAGAGGCACCCGGCAATGACCTCGTTTCCGTGACAGCTTTATCTGCGGCAGGAGCGCATATCGTGCTGTTTACGACGGGACGCGGCACACCGTTTGGCGGTCCGGTACCTACGGTCAAAATTGCAACGCAATCGGACCTGGCGAACCGTAAAAAGCACTGGATTGATTTTAATGCCGGTCAGCTGCTTGAAGGACAGACGATGGAACAAGTCAAAGAACAATTATTCAGTCAGATTATTGATATTGCTTCAGGACGTGCGCAGACTCTTAGCGAACAGCATGGTTTCCGGGAGATCGCGATCTTCAAAGACGGAGTTATTCTCTAACCTCATCTACGTGTTGCAAAATAAAACAAGACAACAATCCGGCGAGTTGTAATAAACTGCCGGATTGTTTTTTATTTTCTTTTCGAAGTCTTATGCACGCGTAGCGGTGCAACAATATAGATTATACCGCTACGTTGTGCGTTCTAAAATGTGCACTCCGCGGGCTTCAATGCTAATCTCTCCAGTGTATTCCTTGCCTGTTAACAACTCACGGACCCTTGAATCACCGAGATCATATGACTGCGGGGAAGCATTGTGGTTCATGACAAAAAGATAAGTTAACCCATCTTTCGTACGTGCGCTTACCTCTACACCTTGCGGGGTTTCGAGCAAAGGTTTAATATTTTTTTCGGCCGCAAGCTCTGCGAGTAAACCTTCGAGGAAAATGTTTTCCGGATCAGTGGCGACGTACCAGGCTTGCCCTTGACCAAAGGTATTACATGTAAGTGCAGGCATGCCTTGATAGAAGTCTTCACCGTACTCGGCAATCACTTCTGCACCTTCACTGTGAAGGAGGTCGCACAGCATACCGCATTCGTATACGCCTTCAAGTGCGCCCCATGTTTCCTTCAGAACGATGCTATTCTTCTGTTCGGGTAGGAGAGCATCAATCTCTTCGACCCAGATGCCAAGCAGGTTTCGAAGCTCACCGGGGTAACCGCCAGTGGTCACGAGATCATGCTCGTTAACAATTCCGCTAAAGAAGGTGGTCAGGAAGGTACCGCCGGCCGCAACGAACTGCTCCAATTTTGCAGCAAAGCCTGGTTTGACCATATAAAGCACAGGTGCAAGAAGCAGATCGTATGAGCTGATATCGCTGTCTACGCTTATAATGTCCACTTGAATGTTGCGGTGGAAAAATGCCGCGTAGTATTTGTGAATTTGCTCGACGTATTTCAAAGCCACCGTTGGCCCGCTTGATTTTTCAATTGCCCACCAGTTATCCCAATCGAATACAATCGCCACCTTGGACTGAACTCTGGCATCAAGCGTGGTGTCGCCGAGGATCTGCAGTTCCTTGCCGAGCTGTGCGACCTCTCTGAACACCCTTGTGTTTTCATGTCCTGCATGTTCAATGACGGCACCATGGTACTTCTCGCATGCACCGATGGAACGGCGAAGCTGGAAGAACATCACGGTATCCGCGCCGTGTGCGACTGACTGATAACTCCATAGACGCATGACACCAGGGCGTTTCAGTGAGTTATACGGTTGCCAGTTCTGCTGACTGGGTGTCTGTTCCATTAGCATAAATGGCTGACCGTCTTTGAGACCGCGCATGAGATCATGAGCCATGGCGGTATAGCTGATTGGTGTCGCAAGACCGGGATAACTGTCCCAGGACACGATATCCATATATTTAGCCCATTTAAAATAGTCGATCTGTTTGAAAAAGCCCATCAAATTCGTTGTGACGGCAGAATCGGGAATATGCTTTTTAATGGCATTGTACTCCAGCAGATAACATTCGAGCATGCTGTCCGAGTTAAAACGGGAGTAGTCCAGTGAGATGCCTTGGAATGATGAACTGTTGTGACCCCAATGTTCACTCAGATTGCTTGGAAGCACAATCTCGTCCCAATCATAGAACGTATGGCCCCAGAAGTTGGTGTTCCATGCTTTATTGACCTGTTCTATGGTTTTATAACGTTTCTTGAGATATACACGGAATGCTTTTTCGCAGTTTTCACAATAACAATCCCCGCCATATTCATTGGAAATATGCCAGACAAGGACTGCGGGATGATCTTTGTATCGCTCGGCCAGTTTGTCTGCGATGATTTCGGAGTACTTCCGGTAGGTCGGACTGTTCGGGCAGGAGTTATGCCGTCCGCCAAATTTCCGTTTGCGTCCGTCCGCGTCTACGCGCAGGACATCGGGGTAATTTTTGGCCATCCATGCCGGGTGCGCGGCGGTACTTGTGGCAAGGCAGATATAAACCCCATTTTCGTACAAACGATCAATCAATTGATCCAGATATTCAAAATTATACGTCACCTCGTCAGGCTGAATTAGTGCCCAGGAAAAAACGTTAATCGTGGCCATATCAATGCCCGCCAGTTTAAACATGCGGAGGTCTTCCAGGTGGGTCTCATGATCCCATTGTTCAGGATTGTAATCGCCTCCATAAAACATTTTGGGTAATTTGCTGCTGATCAATGTGCTCACCTCTTGTATAAGAATAATCCTATACTATATGATACATATGACTTTTAAAATATAATAAAAGTGATGATGCATATAAGAATATGGAACTGGATTCTATTGTATTTAAGGAGGTTATCATGCTCATCTCACCGGGGCATCAGCGTTTTTTTATGACACCGCGGGATCAGCCGCTCCCACTATATATCGAGAGTATAGGCTATAACGGAAATCAGGAAAAAGTCTCCAGAACTGCGGGTTATCCGTATTACCACTGGCTGCAAACGGTCAAGGGAGCAGGAGAGTTCAAGCTGTCAGGGACTTCAGCAATTGTTGGCGAAACCTCGGGTATTTTGCTTCCCCCAAACCTGCCTCATGAATATGCTCGTGTTCAAAACGAGTGGGAGACCATTTATATTACATTTGGTGGTTCGCAGTGTGCCGCCATCATAGATTCACTTGGGTTGGGTGAGGCCGATATTCGCCAGTGGGAAACAGATAGTCCACTAAGCGATTATGGTCAGCATGTGCTGAGTTCGATCGGGAGTGATCAGGATTTATCCGGATTGGAAGCCTCGGCGGACATGTATCGTTTCTTGATTTTGCTGAAAAAACACGGAATGACCGGCAATCGCTCTTCCATCTCCCAAGCTGTAGCAAGGCTTGCTCCGCTGCTTGCCTTTATGGAGGAACATTACGGCGACCCGGACATCGGGTTAGAACAAATGGCATGCATTATCGGAATCTCATCCAGGCATATGAATACGCTGTTTAAACAATCCTTCGGCATAACGGCCTACAGTTACTTCATTTTGCTTCGCATACGTAAAGCCAAAGAAATGCTGACGGGCAGTATGGAACTTACGATCAAGGAGACTGCGGCACGGGCCGGGTTCCGGGATGCCAGTCATTTTGTTGCCACATTTCGCCGGATTGAAGGGGCCACACCTGAACAGTTTCGCAACTTGTACTAATTACGCCAAGGTTGAACAAAAAGATCAGAAGGGTATTGATGCTTCTTCCTGTTGCCGTTATGATGGTATCGAATCCTAGAATCGAAAACGATTAAACGAATCTATTCCATATACATGAGAGAGGATGAGTCCGATCATGAGTTCAATTATTCCTTTGTGGGAGCAGGCGGCCCCATACGCGGCTACAGGCCATGAAGACGAAATGCCACATCTGATTCCTTTTATTCAACCGGGTTCCGAGAGCGCTGTCATTGTATGTCCAGGGGGCGGTTATGGCCATCTCGCTGACCATGAGGGTGCGCCCGTTGCTGAGTTGCTCAATCGAGCTGGCATTAGTGCTTTTGTGCTCAAATATCGAGTAGCACCGCACAGTCATCCGGCGCCTCTGGCGGATGGGCAACGTGCAATCCGTTATGTAAGAGCTCACGCGGAACACTACGGGATCAACCCGTCCAAAATTGCAGTACTTGGCTTTTCGGCAGGTGGCCATCTCACAGCAACATTGGGTACGCAGTACGATGATGGACAACCGGGCCATGAGGATCCGATTGAACAGGTAAGCTCTAGGCCGGACCGTGTCATTCTCTGTTATCCGGTTATCACAATGGAGTCTTATGGACATGAAGGCTCGCGTATCAACTTGCTAGGCGAGGATGCAACCGAAGAACAGGTTCAAGCGTTCAGTGCAGAGCGACAGGTTAGAGCAGATGCTCCTGAAGCATTTATTTGGCATACGAGTGATGACCAGGCTGTACCCGTGGAGAACAGTTTACGGTATGCTTTGGCTTTGGGTGCACATGGGATTCCATATGATCTTCACATCTTTGAAAAAGGTCCACATGGTTTAGGACTGGCGGAGCATGATGCTACGGTTCGAGTGTGGTCTGATCTATGTCTCACTTGGCTTAAAAATCAAGGTTGGTGACGTCGGCAACGGCACAAACTCTATTTTGCCAGTGAACTAACCGATCAATATCCAGCAAAGGAGAACAACGCCATGAAATTGCAAAAGAATGACAGACTTCTTTTTATCGGGGATTCCATTACCGATTGCGGACGAGCACATCCTGTAGGTGAAGGAAGTTCAGGGCTGGGACATGGGTATGTGGCACAGGTGTATGCTTTATTGCGGTCCATTTATCCCGAACTGATGCTGAGATTGCAGAATGTGGGTAATAGTGGGAATACCGTTCGTGACTTGAAGCAACGCTGGCAACAGGATGTACTTGATCTGAAACCGGACTGGCTCACAATTATGATCGGTATTAACGATGTGTGGCGGCAGTTCGATCACCCACTGGCTGACTCACAGGTGTTTCTGGAGGAATACGAGGCAACATTGCGTGAACTGGTCGCATCCGTGCGCCCGAATCTGAAAGGGCTTGTGCTTATGACCCCGTATTATCTGGAAGCGAACCCGGAAGATCCGATGCGGGCGACGATGGACATCTACGGAGAAGCGGTTCGCAGAGTAGCATCGGAATATGACGCGTTGTTTGTAGATACGCAGGCAGCATTTGCGCCACTGTGGGATCATTTTTATACATCGGTTCTCACACATGATCGAGTACACCCGGATGCTACGGGTCACATGGTACTTAGCAAAGCTTTTCTAGATGCGATTGGATTTGAATGGACGAGAAATACGAAATCCTAAGAAGGAGCGATAATATGAGTCATGTAACTGTAGTTGTGGATACACCAGCACAATTGGGAGAAGGACCAAGCTGGGATGCGGAAAATAGTCGTTTGTTATGGGTAGATATTGAAGGGTTTAAAGTACATGCATACCATCCCGAGACAGGTGAGGATCAGGCTTATGATGTGGGTGAACATGTCGGAGCGGTGGTGCCCTATCGTGGGGATGAAGTGATCGTTGCACTCCGAAGCGGCTTCTATACATATCATCTGCTCACGGGTGAGAAGCAAGCGATCGCGGACCCTGAGCAAGACAAATCTACCAATCGGTTCAATGATGGAAAATGTGATGCATACGGACGTTTTTGGGCCGGTACGATGAGCCTGAACAACGAACAAAAGGCTGGATCATTATATTGTCTGGAGGAAGGGAAGCCTGTACGCAATATGGTGCAGCAAGTATCCACCTCCAACGGTCTGGGTTGGAGCCCGAATCGTGAGTTCATGTATTACATCGATACGCCGACACGTTCCGTGGATCGTTTTGATTTTGATCTGGCTTCGGGTACGATCTCCAATCGGACGAGTATCATCTCAGTGCCGGAAGACATGGGATTCCCGGATGGCATGACTGTGGATGCGGAAGGTATGCTGTGGGTTGCCCATTGGGGTGGAGGAAGAGTCACCCGCTGGAACCCGGAGACAGGGGAACTGTTACAGCAGATCGAAGTGCATGCAGATCAGGTGACTTCCTGTTGTTTTGGCGGCCCGGATCTCGAAGATTTATATATTACTACTGCACGTATAGGAATTAAGGAAGAGCGCTTGCAGGAAACGCCGCAAGCAGGTGCATTATTTGTCGTTAAGCCGGGTGTTAAAGGGCAGGAAACACATGTCTACGGACGAAAAGCGTAAGCAAAGTGAGCAGGAAAAATCATAGTGGATTTAAAGATGCTGTGTGAACAGCATCTTTTTTTATTTTACCAGAGGATTACAATTTTTTTTGAAAAGTGGATATTTACACAGAGGGGAAAAACGTTTTCTATCGAATGTTATTATTGAAAGAATTATCCATTTTGCGGTGGTGTTCGAAAGATTTTTGTAAGCGCTTAACCGCAAAGTGAAGGGAGGTGGTTCTCCTCTAAGGGAGAAGGTATGGATTCGTCTGATACGCCATCATCAGCAGGTGAGACAGCGGGGATAGACCGAATTGCCAAAATGTACAAATGCGAAAAGGAGGAGTAGTTGAGATGAAAAGGTGGATGAGCAAGTTACGAATCCTGAGTTTAAGTGTAGCTATTGTTACAGCTTCACTGGGTGGTCTGGGGATGGCAGGAACTTCAGAGGCTGCGCCGAGTGAGGCCTACGAATGGAAAAGCGTCGTTACTGGCGGAGGCGGAGGTTTTATACCCGGCATTATCTTTAATGAATCTGAAAAGGACTTGATCTATGCGCGCACTGATATAGGTGGAGCTTATCGCTGGAATCCGGTGGATAGTAGCTGGACTCCGCTTACTGACTTTGTAGGCTGGGACGACTGGAACAATAACGGGGTAGATGCACTCGCCTCCGACCCTGTTGATCCAGATCGGGTGTACATGGCTGTAGGGACGTATACGAACTCATGGGTGAAGGACAACGGATATATCTTCCGTTCCACTGATCGCGGAGATACGTGGGAGAAAACCGAGCTACCCTTCAAGGTAGGGGGAAACATGCCCGGACGTTCCATGGGTGAGCGTCTGGTTGTGGACCCGAATGATAACAGCATATTGTATTTCGGAGCCCGCAGTGGCAACGGATTATGGAAAAGTACAGATTCTGGAGTAACCTGGAGTGAAGTAACCAGTTTTCCGAATCCGGGTAACTATGTTGAGAACCCTGCTAATGAATACACAAGTGACATTATAGGTCTCGCCTGGATTACTTTTGATGAAACAAGCGGCTCTGCGGGACAGGCTTCACAAACCATTTATGTCGGCGTAGCTGATAAAAGTGAAAGCATCTATCGCAGTACCGACGGCGGCTTGACCTGGACTGCTGTTCCCGGACAACCTACGGGTTATCTGCCTCATCATGGGAAAATGGACGTAGATGGAAGTTTGTATATTACCTACAGTAATGGTGCGGGACCCTACGACGGAACGAAAGGGGATGTCTGGAAGCTAAACACAGCAACCGGAGTATGGAAGAACATCAGCCCAGTTCCGAGCAGCAGTTCGGATAACTATTATGGTTATGGCGGCTTGGCTATTGATGCACAGGAGCCTGGAACGATAATGGTCGCAACGCTGAATTCCTGGTGGCCTGATGCTATTCTGTTCCGTAGTAAAGATGGTGGAGATACCTGGACACGAATATGGGACTTTGAAGGGTATCCTGACCGAAAATTCAGATATACGCAGGATATTTCCGCGGCGCCTTGGTTAACCTTCGGTGTGAATCCTGCACCGCCGGAAATTTCGCCTAAGCTGGGCTGGATGATTGCTGCTCTGGAGATTGATCCGTTTGATTCCGACCGATTGATGTATGGAACGGGGGCAACCATATACGGAACCAACAATCTGACGGATTGGGACGAGGATAAGAAAATTAACATTTCCGTTATGGCCAAAGGCATTGAAGAAACCAATGTCATGGATTTGATTAGCCCGCCAAGCGGAGCGAATCTGCTTAGTGCACTCGGTGATGTTGCCGGGTTCCGTCATGATGATCTCACCAAAGCTCCAGCAACGATGTTTACGAATCCGAATTATCCTTCAACAGAGAGTATTGATTTTGCCGAATTGAGCCCAAACACCATGGTACGGGTGGGGAAAGCAGATTACACGGTTGATCCCAATGCGAGATCCATTGGATTATCCAGCGACGGAGGAAAAACGTGGTACAAAGCAAGTGCAGAGCCGTCAGGTACTGCCGGAGGCGGAACTGTTGCCATCTCGGCGACAGGCAACCGTCTGGTCTGGAGCACATCGGATCGCGGGGTATTCCACTCTGTAGGCGGTAATTCCTGGACGGCAAGTACAGGCATACCAGCAGGCGCCAAAGTCATTTCCGACAGAGTTAACCCGAGCAAGTTTTATGGCTTCGCTGCAGGGAAAATTTACGTCAGTGTTAATGGTGGAGCATCGTTCACTGTATCTCCAGCTACTGGGCTTCCTGCCTCAGGTAATTCAGACCTCGATGCTGTGCCAGGTGTGGAAGGAGAACTGTGGTTTGCTGGGGGCAATGAAGAAGAAGGGCCCTACGGCTTGTGGCACTCAACAGATTCTGGAGCGACCTTTACGAAGCTCGCCAATGTAGAAGAAGCGGACAGCATTGGTTTTGGTAAAGCAGCTCCTGGGCAAAGTGTTGTCGCTTTGTATGCCGTTGCACAGATTGATGGGACTCGCGGATTCTTCCGTTCTGATGATGGTGGCACGAACTGGGTGCGAATTAACGATGATCAGCATCAGTACGCCCGTGTGACCACAATTACAGGTGACCCACGTATTTATGGCAGAGTATATCTAGGTACCAACGGACGCGGAATACTCTATGCGGACCCGGTTAATGGCAATGGGGGCACACCTACAGTACCTAATTCGACCATCACCCCGGTAACGGCTCAATTTGATCTGAATGTGGATCATCAGGCCAATATTCCTGTCACGTTAACACTTAATGGCAATACACTGACCTCTATTCGGAACGGAAACGCGATACTTGTAGCCGGAACCGACTATACCGTTGCGGGTAATCAGGTTGTGCTGTCCAAAAATTATTTAGCCACATTGTCTAAAGGTGCAGCTGTGTTAACTTTTCAGTTCAGTGCAGGCAACCCTGCGGTGCTGAACCTGACCGTTAAGGATACAACTGTGGTCATCCCAGGTGGAACAATTCGTATCGAGATGTACAATGGAACAACGGCAGCTACGGGCAGTTCCATCACTCCCAAATTTAGACTGACCAATACCGGTACAACTCCACTCCATCTGTCCGATGTGAAAATTCGATATTACTATACGATTGACGGTAGTCAGCCTCAAAATTTCTTCTGCGATTGGGCTGCTGTGGGAAGTGCCAATGTTACCGGTACGTTCAGTTCCATTAATCCTGCGTTGCCAGGAGCGGATCATGTGTTAGAGGTTGGATTCAAGGCAACTGCGGGAATGTTAAACGCAGGACAGAGCACGGAAATCCAGACTCGCTTTTCCAAAGACAATTGGACCAATTACACTCAAACGGATGATTACTCCTTTGAAGGAACGCATACCTCTTATGCTGACTGGTCCAAAGTAACTGGATATGTTGCGGGTCAACTTGAATGGGGAATGGAGCCGTAACATTCGGTTCATGATTGAATTGAGAAAATAATAATGAACAAGAGGTCTCAAAATGCCTGAGTAGGTCGTGGCGTTTTTGGGACTTCTTGTTTTGTCGAAATATAGTGTAAACTATAAGTAGTTACTATTGCTTAAACATAGGATTTAAGATATAACAATATGTACGATTATTATAATGTTCATGTAACCGCTAACAAGAACAACTTCAATAACCAACATATAGAGGGTTAAACGGTATAGATATAGAGTGATAGAAGAGACAGGGGGGTCGCGATCATGAACCGGTTGTGCAAGGTGCTGATTGTTGACGATGAATTTCTGGTTAGACAGGGTATTAAGCACCACATGAACTGGGAAGCAGAAGGATTTAATATTGTAGGGGAAGCATCCAATGGCGAAGAAGGTCTGCAACAGGTGGAGTTGTTAAAACCGGATATCGTCATTACCGACATCGTGATGCCTGTTATGGACGGTGAAACTTTTGTTCGTACACTCAAAGCGGGTTACCCGCATATTGAGGTCATTGTGCTGAGCAGTTTCAGTGAATTCGAATATGTTCGATCTACATTGCAGCATGGAGCGGCAGATTACATATTGAAGCCCAAGCTGGATACGAATGAACTTCTGGAAGTGTTAAGACGTACGGCCGGCAAAATACCAGAGCTTCAATACGAGCCATCCCATGATGGCTGGCGGCTTGGTCAATTAATGGAGAAAATGTTATCCGGATTCACGCTGGACGAAGACAACGAAATGCCTGTTATTCGGGAAAACTTCCCGTTAGGCGCTTTTCGCTTGCTCGCATTTCAGATTACTGAAAGTAGTTTGAAAAATCAGGATCAGATTGAAGCTGAGGTTCGAAAACGCTTGCCTGAGATTGAATGTGCTATTTTACCAGCAGAAAGCCGATTGTCTGTTATGTTGCTGAACATGAAACCTGAGCAAGATGAAGCTACGGTTGAGCAGATCAGGGAATGGGCAGCGGAAGCAGGGGCAGGACAGAATGCTCCGGTGTGGGTGCTTAGTGAGAGATTTCTTTCTTTTGAAAAGATGGGAGACATCTATCGCGAGCGTTTGCTTAAATTAATGGAGTTTTGCTTCTATTATACGAATCGTGCAATTCTGATTGATGGCGAGCTTCCGCCAATGCATCCTGCAGGGTATCAATTCAACGTCAATATGTTTTTGCAACATGTAAAACGCAATCGGGTGGAGACAGCCAAAGAATATTTGCATGAACATGCCGCGACACTTGGGAGAGATTATATTGCTGATGTATTCGAGATCAAATCATTTCTGGGTAACTTGATCTTCAATGTCACGATTACCCTGGCAGATATGGATGTGCAGTCAGCGGGGCTTGAAGAGAGTAAATATACGTATTTTAAAAATGTGGATGGAGCCTCGACGCTTACCGAAGTGATGCTGGTTCTGGAACAATTCATGACGGAGGTTCAGGAATGTGTTTCCGGTTCAGGAGGCAAACGAAGTGATCCGAATATGACCATGTTGCTGGATTACATGCATGCGCACTATGACCAGCCCTTGGGGCTGTCCGAAGTGGCCAAACATTTTCATTTTAACCCGTCGTATCTATCCAGTTACTTCTCGTCACATAAAAAAGAAGGATTTAATGAATATCTGAACAAGATTCGCATTGAGAAAGCGGAGGAATTGCTACGATCGGATGATGTCACGATATCTGAAATTAGCAGTATGGTGGGGTATTCAGATCACAGTTACTTCTGTAAAGTGTTCAAAAAATTCACAGGACTATCTCCAAGTCGCTATCGGCGTAAATTTTGGGCTTAATATAGAAATGGATGAGATTACTTCATGAAAAAGTGGAAAAATGGCTTGTCGCGTCTCGGATTATTCCCCAAGCTAATTCTGGTTATGGTTGTCAGTATAGTCCTGGTGTCAGTGCTTATATTGTGGACAACAATTCATATGTCAACCAATCTGTTTACTGAAACGTTCAGCATCACGAATTCGAAGGTGCTGAGCCAGATCAAAACGAATTTTGATGCGTTTAACGACTCCATCGCTGCGGTGACGAACAATGTGGCCCAAAGTGGGGCTATTCGAGGGTTTCTATCGGATGGGGATGGGGATTCGGTTACCATGTCCAAATCGTACTACAGTATGCGGGAAACGATGAAGCGGGTTCAGTCCATCATTGAGTTTTATGAAGTGGGTATTACGATTGCGGGGGTAAATGGACGAAGTTTTTCGACCAACCCCTCATACATCCAGAAAACAGCCGACGAATTAAAACAGGATCAGATCACAAAGGCAGCGACCGAGTCACCGAGTCGTCTGATCTTCGATGACTACCAAGCCCAGACCAAAGAGGGCACATTGCGAATGATCTCTGCAACCAAAGCGCTGACGGATCGAACGCGAAGCAAAATCTATGGTACGGTTTATATCACGATGAGGGAAGAGTCATTCCGTCAGTTCTACGCCAATTTTACAAGCCGGGGCAATGATGTCGTCATTATGAATGAAAAAGGGGAGATCGTATCCTCTAACCGGGAAGACTGGATTGGCACGACTCAATCTGAACTGTTATCATATGCCGAAACCATAAATGAAACGGCACCCAAAAACATCAATGCGCGAGTCATGGGGCAGGATAGCATCATATTATCTGAATATTTACCATTTTACCGTTTGTATATGGTAAACATCGTGGATAAGGAATCTGCGATGGGACAGCTCATTGATATGAAGACGGTCGCATTGATCTGTGCTGCGATTGTGTTTGCGGCTCTGTTGCTGGTATTCCTGATTACGAGTCAGATGACGAAGTCGCTACGCAGACTGGTCAAACAGATGTCCAACATTACGAAGAGTGATCTGGATAACTATATCCCGATCAGCGGCAGTTATGAGAGCAGGCAGTTAGGTCATGCGTACAATTACATGCTAGATGAATTGCATGATTACGTGGATCAGCTTGTACAGACGCAACGGGAACAACGTAATGCTGAGCTTGCGGCGCTTCAGAGCCAGATTAATCCTCATTTTCTGTATAACACCCTGGCTTCTGTCAAAGTTCTGGTACAGCAGGGCAATAAAGATCGGGCTGCGGAAACGATTAATGCGCTAATTGGTTTGTTGCAAAATACGATTAGCGATGTCAGAGAGACGGTAACAGTAGAGCAAGAGGTCGAGAACCTGAAAAATTATGTCTTCATCAACCATGTGCGTTATGGCGGACGGATCAAAGCGGCCTTTTACGTAGCTCCGGACTGCACACACTATCAGGTTCCCAAGCTGGTGATTCAGCCTTTTATCGAAAATGCCTTCTTCCATGGGTTTATCAAAAAAGAAACGGGCACGATTCATGTGATGGTTTCCCGCGCGGGAGAATCATTAGTGTGTGAGATCATGGATAATGGAGATGGTATTGCAGGACTTAATGTAGAAGGAGCACTACCCAATCCGAAAAATAATCGTCAACTGTTCAGTGGCATAGGTATCCGAAACGTGCATGATCGAATTGAGTTGTTGTACGGCTCGCCTTATGGTGTGACGATTATGAGCAACGTTGGCGAGGGGACAAGAGTCACTGTAACGTTGCCGTTGATTACGAGTTGAAAAAGATAACAAAAAGTCTCAAAATACAACAACCCTTCATTTCTGATCCCCGGAGATGAGGGGTTTTTCATATGCAAAATCACGGACTCACTGCATATTTGTAAAATTTTCAGCTCAAAATAGTACAAAATCAAAAGAAAGTACAAAAAACCAAATTAAGTGCAACCGTTTTCTGTAAAGGTTTTCATTGTGGCAATAAGAAGACAAATCTGCACAAAATTTTTACTAACGAATGGAGAAATGGGAATGATAAGATGAATACATCGGAAGCAACCGCTTTCAGAAAACGCAAACAAATTTACAAACAAAGAGGTCGAAGGGGAGTTGAATGTTTTGAAAAAAATGTGGGTATTGATGCTCGTAACCGTATTGCTGTTGTCCGCATGTTCATCCGGCGGTGGAGGTAAAGAAGCTGCTAGCGGTGGTGGCGAGAAAGCAAAAGAAATTACGATCTGGGCTTGGGATAAAGCATTTAACGTTGCTGCTCTGGAGCAAGCTAAAGCCATTTATCAAAAAGAAAACCCGGATCTGAAAATCAACATCATTGAGAATGCTCAAGATGCGATCATTCAAAAGCTGAACACTGGATTGAACTCCGGAACAAGCAGCGGTCTGCCAAACGTAGTTCTGATTGAAGACTATCGTGCACAAAGCTTCTTGAGCGCTTATCCAGATGCGTTCAAAGATTTGTCTTCCACAATCAAAGCATCCGACTTTGCAGAGTATAAAATTGGACCAACTTCTTATGAAGGTAAACAATACGGTATTCCGTTTGACTCCGGCGTAGCTGGTTTGTACTACAGAACAGACTTGCTTGAGGAAGCAGGCTACAAAGCTGCTGACCTGCAAGATATCACGTGGGATGATTACATCAAAATCGGTGAAGCTGTAAAAGCAAAAACAGGTAAAGAGCTTCTGTCTCTTGACCCGAACGACCTGGGTATCATCCGTATGATGATCCAAACTGCAGGTAAATGGTACACAGCTGAAGATGGTAAAACACCTGATCTGAACAACAACCCTGCATTGAAAGAAGCGTTCGAAACATACAAAAAAATGATGGATGCTAACATTGTTAAATTGCATTCCGACTGGAGCCAATTCGTTGCCAATGCCAATAACGGTGCTGTAGCAACAATTCCTACAGGTAACTGGTTCTCACCATCCGTTCGTCAAGAAGCTTCCCAATCCGGTAAATGGGCTGTAGCTCCAATGCCGAAAATGGCTGGTCAAGCAAACTCTGTACATGCATCCAACTTGGGTGGTAGCTCTTGGTACATCATGAATGATGTTCCTGGTGCAGATCAAGCGGCTGACTTTATGGCTAAAACTTTTGGTTCCGACAAAGAGTTGTATCAAGAATTGTTGACTAAAATCGGTGCGATCGGTACGTACACACCGGCTGTTGATGGTGATGCATACAACAAACCAGACGAGTTCTTCGGAGGTCAAAAAATCTTCGCTGATTTCGCTAACTGGACTAAAGAAATTCCAAAAGTAAACTATGGTAGCAACACTTATGCAATCGAAGATATCTTGGTTGTTGAAATGCAAGCATACCTGAACGGTAAATCAATCGATGACGTTCTGAATGATGCACAAAAACAAGCTGAGGCACAATTAAACTAATATCCCAAGGTAACTTATAGAACCTAGGAAACAACGGAGCCGTCTCCCTTGTCTGGCGCAAGTCGAGCTGGACATGGCGAGAGGCTCTGTAGGTTCTAACCATGTTGCATGGAGAGAGAGGAGCCATACTGTGAAAGCCATAAATACAGGAGACAGTCTCCAAAAGAAAAATAATTTGACTGGATGGGCTTTTGTTTTGCTGGCTGTTGTCGGAATCGTAGCATTCTACTTCTATCCGATGATTCAAGCGCTGCTCTTATCATTCAAGTCAGGCAAAGGTGCCAACCTTGAGTTTTCGGGCCTCGCGAACTACAAAAGATTGCTCGTGGATACAACATTCCGGACGGCTTTATCGAACACATTCATTTACTTAATCATTCAAGTACCTTTAATGATCATTCTCGGTTTGTTCATTTCCGTATTGCTGAATGACAGCACACTTCGTTTCCGCAGCTTTTTCCGTACTGCAATTTTCTTGCCTTGTGTAACTTCACTTGTTGCTTACTCGGTTGTATTCAAATATTTGTTTGCACCGGATGGTATGGTGAACCAGGCATTGCTGGGGATGCACATTATCGGCACTCCAATCCAATGGATTACTGACCCGTTCTGGGCTAAAATTACGATCATAATCGCCGTTACTTGGCGTTGGACCGGATATAATATGATTTTCTATCTGTCATCCTTGCAGAACATCGACCAATCGATCTATGAAGCAGCGAAGATTGACGGAGCGAATGCTTTCACTCAATTTTTCAAAATCACTGTACCATTGCTTAAACCGATCATTCTCTTCACGTCCATTACATCAACGATTGGTACATTGCAAATCTTCGATGAAATTATGAATATTACCAAAGGTGGTCCGGGTAACGCGACCATGTCGATCTCACAATACATCTACAACCTTTCGTTCAAATATTCACCGGACTTCGGTTATGCAGCAACCGTTTCGTATTCCATCGTAATTCTGATCATTATATTGTCCATTATCCAGTTTAAAGTGGCAGGTGATAATAAAAATGGCTAAATCAAGAGCAAAACGCATTTTCACATATGTTTTCCTGTCCATCGTCGCTTTTATTTCCATCTTCCCATTTTTCTGGATGATCGTCAGCGCTACAAATAAATCGGTAGACGTAACTAGAGGCACTTTGCTACCGGGCTCTGCTTTGATTGAAAACATCAACAAATTGCTCGACACCACGAATCTGGTGCAAGCTTTGGGGAATTCAGCGATAATCTCGATCGTTTCCACGATTCTGGCTCTGTTGATTGGTTCCATGGCGGGTTACGGATTTGAAGTGTTCCGTACGAAATCCCGCGATGTCGTGTTTAACATCCTGTTGATGTCGATGATGATTCCGTTTGCAGCGATTATGATTCCGCTCTATCGGATGTTTGCAACCATTTCGAGTACCGTACCGGCAATCGGTATTAATACGATGGCTTCGGTTATTATCCCGACCATCACAACAGCGTTCCTGATTTTCTTCTTCCGTCAGAACACCAAAATGTTCCCGAAAGATTTGCTGGAAGCAGGACGTATTGATGGTCTGAGCGAACTGGGGATTTTCTTGAAAATCTATATGCCTACAATGAAAACAACATATGCAGCAGCAGCGATCATTACATTCATGAGTAGCTGGAACAACTACCTGTGGCCGCTCATCGTGTTACAAACTCCGGATCAGCAAACCATTCCGCTCCTGATCTCCAACCTGGGCGCAGGTTATGCTCCGGATTACGGGGTTATTATGACCGCAGTTGTTATTGCAACACTGCCAACCGCAATTGTGTTCTTCATTATGCAAAAACACTTTGTTGCAGGTATGGTTGGTTCTGTAAAATAAGCATTAACCGCGTATCACGTCCAGATGGACGAATGCAGGAAAGAAGAGAGGACGCCTGTACAGGCGTACCTCTATCTTTTTTGTATAGATGAAAAAAAATTATGACACGATCAGCAGAGGGAGAGAGAGCCGATGAAAGCAACAAAGGCAGATATCAACTGGTTAGGTGACGTAAGCGTATTTGAGGTCAACCGTCTTCATGCCTATTCCGATCACCGTTATTACAGCACGATGGAGGAAGCAAAGGCTTCCGCTGCAATGTCAATGCGTTACGATCTGAATGGAACATGGAAATTCAACTATGCAATTCGTCCGGATTGCCGCCCAGAACTATTTTATTCTTCCGAGTACTCCAGCGAAGGCTGGGATGATATTGAAGTGCCAGGACATATTCAGCTACAAGGGTACGGACAGATCCAATATGTGAACACGCAATATCCGTGGGATGGATTGAATGAACTCCGTCCGCCAGCTCTGCCGCAGGATAAAAACGCGGTGGGTAGTTACATTCGCACATTCCATCTGCCAGCAGGCTGGGAAGCGAATCCGGTATACATTTCGTTCCAAGGTGTGGAATCCGCATTTTATGTATGGCTGAACGGACAGTTCGTAGGGTACGGGGAAGACAGCTTCACACCATCTGACTTTGACCTGACACCGTTCCTTCAAGATGGAGAGAACAAACTTGCGGTTGAAGTATACCAACGCAGCACAGGTAGCTGGTTAGAGGACCAGGACTTCTGGCGTTTCTCCGGTATCTTCAGAGATGTATATCTGTACACCGTTCCGGCTGCACATATCCGTGATGTTCATGTTCGTACCGATTTGGATGCTTCATATACAAACGGTACATTGGAACTCGATCTGAAACTGGAAGGAAAAGCGGCAACAGGTGCACGGATCGAAGCCGAGCTTCAGGACAAGGACGGAAATACAGTCAAAAGTTTTGGCGGTAATGTAGTCGATAATGGTCTGGTACAACTGCGTGAAGAAATTGGCCAAGTTAACCTCTGGAGTGCAGAGATTCCGTATCTGTATCGTCTGTACATCCGTGTGTATGATGCAGCAGGCAAGCTTGTGGAAGTAGTTCCTCAAGCCGTTGGTTTCCGTAAATTCGAAATGATCGACAAAGTGATGCACATTAATGGCAAGCGTATTGTGTTCAAAGGCGTAAACCGTCACGAGTTCAACCCGCGCCGTGGTCGCGCTGTAACGAAGGAAGACATGCTGTGGGATGTGCGTACGATCAAACAAAATAATATGAATGCTGTCCGCACATCACATTATCCGAACCAAAGTTTGTGGTATGAGCTCTGCGATGAGTACGGACTCTATGTGATTGATGAGATGAACCTGGAAACGCACGGTTCCTGGCAAAAGCTCGGCGCTGTTGAGCCTTCATGGGTAATCCCTGGCGATAAGCCGGAATGGCATGATATTGTTATGGATCGTGCAATTTCGATGGTAGAGCGTGACAAAAACCATCCGTCCATTCTGATCTGGTCTTGTGGTAACGAGTCCCATGGTGGTGAAGTGATCTACAAAGTATCACAATACTTCAAATCGGCAGATCCAACACGTATGGTTCATTACGAAGGTGTGTTCCACGACCGCCGTTTCAATGACACAAGTGACATGGAATCCCGGATGTATGCAAAACCGGCTGACATCGAGGAATTCCTGAACGATAACCCGACCAAACCATATATCAGCTGTGAGTATATGCATGCGATGGGTAACTCCATTGGCGGTATGCATAAATACACAGAACTTGAAGATAAGTACCCGATGTATCAAGGTGGATTCATCTGGGATTACATCGACCAATCGATCTACAAAAAAGACCGTTACGGTAAAGAGTATCTGGCGTACGGCGGGGACTTCGGGGATCGTCCATCAGACTATTCGTTCTGTGGCAACGGGATTGTGCACGCAGATCGTAAAGTGACAGCTAAAATGCAGGAGGTTAAATTCCTGTATCAAAACATTAAACTGTTCCCAAGCCGTGACGGCGTTAAAATCGTGAACCAGAACCTGTTCGCAGACACTTCCGCGTATGAACTGGTGTACAGCCTGGAGCGCGAAGGAAATGAAGTATTGCGCGGTACACTGGATGTAAATGTTGCTGCGGAAAGTGAAACTGTGGTAGAACTTCCTTTGAATGCAAAGGCTCTTGAAGGTGGCGAATATGCTGTTAACGTGGCGTTTGTACTGAAAGAAGCAACGCTGTGGGCTGACAAAGGTGACGAAGTAGCATTTGGCCAATTTATTTTCACACAAGAAGGTAGCCAAGCGGCTGTTGTAACGGATAAAAACGTTGTGAGCGATATTCAGGTGGTTGAAGGTGACGTAAACATTGGTGTTCGCGTTGGTCAAACGCATGCGTTGTTCTCCAAGCAGTTTGGAACACTCGTTTCCCTGAAATTCTCCGGTCGTGAAACGATTGCGATCCCGCCTGCACCACTGTTCTGGCGTGCAACGACAGACAATGATAAGGGTACAGCAATGGGCTTCGAGCTTGGTGCATGGTATGCTGCCAGCCTGTTGCCACGTTCTGTAGAATGGAAACATGAACAAAAATCGGATCAGTACCGGATTGAGTTCACCTATAAATTGAACATCTCGGCCGATGTAGAAGTGAAAGTGACCTATACGGTGCTTGCGGATGGAAGTGTACACGTGCACAACACGTACAAAGGTACCGAAGGATTGCCAAACTTGCCGATCCACGCACTGTCGTTCAGAACGTCTCCGGATTATGAGAACGTGGAATGGCTGGCAATGGGACCAGAGGAAAACTATTCGGATCGCGCATTTGGCGCTCGTCTGGGTATCCATGGTAGTAAGGTTGCAGATACGATGGCTCCATATCTTGTACCACAAGAGTCGGGTAACCGTACAGGGGTACGCTGGGCTAAGTTGACGGACAATGCAGGACGTGGTTTCAAAATCGAAGCTTCCGGTGCACCGGTTGAATTGAATGTGTCACCATATACAGCGTTTGAACTGGAGAATGCGCAGCATGTGTATGAGTTGCCACCAGTGCATTACACTGTCGTTACGGTAGCCGGTAAACAAATGGGTGTTGGCGGTGACGATAGCTGGGGCGCTCCGGTACATCCGGAATATCAAATTCCTTCCAATGGTGAACTGAGCTTTGAATTCGTTATTCGTTCACTGTAAAAGGGAAGTATACGGTAAGAACAACAAGTGATGTTGCCACCCGTGTCAATGTAGTGGTAACTTGAATTGAAACGTGATTATATCAGAGGCAGAGGTTCCCTTGGATGGGGGCCTCTGTTTTTTTGCTTTCCCTTATTGAAACCGTTCTCGCTTCATTCTCGTAGAGTACTGCACAAAGATACTGAGGAGGGGACAGGATGAGCAGAAAAGCAAAAACAGGGGTGTGGGTGACAGTGATCGCCGTTCTGGGCATCATTGTTGGATCATTTATATGGTATTTTAATACGGCTTCAGGTGAACGTGCACTCAAAACGATGAGATCAAATAATGCTGGCGGTTTGGAACGTGTAGTTAAGGTATATAGTAATTCGGGTGAGCTGATTCAGACTTACGAAGGCAAGATTGACGTACAGGATACGGAGTATGGCAATAAAGTACTGTTTGACCTGAACGGGAAACGGGTTGTGATCTACAATGCTACGATTGTGACCGAGGAGAAGTAAAGTGAAGTGAGGTGACAAGTACTCTGGTGATCCAGAGTACGTAGACAGATTCAAGAGACATAATTCTACTTCTGTAGTAAAATTAAGGAAAAGTATGAGAGTTGAGTGATTCAGAATGATGATGTTAATCGTTGCTCTTTCCTTGCTGGGTATGTTAGCGTTCTATAGCTTAATTGCTTACGTCTTGATTCGTTTAATATCAAAAAAGACTTTTAAAGTGACGTTAACGAAGTTGGAGATAATTGAAATCATAACTTGGCTTGCACTGATTTTTGTTGCTTTCTATGCGATCCGATCAGGATCATCTTCTATGTTCTTGCCGTCTGTCCTACTTTTTATAACGTTAATGAATATGCGAATCTCGAATCGAAAAGCAAGAGAACGTGTTAAACAAGAATGTACTTGAGTTGTCGGGACAAGGAGGTTGTACTTTGATTCTGGACAAAACAACCGATACGTCAGGGCTGACACAAGTTGCTGACCTATCCGATGAATTGCAGCCTGTTTTCGACAAAGCCGCTGAAAAATATGCTTCGTGTGATATTGAACTGTACTTTGTGTTCCGCTGCCTTCCCGATGAATATGGGCGCAAATCAAACGTCAGACATGTGAAGGCAGAAAAGGTAATCTATTTCGATATGACGGTTAGTGAAGACCGTTATAAGACCTGGAGCAAAAGTAAACAGCGATATGCATTAAGCCGTGCGTTTTATACGTTTGTGAGTGACAAGATGAAGAAGTATAAGATAGATCATCTGGATAGGGATGCATTTATTGCAGATATGGGTGCGTGGCTTAAAGAAATTGGATGGTTGCAGACGGAAGAGGAAGCAGAGTTGAATGAGATGCAGGAGAAGTATGAGTAGAAACGGGTGAGTCCAATCATTCTTAGAGTATCCTATAAGAAATAAGTTAAGTGTCAAAATAGCAGTATCTGGCCGACTGATTAGTCGGTTTTTTTAATAATAGACAAATCAGAGCATTTCTGAGCAAGAAGATGCCAGAGGGTTCTTTTACACTGTAAAAGAAAGGAGATGAGAGATCATGGAAATATTTAAACAGCTTCACCAATCGATTGACTATGTGGAACGACATCTTCATTTGCCAATTGAGATTGAAGATATTGCTAGGGCAGGCATGAGTTCGAAGTATCACTTTCAGCGAATGTTTCATGCAGTAACCGGCGTAACGGTTACCCAGTACGTAAGAAACAGACGTCTCACACTTGCGGCTCAGGAGTTAGCAGGAACAAACTGTAAAGTTATTGATGTTGCACTTAAGTATGGTTATGAAAGTCCAGCAGCATTTACAAAAGCGTTCCAAAGGATGCATGGGGTAACACCTCTTGAGGCGAAGAAAATGAATGTGAAACTTAAAGCATTTCCTCGAATCTCCTTTCAAATTCAGGTTAGAGGGGAATCAGAGATGAATTATCGATTTGTCGAGGAAAAAGGCTCTATTGTATTTGGAAAAAGCGTTATCATCCATGAAGATGCGTATAAAGAGATACCCGTATTTGTGGAGGGCATTTGGAAAGATGGCACCCATGGTCAGATACTCAATTTGTTAGAGAAACCCGCTGGAACATTGTTATATGGGTATCATTATGATTTTGCGGAGAATGGTTCGAGGCGGTATTTGATGGGAGCAGAAGTGCCAGAGGGCATTCAGGTACCGGATGAATTTACTGTCCTTCCTATACCTGATCAAACTTATGCTGTTTTTGACAGCCGAGGGACGATGGCAGATGATGTCGAAATTGATGTAAGCATTCAGGATATTTGGAAACGGATCTACACCGAGTGGTTCCCGTCAACAAGTTTTGAACAAGTGGAAGGACCCTGTATAGAAAAATATTACTGGGTGGATGAACGGGAGAAGGATTTCATCACTGAAGTATGGATTCCGGTTCGTAAAATGGAAGAGGACATTAAATCATTGTAAGGAATGATTACCGTATAAAGAAGGAAGATGCCCAGCAATTGATCCAAAATATATTGTTATCTATTTTTTTGAGAAAAGAAGGTTGGAAATCTTGGTGATGAATGCACTATTAAGAGGTGGAATACCCTTCGTGATTATGAACGGTATCGCTCTGATCCTTTATTCTCAAGGAAAATATGCTGATGCTAAAGGCACATTTGTTGCAAGTCTGATTGCTCTTTTTGTCGGTGCTGCAACTGTTATTTATAACATAGAACATTGGACTTTGGCGAAAAAAAGCGGTGTCCATTTTATTGTAATGCTTGTAACCATTTATCCGATCCTGTTGTTAAGTGGCTGGTTTACGATTCATTCTGTTTTCGATGCTTTTAAAGTTTTCCTGTTTTTTATCTTTGTTGGGATCATTTTATGGTCTGTACTTTTCACATTAACCCAATTTTTCTCTCGATAAATTGCTCAACAAAAAGAAGCCCTCTTTCGAGAGCTTCTTTTTCATGGGAGAGGAGAAACCGGACGAAGAGCTTATGGGGAAACGTAAGTCTTCTCCGCGGTTGTCTACGACACTTGTGATGTCGATAATTATAGAATGGCCCAAGGGTTTCCTTTTTATACATATTGCTCAACAGTATTTTTCAAACGGAACCTGATTGTGGTACGATAGCTTTATCAATAAACTTACATAGAGAGAAAAGGTGACACATTCGTGAGAGTGGTATCTGGAAGTGCGAAGGGCAGGCCGCTGAAGGCTGTTCCCGGCACAGGTACGCGTCCAACCACTGATAAGGTGAAGGAAGCGTTGTTTAGTATGATTGGTCCTTATTTTGAGGGCGGGGCAGCATTGGATCTGTTTGCAGGCAGTGGAGGTCTCGGTATCGAGGCGCTGAGCCGCGGCATGGACAAGGCTGTTTTTGTTGATCTGGAATCGAAAAGTATTGAAGTGATCCGCGAAAATCTGAAGGCAACAAGGCTGGAGGATCAGGCGGCTGTATATCGGAATGACGCAGGTCGTGCGCTCAAAGCGCTGGCTAAACGTAACGCAACATTTGATCTAGTGTTTCTCGATCCGCCCTATCGCATGAAGAACGGGCACGAGTTAATGTTAACGATGCACGAACTGGAGCTGCTTACCCAAGGTGCGACCATCGTGCTTGAGTATGAATCCAAACATGAATACCCGGAGCAATTTGGTCCGTTTGAACAAACGCGTAAAGCGGTGTACGGGGAGACAGCTGTATCGATTTACGATTATGTACCCGGTGCGGCAGAGGATGAAGAAAACAGCATCACAGAAGAGGAGGCTCCTCATGACTGAAATGATTCATCGGCAGGAACGCATTGCCGTATACCCAGGAAGCTTTGATCCCGTAACGATGGGACATCTCGACATTATTGCGAGAGCGTCTAAACAGTTTGACCGTGTAATCGTCGCTGTATTGAACAATATGAGTAAAAATCCGCTGTTCACGGTAGAGGAACGCAAAGAGTTAATTCTTACTGTAACCAGCCACCTGCCGAATGTGGAAGTGGATAGCTTCCGTGATCTGACCGCTAATTATGTACGTCAAAAGGAAGCGCAGGTTATCGTTCGCGGCATCCGCTCCGTAACCGATTTTGAATATGAGTTGCAACTCGCGTCGACCAACAGCAAGTTGAACCCGGATGCGGAAACGATTTTTATGATGACCAACCCGAAATACTCCTACCTCAGTTCCAGTATCGTTAAAGAAATCGCTCACTATCATGGGGATGTAACGGATCTGGTATCGCCTGAAGTTGAAGCTGCGCTTCGTCAGAAGATCAGCGAGAAAAAAGGCGGTTAATCCATAAGGTAAGGCCCGAGAGACTAATCATTACCCCAAGAAGTAAAGCGAGACTTAGGGCTGCTACAGGGAAGCTGTTCCAGATGAGTTGCCATGTACTTGTGGTGTCTGGAAATTGCAGAAACGGCCAATAGAATAAAGAGTTTGAGCGCTCTACCACAGTGGTCTGCCATGTGGTCGATACTTCTGTGCTGTAACGGCTGAATGGTTCCCACAACCAGAGGGTAAGGATAAAGGCGGTTAACCCATGTCCTAATCGAACGATAATGAAAAAGAGCATGGAATGCAGTCCGGGGATGGCTGCTCTTAGCATCGACGAGACTTGTAGGTGCGAGCATACGCCTCCCCAGCCAAGCGCACCTGCCAGGAATGCCATCAGTAGGGCGGGTGCTATTGCTGTTTTGCTAATGTGGTATGTCCCCAGGTGAAGCTCCAGCACAGAAGGCCAAACTGCAGCTGAAATACCGGGAGTCAGATAGAGTGAGAGTAACCGGATAAATACAGCAAAAACGATGATGTATCCTCCAGTTAATAATAGAATTTGTACGGCCTGAGATACGGTGTCCCCCAGTAATTTGCCAAACCCTCGTGCGTCCCGGCTATGTGCTTCTCTAGCGGCTCGCAACATGCGCGAACCGATGCGGAGTTTCTGAGAATCTGGAGCTAAGGGAGGCAATTGCTTCTTTTCTGTCTCTGTGTGATCTTGGGCTGGAGAGAGAGAATGGACATCTGTATTAGGTGACATAGAGTCTGGTACAAGTTTTTTTTTGCGGGATGCAGGTATAAAACGAATGGCAACGGCGGCTGCAATCCAGCCACTGATCCAGTGTGAAATGAGGAGAAAATATCCAGCGGCAGGATTATGAAGAAAAGCACCTCCAACAACAAGCAGAATCATCATGGGGTTGGCAAAATGAGCTGCTGCCGTAATAATAACCGCCTGTCTGGCGGTCATTTGTTGATCCTTGAGTAATCGAGATACGGCATCTACGGCGGTTGGAAAACCTCCACACATGCCCACAGCGAGAGCGAAGCCGGTATGGCCGGGTAGCTTGAACAAACGCCTCATCAGGGGCTCTAGCAGAACTCCCAGGGCGTGGGTAAAGCCAAACGCGGTCAGCATTTGGGATAACATCAGGAACGGCAGCAGGGCAGGAAAGACAATTTTCCACCAGATGTCGAGTCCTTGAATGGATGCGTCGAACGCTTCTTTCGGAGATGCAACTATTGCAACAACCAGCATGAATGCACTGGTGCTCAGGAATACGGTTCGTACCAAACCCGGACTTCGAACCTCACTGGATACGGTCATCGTTTCACCTCATATCAATTAACGCCCCTCGGGCATTGGGATTATAGTGGACGGCCGAATCACGTTCGTAAACGGTTCGGCCTTGACCGGATAGACGGCGAATCATCCTGCGGCCTATCCGGCCTGTACCATTGTATGCAGGAACAACAAGGTGTTAGACTTGGATTGTAATCATGTGGAATAAGATGAGCTAAATGAATTACTCAAAGCAACTCTTGTGGAGTGGGTTCAGCTTGTATAGAGATAAAGAACGGAGGCTCATGAGATGAATCGGTTCCGGAAAACAGGTGGTTTCAGAGCTTCGATCTACGTGATCGCGGTGGCTCTTATTGTCTATCTTACGGTGTACATGCCAACGCCGTATATTATTTATAAACCTGGCAGTGCGGATGAAGTTAAACCCATGGTTACCGTGAAGGACGGTGACAAAGATGAAAAAGGCGTATTCATGATGACCACCGTGTCGGCAACGTATGCCAATTTATTTTTGCTAGGCACTTCGTATTTTGATAAAAATGCACAAGTGGATAAAAAGGAAGATCGTCTGCGTGGCAAAAGCGAGGCGGAATACTCCGCTGAACAGGTCTGGTTCATGAGTGATTCGCAATCCTCTGCCATGGAAGCGGCCTATGAGAAAGCGGGTATTGCATACTCCATTGTGCCTGAAAACATCTTTGTGTTTGGTCTTTCGGAAAATCCCAAACCGGATGGAGATATTGAACCCGGAGACATTATTCTGGGTGTGAACGGTACAGCTACACCGGATAATACGGTGCTTGCCAAACAGCTGGAAGGAAAAAAAGCCGGGGATACGGTGGAGATGCAATTGGAGCGCGGCGGTGAAACGATTAGTCGGGATATCACGCTGGTTGAGGTGAAAGACAGCAAGACAGGCAAGATGCGTACTGGACTTGGGGTGATGATTGGTGCGGTGCAGAAGGTGAAGCCGGAAGACCCGAACAAACAAATCACATTTTCAAGCACGCAAGTGGGAGGTCCTTCTGCCGGGTTAATGTTCACGTTGGAGATTTATAATCAGTTGACTCCTGGTGATCTGACCAAGGGACATCGGATTGCTGGTACAGGTACGATTACGAAAGATGGTGTTGTAGGAGCCATTGGCGGTGTGCAACATAAAATTGTCGCTGCCGACCGTAAAAAGGCAGAAATTTTCTTTGTACCTAAAGACAACTACAAAGAAGCTGAGGCCAAAGCAAAAGAAATCAACACTCCAATGAAGCTTGTGCCCGTAAGCACACTTGATGATGCGTTAGCCTTCTTGAAAACTCTGTCTGTGAAGTCTTAAGTGAAATAAGAGTATCTTACTAGAAGATTGGACTTAGAAGAGCTTGGGCAGTGACCTCTTTTAAAATAAGAAGGTACGCTCGGAAAAACAGTTATAGGAGATTCATAAAAAAGAGCGAGAAAGCAATGAGAAAAAGGGATGTAAATTAAGTGTCCAGGTCAGGTTGAATAATACGATAAGTGTTATGCATTGGTAGGTACATGTGTAAGACGTTGCTTTTAAAAAATCGAAATGACAAAATCCCTTGTGATGACAGCCAAAGGCTGGGCACAGGGGATTTTTTGCTGGTTCTATAGTTTGTAGGGCGAGATGAGTCAGATTCTCACGGGTGATTCGTAGTAGTCGCTATACATTATGCGTGATATGTTGCGCGAATCCTGTTGGTCATGGGCAAGAGCATAGGCGGCTTGCGCCTGGATATCCAACTCCAGTTGAGCATGTTCAAACGTTGAGGGTTTCATTACAACAGGCAGGGTGGCTGTTTTTTTCATCTGTTTCAGCAGACTCTGGCCTGTTGAAGTAAAGCCGAGGACACGCAGATATCCGGGTCCGGTGGCTAATCGCTCTGGTGAACACTCTTCTTTTGTGTGGTACAGGAGCAGGTGAGCGAGCATGCGCTGCAGTTTGGTGCGCGTGTAACGCCGGGTTTTGAGCGCATTCAGGAGAGTTTCGACTGAAGGCTCGGGGAGCTGGGCGAGTGCACGTATGAGCCGATGCTCCAGTCCTTCCGTGACTTCGGCGATACGTTCCAGCTCGGAGGCACGGCGGGTGGCCGCGATGTGCAGCAGCGGCTGGGCAAAGCGCTCCCAGTGCATGGGAGCGCGTCCTTCTTGCCATTCGTGATGCAGAATGGCGAGGGTTGCCGCCGGCACATATGGTGCGGCGGCTTTGGGCCCGTCCGCCAGTAGCAGGCGGCGGACAGCTGTGGCACTGGCGATCGCCCCCGGACCCGGCGTCGCTTGGTGATAGGCGGCACCGGTACGTGCCGCCGTCAAGGGCTGGATCGCGCTGCCAAGCCGTTGCAGCGCGATGAGGTAGTGCAGCCCAAGCGAATTGTTGGGCTGCTCCAGCAGTGCCGCGGCGTCGTGAGCATCGACGCCGCCGGGCGCCAGCGCCGCCGCCGCGCCTGCGTACGCGGCGGGGTAGCTGGCGCCCTCCCGCAGGCGGCGCGCGATATCCTCGCGCAGCCCTGCGGGCTCCACAGCCAGCACACGCGCGATGCGCTGCAGGCTGTCGATGTCGCCGGACTCGCTGCCAAAGCAGAGCGAGTCCACAACCCCGGTGCGGTGCAGCAACGATACCGCACCAAAGGCAAACCACTCCGCCGGTTGAACCGCATAGGCAACCGGCAGTTCAAGCACGAGATCGGCGCCAGCATGGAGCGCCATCTCGGTGCGTGCCCTTTTACCAACGATGGCGGGTTCGCCACGCTGGAGAAAAGGGCCGCTCATCACGGCAACAACGGCATCTGCTGCGCTAAGCCGCCGCGATTCATTCAGATGATGCACATGTCCGTTGTGCAACGGGTTATATTCCACAATAACGCCTACAGCTTTCATGAGCGTTACTCCTTCCTGCCGCGTTGAAATCTCCCATTGGGTCGTTAATCACGCGGGTCATTACATTTTTACAATATGGGATAGCATACATTAGTTTGTTCACCGTCAAAGCTCATTTTACCTCTTTCATCATAGAATAGAGCTGGCATTAGAGCAAATGATGAAAAAAGGCACAGAACCAGCATCCGCAGATGCAGCCTGTACCTGAAATATAGCTGTTATTATATTTCTTTCCGACTGTATTTTATGCTCACACATTCTCCGTAGCAGGAGCAAGACTGGCTTTTGGCCCGAAAAATTCATAATGGATACGATCTTCTGCAACACCAATGGACAGAAGTTCTGCATATACCGAACGCATAAACGTGACAGAGCCGCACAGATAATAGTTCGCATCCGGTTCTTGAATGACTTGACGAAGCCATGCCGCATCCATGTATCCCTGTTTGTAAACCAGCTCATTTTCCAGATCGGAATCGGCAGGAGAAGTGTAACAATAGTGTGCGTTGAGATTAACATGCTCCTGAGCCAGTTGACTTACGTGATCGCGGAACGCGTGCGATAATCCGTTCGGGCTAGCATGTAAAAAGGTAATGGAACGCTGATCATCCGACTCCAACATTGTATTCAGCATGCTGACCATAGGGGTTATCCCTGCACCTCCGCTTAACAGCACAACAGGACGCGGATCTTCCATATCCAATGTGAAATCACCCGCAGGAGCGGAAAGTTCGACCAGGCTCCCCTCTGTAATATGATTGTGAAGATAATTGGAAATTACACCGTCAGGGCGGTCCGATCCACTCGATTCACGTTTCACGGATATACGATAATAGGGTTTGCCAGGTGCGTCGGAAAGGGTATACTGACGAATCTGAGTGAATTCCTGTCCGGCAGGCTGTATTTTAATGCTGATATATTGTCCTGCCTTGTATGAAGAGATAGACTTGCCATCCTCCGGTATCAAATAAAACGAAGTGATGAGTTCGCTTTCTTGTACTTTTTTGGCAACTTTGAAGGTTCTGAAACCGTCCCATCCACCCGTTTGATTTGCGGCTTCGCTATACATATCCTGCTCAATGCCTATAAAGGCATCTGCAATCACTTGATAAGCATCGCCCCAAGCGGCTAAAATTTCATCGGTTGCGGCATCACCGAGTACACCTTTGATGGCTTGAAGCAGATAAGTGCCAACGATAGCGTATTGTTCAGGTACAATGCCGAGGCTACGGTGTTTGTGAGCAACCTGACGAACGGCTGGCAAAATAGCCGCGAGGTTATCGATGTGCATTGCCGCGGTGTAAACCATGTTGGCGAGTGCGGCTTGCTGGCGGCCTTGTTTTTGATTTGCGTGATTGAAAATGTTTAATAGCTCCGGGTGAGCTGTAAACATCGTTTGATAGAAATGGCGTGTAATGGCTTCTCCATGAACTTCAAGTACGGGTACAGTAGATTTGATTACGTCAATCGTTTGTTGGCTTAACATGTAATTTCCCTCCCGATTTTCTTTGAAATATCAATAATAGATGGTTATAAAAATGGTTGTGAAAGTTACTTTGTGATTGAATCTACGACAAGTATAGGCATTAGGTTTAGCGACCTGTGTGACATAGATCACACCATTCGTTAACGATTGGTGACCGTTGTAAGGAGTAGAGAGCATCAGATATAAGTAAGGGATAGAATTGTAAGTATAGATCCTATAGATGACTTGTAGTTATGATGGAGTAGGTCTATAATAGATCAGATGTGACGGTTGAATCGGAGTGATCGTTTTCCAGAAAGGGTGTAAAGTTAAAAGTGTTGACAAACCTCTTGGAAAATCGGTATAATGATTTTTGTTTGTTAAGTCAGTTTCATAAATCTTTTGTGAGTGACAGACAGCATACATACAGTCAGGAATGAACGCACATATTAGGATCGTCTTGAACTGTATACTGCCGCCATTCGTTAGACAACTATTTATGAAATTGGTTTCGTTTGGAGTGATAGAACATGATAATGCCATTTCGCAAAGTGGCAACCAGTGATCGCCCCCTGCGCTTTAACGAACAGTGGGATATCAAACATCTGGTTTCTAACCGACAAGATATCACAGCCGTTACTCCGCTGACTGCAGATTTGTCTGCAGAGATCAGAGAGGAGAACGTTGTGGATGTTCATGGCAAACTGACAGTAGGGGTGGACATGTTGTGCTCCCGTTGTCTCAAGCCGCTAAGTGAACATTTTCATATTGATTTTCATGAGCAATTCAAGCAGGGAAAACAACCAGAGGAATTATCTGAGGATGACGATACACTCTATGTGGATGGGGATAGCGTTGATCTGAAGGTTTATGCCGAGGGAGCTTTTCTGCTGGATCTTCCGTTTGTGCCGCTCTGCAGTGATACATGCAAGGGGCTCTGTCCCAAGTGTGGCCATGAGTTGAACGAAGGTGACTGCGGTTGTGATACCCAGGTTATCGATCCGCGGCTTGCAGGACTCAAGGATTTTTTTAAATGAGCATGATTGAAAATCGAACGTAACAACTACCTGCAAAGGTTGATTTTGATAAGGAGGTGGGAATAATGGCAGTACCTCAACGGAGAACGTCCAAGACGCGTCGCGACAAACGTCGTACTCACTTTAAATTGGCTGTACCGGGCATGGTGAAATGTGAACAATGTGGCGAACTTAAACTGAGTCACCACGTGTGCAAAGTGTGCGGAACGTACAAAGCAAGAGAGATCATCTCTCAATAATAGCTACACATCAAGCAACACTTCATTTCGATGAGGTGTTGCTTTTTTGTGTAAAGAAAAGCGAACGCATAAGCTTGTTCAAGCGGGTATGTATGCTTGCTACACATATTCATCAGCACTGTGATGAAGTGATGTGAATTTGTTATACTAGCCTTTCTTTTTGACACAGGATGAGATATACTATAGTTTAGTACCAGGTTCTAAGATTTGACGTTACATACAGATCATCATACACTTTTATTTAGAAGCTCCCTGAATAAGCAGGGCTACAGCATATAAGAAGTAAGGCTTGGAAGAACGAACTTGACCTTGAGGTGGGTTTTGGAAACGATACAGCGGGGGGTGTCAGGCATCGAGCGTTTACCGAAGAGACAGAGGCAACAGCAGTTAACCAAAATGATAGACGAGAATCCGTTTGTGACCGATCAGGAGCTTACACGTCAATTGAAGGTAAGTATCCAGACGATCCGACTTGACAGGCTGGAACTTGGCATACCGGAGCTTCGGGAACGGATGAAACTGATGGCGGAGCGCTCGTATGATCAGGTGCGATCACTGCCCCTGCATGAGATTATCGGTGACATTGTGGATTTACAGCTGGACAAGAGCGGGATATCCTTATTTGAGATCAAAGAGGAACATGTTTTTTCAAGAACAGGTATTGCCCGCGGGCACTATGTCTTTGCACAAGCGAATTCACTTGCAGTCGCTGTCATTAATGATGAGATTGCGTTAACTGCTTCGGCAGATATACGTTTTGTTCGCTCTGTTCGTTTGGGAGAAAAGTGTATTGCCAAAGCTTATGTGAAATCAATCCCCGGTCAGAAGGGGAAAGCCAAAGTTGAAGTGTTCACCTATGTTGGAGAAGAAATGGTGTTCCAAGGTAATTTTGTGATCTATCATTCAGGTGGAGAAGACAGCAAAGAAGGAGGTCATTTGGGATGAAAATCGTCATTGATGCCATGGGAGGAGATCATGCTCCTGCGTCAACCGTAGAAGGGGCTATTGCCGCAGCTACGGAATGGGCGGATACACAGATCGTCCTGGTTGGCGATGAAGCCAAGATTGAACCTCTTTTAAGTCAGTCAGGAACAAGACCGGCCAACTTGAGCGTTCGGCACGCTTCCGAAGTGATTGGTTCAGATGATGAACCGGTAAAGGCAGTAAGGCGCAAAAAGGATTCTTCCATGGTTGTAGCCGGACGTATGGTCAAAGAAAAGGAAGCCGACGCCATGATTTCGGCAGGAAATACAGGGGCGTTAATGACGGCTGGTTTGCTTGTTGTAGGCCGGATGGATGGAATTGAGCGTCCTGCACTTGCCCCCATGATTCCCACGATGGATGATGTAGGTGTGCTTGCGCTAGACCTCGGTGCGAATATGGATGCTAAACCGGAACACTTGGCACAATACGCGCTGATGGGCAGTTTGTACCGGCAAAAAGTACAAGGCATTGCCTCCCCGAGAGTGGGCTTGCTCAACGTGGGGACAGAGCCAGGCAAAGGCAATGAGTTGACCAAACATGCCTATCCGCTCTTAGAACAGCTTCCGATTCGTTTTGTGGGGAATGTAGAGGCACGTGATGTGCTAACTGGCGCCTGTGATGTGCTGGTGTGTGACGGGTTTGCCGGCAACATCCTGCTGAAATCATTGGAAGGCGTGGCAGGAGCGATTTTTGGCCTGCTCAAGGAAAAGTTCACTTCATCCTTCAAAAATAAATTGGCTGCGGCGGTACTCATGCCAGAATTGCGTGGGTTAAAGAGCAAACTTGATTATACGGAGCACGGTGGTGCCCCATTGCTAGGTTTGAGTGGACTGGTCGTCAAAAGCCATGGTTCCGCTGACGGCAATGCGATCAAAAATGCCGTGCGTCAGGCACGGATTGCAGTACAAAACCAGTTGGTGGAGAGTATATCTAAGGAAATTAGTGGGAAGTGAGTGACGATATGAATAATTTGCGCCCAGTAGGGATTATTGGTACAGGTAAATATGTGCCGGAGAAAATTTTGACAAACAGTGATTTGGAAAAAATGGTCGATACGAATGACGAGTGGATTGTCAGTCGTACAGGAATTAAGGAGCGGCATATCGCTGCACCGGATCAAGCTACTTCTGATCTAGCCTATGAGGCAGCAATAAAAGCGCTTGAATCTGCTGGCATGACAGGCAGTGATCTGGATCTGATTATCGTTGCTACGATTACACCGGACTCCTCTTTCCCGTCGACAGCTTGCATTCTGCAAGATAAACTGGGTGCCAAGGGCGCTGCTGCATTTGATTTGTCTGCTGCTTGTTCCGGGTTTGTATACGGCCTTGCAACGGCAACCAGTTTCATTCAAAGCGGCATGTACAACAACGCGCTTGTTATTGGTGCAGATTGTTTGTCACGTATTACAGACTACACAGACCGCAACACTTGTGTTCTTTTCGGTGATGGAGCAGGAGCCGTCGTTGTTGGTGAAGTTCCGGAAGGCCGTGGTTTCAAAGCATTTGATCTCGGTGCAGAAGGGGCAGGAGGCAGTCTTCTAAACATTGAAGGCGGTGGTTCACGTCTGCCAGCAAGTGCGGAAACGATTGAGAACAAAAAGCATTATATCTATATGAACGGCCGTGAAGTGTTTAAATTTGCTGTTCGTGTCATGGGTACGGCAACGATTGAAGTTCTTCGCAAAGCTGGCATGGATCGCACGGATGTTGATTTGTTCGTTCCACATCAGGCGAATGTTCGAATTATTCAATCGGCTATGCAACGACTGGAACTTCCAGAGGAGAAAGTGGTTGTCAATGTAGACAAGTATGCGAACACGTCGGCGGCATCCATTCCACTTGCACTGGTTGAAGCTGCAGAAGAAGGCCGTATGAAAGCAGGAGATACTGTTTTGATGGTTGGTTTCGGCGGCGGTTTGACTTGGGGCGCATCCGTACTCGTATGGTAAACTAGACAGCTGGAGGATGAATGAAATGGGTAAAATCGCTTTTGTATTCCCTGGACAGGGATCACAAAAAGTAGGTATGGCCAAAGATGTATATGAGTCTGTACCTGCAGCCACGGAAGTTTTTCGCACAGCAGATGAGGCACTGGGCTTCTCGCTGAGCAACCTGATCTTTGAAGGACCAGACACGGAGCTGAAACAGACATCCAATACACAGCCAGCACTGCTCACCGCGAGTATTGCGCTGCTGGAGGCTTTCAAAGAAAAAGGGATTGAGGCAGACTACGCTACAGGTCATAGCTTGGGTGAATACAGTGCACTAGTGGCAGCTGGTGTTCTTTCCTTTGAGGATGCTGTGCAAATTGTCCGGGCACGTGGTCAGTATATGGAAGAAGCTGTTCCGGGTGGACAGGGAGCAATGGCTGCTGTACTGGGTGCGGATCGGGAAGCGCTGGGGGTGCTTTGCCGTGAAGTGTCAGAAAGTGGACATGCAGTTGAACTTGCCAACATTAACTGTCCTGGACAAATCGTTATTTCAGGTGTAAAAGAGGGCGTTGCTGCCGTGTCAGAACGGGTGAAGGAAGCAGGTGGCAAGCGTGCAATTGCACTAGAAGTAAGTGGTCCGTTCCACTCTTCATTGATGAAAGACGCTGCAGATAAGCTGGCGGATAAGCTGAGTACAGTGACGTTCTCACCTGCGAAGGTTCCTGTGGTAGCTAACGTAACCGCAAGACCTGCTGAAGATGGACAATTTCAGAACTTGCTCACGACTCAGGTCTATTCTCCGGTTTTATGGGAAGACAGTGTGACATGGTTGATTGAGCAAGGTGTGGATACGTTTATTGAGATTGGTTCAGGCAATGTATTAACCGGTTTGATTAAAAAAACAGATAAAACCGTAAAATTATACAATGTAAACAGTCTTGAAACCTTGGAAGCAACTGCTGCTGATCTTAAAAATAATAATTAAATCACATAAGTAGAACCATTTATTTACACTTTAACGGAGAGGACAGAAAAAACCTGGAAAAGCGAAGCTGAAAGCTTTCTGAAAGAAAGCTGCATCGGAAGCGTAGGCCTCGCCTTTATCACCAGATTTTTCCCTTTGGAAAAGGGAAACAAGAAAATCTGGGGATAACAGCGATTGAAAGGTTATTCTGTCATCGGAGTGGCTGTGTAAATAATCGAAGTTCAACTTATGTAGATTCAGGGAGAGGAGGAATGGTTATGTCTAAACCGTTAGAAGGTAAAAATGCATTAGTAACCGGAGCATCCCGCGGAATTGGCCGCAGTATTGCACTTGCCCTGGCTGAAGCCGGAGCGAATGTTGCTGTAAACTATGCGGGCAGTCAGGCTGCGGCAGAGGAAGTGGCCGAAGAGATTCGTGCAAAAGGTGTGCAGGCGATTACGATTCAGGCGAATGTAGGTCAGATGGTTGAAGCGGAACAGATGGTGAAAACAACGCTTGAAGCATGGGGCAATGTCGATATTCTGGTGAATAATGCGGGGATTACACGGGACAACCTCATTATGCGGATGAAAGAAGAAGAGTTCGATCAAGTTATCGAAACGAATCTTAAAGGGGTGTTTAACTGTCTGAAGGCAGTAACACGTCCAATGATGAAACAACGTTCAGGAAGAATTATTAACATCTCTTCTGTCGTTGGTGTGCTGGGTAATCCGGGTCAAGCCAACTACGTGGCTGCCAAAGCGGGAGTTATCGGTTTAACGAAGGCTTCTGCTCGAGAACTTGCTTCTCGCGGAATTACGGTGAACTGTGTTGCACCGGGCTTCATTGAAACCGATATGACCAAGGAATTGTCTCAGGAGCTGGTCGATGGTATGCTTAGTGGCATTCCGTTGTCCCGTCTTGGACAGCCGGATGAAATTGCTGGTGTGGTTACATTCCTTGCATCAGAAGCTTCATCTTATATGACAGGTCAAACACTGCATGTCGATGGTGGCATGTACATGTAAATTTCCTGGACTTTGAATCAAAGTCGGGGAACAGGCGCTGGACGATCCGAAATGCCGGAAAAAGGCCGGGTTCCCCGGCCGGGAGCCGCATATGTCTTCTATGGCATTTTGCCTGCGATTCTCGTATAATACCAAGGAGGAGGTGAACCGGATGTCCGATGTATTGGAGCGTGTAAAACGCATCGTCGTCGACCGCTTGGGCGCAGACGAAGCTGAAGTTACACTTGAAGCATCTTTCAAAGAAGATTTGGGTGCTGATTCTTTGGATGTAGTGGAATTGGTCATGGAATTGGAAGATGAATTCGATTTGGAAATCTCTGATGAAGATGCAGAAAAAATTACGACCGTAGGTGAAGTTGTAAACTACATACAATCTCATACCTAAAGTCAATTCAGTCCCGCTCCTGTTTTCGAACAGGCGGGACTTCTCATCATTCATTGGTTTTTCACATCCCGCAGACAAGGTGCTTGCTGATCTTTGGAGAGGCGTCTTGCATTCGAGTCTGCGGATATTCCCACAAAATACTTGCGTAATGCAGTCGATATAGAGGTGAGTCGGTTGAAACAAAGAGTTGTAATTACCGGAATGGGCGTAATGACATCGCTCGGAAAAGATATAGAGACGTTCTGGGGCAGTTTAATGGCAGGAAAGTCCGGAATTTCTCAGATTGAGGCATTTGATGTTAGTGAATACACGACACAGATTGCAGCCGAGATCAAAGATTTCAACCCGGAAGAATATATGGATCGAAAAGATGCACGGAAGATGGATCGTTTTGTACAGTTCGCTGTGGCAGCTGGTTTCAAAGCTGTGGAAGATAGTGGTCTGAAAATCAACGAAAACATTGATGCAGAACGTTTTGGTGTATCGATTGGTTCTGGTATTGGTGGATTGGGAACTTGGGAAGATCAGCACAATGCGCTTTTGCAAAAAGGCCCTAAACGTGTGAGCCCGTTCTTTATTCCGATGATGATTTCGAATATGGCATCCGGACAGATGTCCATTTCACTTGGTGCCAAAGGACCGAACATCAACGTTGTTACCGCTTGTGCGACAGGAACACACTCCATTGGAGATTCGTTCAAGTTAATTGCGAATGGTGATGCAGATGCGATGATCTGCGGCGGTGCTGAAGCAACCATTAGGCCAACTGGACTTGCGGGTTTCTGCGCGATGCGTGCGATGTCTACACGTAATGACGATCCTACGAAGGCAAGCCGTCCTTTTGATACAGGTCGTGACGGATTTGTTATGGGTGAAGGTGCCGGAATTCTGATTCTGGAATCTCTGGAACATGCTCAGGCTCGTGGCGCACGAATCTACGGTGAAGTAATCGGTTACGGTCTGACAGGTGATGCACACCATATGACAGAACCAGATCCAGATGGAGCAGCACGTTGTATGACGATGGCGCTTCGCAATGCAGGAATTCAGCCGGAAGAAGTGGATTACATCAATGCACACGGAACTTCAACACCAGTAGGTGACCGTTCCGAAACGTTAGCCATCAAAAAGGCGTTTGGCGATCATGCGTACAAGCTTGCCGTAAGTTCCACCAAGTCCATGACAGGCCATATGCTTGGCGCTGCAGGTGGTGTAGAGGCAGTTATCTGCGGATTGTCCCTGACACATCAGACACTGGCTCCAACGATCAACCTGGAAGATCAGGACCCTGAATGTGATCTGGATTACGTGCCTAACGTCCCACGTCAAACCAAAGTGAATGTGGCAATGTCCAATTCATTTGGATTTGGCGGTCACAACGCTACCATTATTCTCAAAAAATTTGAAGCATAAGGGGCTAGTTCGTTTGAGTGAAGATCTGAAGCAGTTACAACAAAAACTTCAAATCAAATTTGACAACAGGCAGCTTCTAAAACAAGCGTTTACCCATGCTTCTTACGTAAACGAACACCGATTCAGTCAACATCAGGATAACGAACGTCTGGAGTTTCTGGGCGATGCTGTATTGGAGTTGACTGTATCGGAGTACTTGTATCATCTGTATCCTAACCGTCCGGAAGGAGAACTAACAAAGATGCGGGCATCCATTGTCTGTGAACCTTCCCTGGTCAAATTTGCTGAAGCGCTTAGTTTTGGACAATATGTACTTCTTGGAAAAGGTGAGGAATTAACTGGAGGACGTACACGTCCAGCTCTTCTGGCGGATGTGTTCGAGTCATTTATAGGTGCGTTATACCTGGATCAGGGTCTTGAACCTGTGCGAGCATTTCTGGATCAGCATGTGTTTCCGTTAATCGTTGTTGGCAGCAAGCTGCAAATGAGTGATTACAAAACAGAGTTGCAGGAACTCACACAGCATCACAATATGGGGGCTCTGGAGTACCGGATCGTCGAAGAGCGGGGACCAGCCCATGAACGTGAGTTTGTCTCGGAGGTCCATATGGGCCAAGAACGACTTGGCCGAGGTACGGGACGCTCCAAAAAAGAGGCGGAACAACAGGCAGCATCTGCGGCGCTTGAACGATTGAAGCTTCCGGAGGCCTGAATTGTACCAGGCAGCGCTTAGACAAACGAAGAGCAAAGAGCAGCCCGCGGGCCCGCCCCGGCGGAAGTAATCGGCCGGACTGCTTTTTGCTCTTTTTTTTGTAAAGAGACTCGGGAGGCATTATCGGATTTTTTACTAGGTGTCGAAGGCATTATTTGAAATTCGCAAGAGGAGGTGACGAGAAGCCCTATGTTTCTGAAACGAATAGAATTGGGTGGATTCAAGTCATTCGCCGACAAAACGGAAATGGAATTTGTTCGTGGCATTACAGCGGTTGTAGGTCCGAACGGAAGCGGTAAAAGTAATATATCCGATGGTATCCGCTGGGTATTGGGGGAGCAAAGCGCCAAGTCACTCCGTGGCGGTAAAATGGAAGATATTATTTTTGCAGGCAGTGATGCGCGTAAAGCTGTCAACTACGGAGAGGTTTCCCTTACACTGGACAATGAGGATCATGCACTCGCTTTGGATTTCGGTGAAGTAACCGTGACCCGTCGTGTTCATCGCAGCGGGGACAGTGAGTATTTTATCAATAAACAATCCTGTCGCTTGAAAGATATCACAGAACTGTTCATGGATACGGGGATCGGTAAAGAGGCTTACTCGATTATTGGACAAGGACGCATTGAGGAGATCTTGAGTACTCGTTCAGAGGATCGCCGTGGAATCTTTGAAGAGGCTTCAGGAATCGTTAAATATAAATCCCGCAAACGGGATGCAACGCGCAAGCTGGATGAGACAGAGCAAAATCTGCTACGTATTCACGATCTTGTAACCGAACTGGAAGATCAGATTGGCCCGCTGAAAGAACAATCCGAGAAAGCCATGCATTACAAGCAACTTCGTTCCGAACTCAAATCAAAGGAAATTTCGATGTATGTGTATCAGATTGAACAGATTCATGCTTCCTGGAGCAAAGCGAGCGAACGTCTGGAGTCGCTAAAACACGAAGAAGTTGGATTGGCGGCGATTGTATCCACACATGATGCGAAGCTGGAGAATGATCGCAATGCACTGCGTCTGCTGGAAACGGAGACAGAAGAACTTCAGGCTGCTTTGTTGCAATTTAGTGAGGCAACAGAGAAAAGCGAAGGGCATGGAGAACTTCTTCGGGAACGTTCGCGTAATCTGCAAGCGAATCAAGAGCAACTGAGGGAAACGCTGGCGGTGAGCGAGCAGAGACATCAGGAGCGTGAAGCTGAGTTGATTGCCTTGCGAGAGAAGTTTGGCAAGCTTGAACTGGAACTGGCTGATGTAAAAAATCGTTTGTCTGAAGAAGAAGCTAAGCTTATCGGTGTTACGGGTGGAATAAGTCAGCAGCAAGAGGAGAGCCTCAAAGGGAACTTGCTGGAACTGATGAATCAGATGGCGCAGGCACGAAACGAAATACGGTATGTGGACCAGCAAAAAGAAACGCTGGAGCGCAGAATGAACCGTGCATCAGAAGAATCCGGCAAATGGGAAGAACAGAAAGAGACGTTAGAAGGCCGTAAAGCAGAGATTCAGAAAAAAGTGGTTCGGTTAGGTAAGGAAATCAGTGAACTGCGCGGGGGCTATATTTCGGAAAGCGAACGGCTGCAGTCTTTGCAAAAACTCCTGGAAGAGAGCCGTGGTACTGTACGTAAATGGGAGCAAAAGCGCGAAGCACAAGTGTCCCGCCGGGATACGATGAAAGAAATGCAAGATGATTTTGACGGCTTCATGCTGGGCGTAAAAGAAGTGCTCAAAGCTTCTCGAAAGGGGACGCTAAACGGAGTACATGGTGCTGTGGCAGAACTCGTCAAAGTTCCCGAAAAGATCGAGCTTGCGGTAGAAACAGCGATGGGGGCTGCGCTACAGCATATCGTCATGGAGAACGAGGCCGTATCCAGACAGGCTATTGCTTTCTTGAAGCAACGTCAGTTGGGACGTGCAACCTTTCTTCCGTTGGACGTTATTCGTCCTCGTTCAATCGGTGCAGGTGAACGATCGATGGTTGAGGGTATGGACGGTTTTGTTGGCATCGGTGCTGAACTTGTACAGTATGATTCAAGATATGCCTCAATTATCGGTAGCTTGCTCGGAAATGTCATCATTGCAGAAACGTTGGAGTTTGCGAATAAAATTGCGGCACGTTGTCAGTATCGTTTCCGTGTTGTAACCCTCGAAGGGGATGTCGTCAACGCTGGCGGTTCCATGACTGGCGGCAGTCAGCACAAAAAAAATGGCAGTCTGCTCAGCCGCAAGCGGCAACTGGATCAGCTGGATCAAGATATTGTGGATACCGAGCAGCAGATTGTGAAACTGCATCGCAGTGTGGAAGATGTCAAAGCTCAGCTGGAGCAGTGTCAGGACAAGCTGGATCAGCTACGTCAGTCTGGTGACGATACCCGAAATGCAGAGCAACAGGCCTCGATGGAGATGAAGCAGGTTGAGCATGAACTGCGCCATGTATTGGAGCAGGTCGCTGTGGCAGGTCAGGAAAAGAACGGCTTTACGGAAGAAATTAAGGAACTGGACAAATCCCGGGTTGAAGCGGAGAAAAAACTTGAGCAACTTGAGGAAGAGGAGAAAGCAACTCATCGCGCTATTCATGCAGCAGAGTTTGCCCGGAAGGCCAATGAGTCTGCAAAAGAAGAGTTGCAAACACAGCTGACCGAACTGAAAGTCCGGGAAGGTAAGCTGGATCAGGAACGCTTCTCAAATGAAGAGCAATTGCGGAGATTGGAGCGAGAGGTTGATTCACTAGTCAAAGATCTGCGACAGAATCGTACGTTGCTCGCTTCGATGGAAGCTGATTTTAAGAAAACACAGAGTGAAAGTGTAAAACAGATTGAAGATTTAAACGAGTACAAGCTTAAAAAGGCACAGGCATCTCAAGAATTGGACTTCAAACGTGCCGCGCGCAGTGAACTGTCGAAAAAGCTGGAGCTGGCCGAGAGTGAAACGAAGGAGCAGCGCACACAGCTCAAAGCGGTGGAAGAGCAGATGCGTCAGACTGAAATTTCCGTGAACCGTCTGGATGTTGAGCTGGAAAATATTTTGCGTAAGCTGACAGATGAATATGAGTTAGGCTATGAGCTTGCCAAAGAACGTTATCCAGTGCCTGAAGATGTGGAGAGCACACAAGCTGAGGTACAGAAGTTAAAACGTGCAATATCCGCTCTTGGCGATGTGAATCTCGGTGCAATCGAAGAGTTCCAGCGGGTGAATGAGCGGTATGAGTTCTTGAACGAACAGAAGAATGATCTGGTGGAAGCCAAAACGACACTGTATCAGGTTATCAAGGAAATGGAAGATGAAATGGCGAAGCGATTCAAATTTACATTTGACGCGATCCGTCGTGAATTTGGTACCGTCTTTACGAAGCTGTTTGGCGGTGGACGTGCTGATCTGGTTCTGATGGACCCTGAGCGACTCCTTGAAACAGGTATTGATATCGTAGCCCAGCCACCGGGTAAGAAACTGCAAAATCTGCAACTGTTGTCGGGTGGAGAACGGGCATTAACGGCGATGGCGTTGCTCTTTGCCATTCTGCACGTGAAACCTGTGCCATTCTGCGTATTGGACGAAGTTGAGGCTGCACTGGATGAGGCGAACGTCGTTCGTTTTGCCCAATACTTGCGTGAGTTCTCTGAACAAACCCAATTTATTGTGGTTACGCACCGGAAAGGCACGATGGAAGAGGCAGATGTCCTATACGGAGTTACGATGGAAGAGGGCGGAGTATCCAAGCTCGTTTCGGTTAAACTGGATGATGAGGAAGCAGACATCGCCTAATTGCATGGAGATTGCTGTGTGCTTCAAATAGGATTCATTTAATTTTACAAAATCATGACCATTTACGATTTAATTATCTACACGATGGAGGGGCTTTATGAGTTTCTTTAAAAAGCTACGGGACAGCATTGCAAGTAAAACGGAGTCGGTTACTAAACAGTTTAAGGATGGCCTAGAAAAGACACGCAAAGGGCTTGTGGAAAAAGTAACCGATCTGGTCATTCGCCGCAAAAAAATTGATGAGGAATTTTATGAGGAACTTGAAGAAATTCTGATCGGGGCAGATGTAGGCGTCAATACGGTCATGAATCTGATTGAAGACCTGCGCGCAGAAGTGAAGAAACGCAAAATTGAGGATGCGGCTGAGTTACAGCCTGTGTTGTCCGAGAAACTGACAGATTTGCTTCGTGGGGAACAAAACAATGAACTGAAAATGAATCCGGATGGCATTACGGTTATTTTGTTTGTTGGTGTGAACGGTGTTGGTAAAACAACGACGATTGGCAAGCTGGCTCACCGTTTCAAGCAACAAGGGAAAAAAGTAATTATGGCAGCGGGCGATACGTTCCGAGCTGGAGCGATCGAGCAACTTGAAGTATGGGGCCAGCGTGCTGGCGTAGATGTGATTAAACAGCAATCGGGTTCTGATCCGGCTGCTGTTATGTACGATGCAGTACAGGCGGCAAAACAGCGCGGAGCTGATGTGTTGTTATGTGATACCGCAGGCCGCTTGCAAAATAAAAGCAACCTGATGGATGAGCTGAACAAAATCTATCGTGTGATTCAGCGTGAGATTCCAAGTGCGCCGCATGAAGTGCTGATGGTGCTGGATGCGACGACGGGACAAAATGCGCTGAATCAGGCCAAACTTTTCGGAGAGAAAAGTGGAGTAACGGGTCTTGTGTTGACCAAGCTTGATGGAACAGCTAAAGGTGGTATTGTAGTGGCAATTCGTCAGGAGCTGGACCTGCCTGTGAAGCTCGTTGGTCTTGGGGAGAAAATTGATGATCTGCAGGAATTTGATTCTGAACAGTTTGTTCACGCGTTGTTCGCAGGATTAATTCAGGAGCAACCAGCAGAGAATGCCGAAGAAGAGAATACACAATCCTGATCCTGATCTTGGGTCGTAAATGAATAATCATGTTCACCGTATTGCCGCTGCATCATGTGAGAGCTCACGTGTAATGTCATCGGCAATACGTGTATAATGAAAGGTAACTGATATTGTAATGGGTTAGAAAGGAAGGTTGATATGGCCAATACCTATACCTATTCCCGTCGTGAAGAGGTCGCCAATGCCGTGACACATGGAATCGGTGCTGCGCTTAGTGTAGCTGCGTTAGTGTTGTTAATTGTATTTTCCAGTATGAAAGGTACGGCCTGGCATGTTGTTAGTTTTACTATCTATGGTATTACCATGCTAATGCTCTATACGAATTCAACGTTGGTGCACGCGCTCAAAGAGGGGAAGGCAAAAGACTTGTTTGAGTTTTTTGACCACTCTTCCATCTATCTGTTTATTGCAGGCACATATACGCCGTTTTTATTCGTCGCAGTTCGCGGAACACTGGGCTGGACTCTATTCGGTGTCATTTGGGGCATTGCACTGGCCGGAGTGATCTTCAAAGCCTTTTTCACCAAGAAGTTTCTGTTTATGTCGACGGTCTTCTATATCGCGATGGGGTGGCTGATCGTTATTGCTTGGCAACCGCTTGTGTCAGCGATTCCCACAGGTGGGATTGTACTATTGGTTGCAGGAGGCCTGATGTATACGCTGGGGACATTGTTCTATGTATGGAGAGGTTTCCCGTTTCACCACGCGATCTGGCATCTGTTTGTACTGGCAGGCAGTATTCTGCATTTCTTCGCAGTCTTAATCTATCTGACACCACTTCGTTAGAAGCATTAAACGAAGCGTCTCTTCTTTAGGGATGTTTCGTTTTTCTTTTTGGTTCTGGTTTGAAAGACTTCTAGTTTACGTTATTGAATGGACAGAAAATAAGGCTTTATAACGTCTAAAGATAGCATTTTTAAACTGTACATGGCAGGCGTAGCGTCTCTTTTTATTGTGACAAGTATTTTTGCTTGACATCCTGATTTGTTTTAGGTATTATTAGGAACGTTGCAAGAGTGTAAAGTGTTTTTCCTTGACGAAGGGAGTGCCCTGATATGAGTCAAGAAAACCGGCTTGAGAAAACAAACCGGATTAACTTACTGTTTGCCTTTTATGAATCACTGTTGACAGAGAAACAGCAAACGTTTCTGAAATATTACTTTCATGATGATTTTTCACTTGGTGAAATTGCAGCCGAGTTTGAGATCAGCCGCCAGGCGGTATACGAACATATCAAGCGTGCTGAACAAGTGCTTGAGAACTATGAAAGCAAGCTTGGCTTGCTTGAAAAGTATGAAAGACGCAGCCGCTGCCTTGAAGATTTACAACAAGCACTGGAACGCGCTGGCGTTACCGTGGATAACAACAAACCAATACACGATCTCGTTGCTTTACTGGGAGAATAACCATTGTTTGCAGTGAAGTGAGACGAATCGGTCTTAAAATGGAATGAAGCATGAAGGAGGTGGGATCATGGCATTTGAAGGATTAACGACCCGATTGCAGAATGTGTTCAGCAAGTTGCGCGGCAAAGGCAAGGTGTCTGACGAAGACGTAGCCGAAGCGATGCGCGAAGTACGTCTGGCATTGCTTGAAGCGGATGTAAACTTCAAAGTGGTCAAGGAATTCATCGCCAAAGTGAAAGAGAAGGCTGTCGGCAAAGAAGTAATGGACAGCTTTACACCCGGAATGGTCATCATTGACATTGTTAACAAAGAATTAACAGAGTTAATGGGTGGAAGTCAAGCTAAGCTGGCGAAGTCGAATAAACCACCTACAGTGATCATGATGGTTGGTTTACAGGGTGCGGGTAAAACGACGACTTCCGGTAAACTGGCAAAAATGTTGCAAAAGCAAAATAGCAGACCTTTGCTGGTTGCAGGCGACATTTACCGTCCGGCTGCGATCAAGCAGTTACAAGTACTGGGAGAGCAGTTGAAGGCGCCAGTGTTCACCCTCGGTGATCAGACAAGCCCGGTGGAGATTGCTCGCCAAGGTTTGCAACACGCAAAAGATAACGGACATGATTATGTGATCGTGGATACAGCCGGACGTTTGCATGTTGATGAAGAACTGATGGAAGAGTTGCGTCAGATTCACAGTGTAGTGAACCCGGATGAAGTATTACTCGTTGTCGACAGTATGACAGGTCAGGATGCCGTTAATGTGGCGGAACACTTTAATCAGCAACTTGCTCTGACCGGGGTTGTACTGACCAAACTGGATGGCGATACACGTGGTGGTGCGGCACTGTCTGTTAAAGCAGTTACAGGTTGCCCGATCAAGTTTGCCTCTCTGGGGGAGAAGCTTGATGCACTGGAGCCATTCCATCCGGAACGTATGGCTTCACGTATTCTTGGTATGGGTGACATGTTGTCCTTGATTGAAAAGGCACAGTCCAATATCGATACCGAGAAAGCGAAGGAAATGGAACGCAAGATGCGGAATGCAGAATTCACGTTCGAGGATTTCCTGGAGCAGATGGATCAGGTGAAAAAGCTTGGACCAATTGACCAGATCATGGATATGATTCCGGGTATGGGCAAGATGAAACAAGCGAAGGACCTGAAGGTCGATGATAAACAGATGGGCCGAATCGAAGCGATTGTCTATTCAATGACAACGGAAGAGAAGCGTAACCCGGATATGATTAACCATAGCCGCCGGAAACGGATTGCTACCGGAAGTGGAACGTCACTCGCAGAGGTGAATCGTCTGATCAAGCAGTTTGATGAGATGCGCCGTATGATGAAGCAATTCTCGGATATGATGGGTCCTAAGGGTGGCAAGAACAAAGCAATGAAACAGTTGAAAGGTCTCGGTAAAGGAATGAAGTTTCCTTTCCGTTGATTGAACAGCCGTTTACATGAGAACCAGATTTCATTGAAGGAGGTGAATTTTCAAATGGCAGTTCGTATTCGTCTGAAACGTATGGGTGCTCACAAAGCTCCTTTCTACCGCGTAGTGGTATCGGATTCCCGTTCCCCACGTGACGGTCGTTTTATCGAGGAGATCGGTTACTACAACCCGGTTGAACAACCGGCTGTTGTTAAGATCGATGAAGATAAAGCATTGCAATGGCTTCAAAACGGTGCGCAAGCATCCGACACTGTCCGCAACTTGCTGAGCAAAGCGGGCGTGATGAAGAAATTCCACGAGTCCAAATTATCTAAATAAGGTGCTGATTCGGAGGGTCATCTATGGAAGAATTAGTAAGCATAATTGCTAAGGCTTTAGTCGATCATCCGGATGATGTGGCGGTTCGGACGATTGAGAAAGACCGGCTTGTCGTTTATGAGTTGACGGTGCATCCCGACGATGTCGGAAAGGTGATCGGAAAACAGGGACGAATCGCAAAATCTCTTCGCACGGTCGTCACATCAGCAGCAGTTAAGATGGATAAACGGGTTACCGTTGATATCATATCTTAAAGATATACGAAAGGGGGTTAGGATGCATGTCCTAGCCCCTTTTCGTGCATGCTGAACTTTATATGTTAGATTAGATATTAAATTGAAATTTTTTTTGGTATGCATGACATCGAAAGCAGTGTAGGGGACGGAATCGATTCTGGAGAAGCGTTAGCGTTCGCCTTTATCACCTCATTTTCACCTTTAAATTATAGATTCAAAAAATGAGGGGGTAACAGCGATCGGAAGAACGAACCGTCGCCGGAACGGCTGTACGAGAGTTGAAATACCTGTTTATTTTGATTGAATTTCGTAGGAGGATTGTATGGCAGAGTTTATGAATGTAGGGAAAGTTGTGAACACGCATGGAATTCGTGGAGAGTTAAAGATCATGCCTTTGACTGATTTTCCAGAAGTACGTTTCGCCCAAAATGCTGAATTGTTTTTGTTTACTCCGGATAATCATCCGGTGCCAGTTACAGTGGAATCTGCGCGTCTGCATAAAAATATGTATATCGTTCGTCTGAAAGAATACGGCAACATTAACGAAGTGGAGAAGTTCAAGGGGGGGATAGCCAAAGTATCCAAAGAAAACCTTGCTGAACTTGAAGAAGGGGAGTATTACTTCCATCAAATCGTAGGATGCGCTGTCATTACGGAAGAGGGAGAGTCAATCGGGACGATTTCGGAGATTCTGACCCCAGGTGCGAATGATGTGTGGGTAGTCAAAACACCGGCGGGAAAAGAAGTGCTAATTCCGGTGATTGACGATGTTGTTCTGGATGTGGATGTAGAGCAGAAGCAGGTCAAGATTCACCTGATGGAAGGACTGCTGTAACATGAAGGTGGATGTATTAACGTTATTCCCGGAAATGTTCGATGGTGTGTTTGGCACAAGCATTCTGGGTAAAGCGCAGGCCAAGGGGCTTGTCTCGCTTGGGGCGACCAATTTCCGAAATTACGCAACCAATAAACATAACACTGTGGATGACGCACCATATGGCGGCGGTGGAGGTATGGTGCTCAAACCTGATCCGATTTTTGCTGCCGTAGAGGATGTTTTGCAACAGCGCGGAGAAGCTGCCGCCACAATGAAAGCGCCCCGGATTATTCTGATGTGTCCGCAAGGTGAGACATTTACACAGAAAAAGGCAGAAGAACTGGTTCAAGAAGATCATCTGATCTTTATCTGCGGTCATTATGAGGGATATGATGAACGAATCCGCGAATTTCTGGTGACGGATGAACTATCTATTGGTGACTATGTTCTGACTGGCGGAGAACTACCTGCTATGGTGGCCATTGATAGCATTGTACGGCTGATTCCGGGGGTGCTCGGTAACGAGACAAGTGCAGTGACGGATTCATTCAGTACGGGGTTGCTGGAGTATCCTCACTATACTCGCCCGCCTGAATTTAGAGGCATGAAAGTGCCGGATATGCTCTTGTCTGGACACCATCTGAATATCGAGGCTTGGCGTAGAGAACAATCGCTGATTCGTACGTTGGAGCGCAGACCTGAACTGTTGGAGTCGGCAGATCTGACGGAGAAAGAACGGAGATGGCTGGAGCAGTACCGGGCTGAACAAGATAAGAAATAGGTAAAGATAAAGCCGAGTGGACAGCTTAGACTGCATCCATCGGCTTTTTTGATTTAATCAAGGCAGAATTGAATTATTTGTTTGAAGGTATTACTAATCTAGAACCGCTCACTGAGTATATTGGAACCCGTTTGTAGCAGGGTAGGGAGATCGGTATCATTTGTAACGGTTAAGCGAGGTAAAACCATGGGTGAATCCCCAGGGTGAACAAATCCGGGTCTAACCGTGAATCCCATGCGATATCCATGCTGATGGAGTTTGTAAATCATTTGTTCACTGAAATATCCATAAGGGTAGGCGATATATGGCGTATTGATACCGATATGTTTGATCTGCTCAATATCGTGATCCAGCAGGCTGGTATCCAGCGTAACGGGCAGATCGTCTCCACATACCATATATCCTTTGTGATGCAGGTTAAAGGTGTGGCTATTATACTCAAATACATCGCTTCCTGCGGCCATCTCTTGCTTGGAGATATCGCTTTTTTTACTAGGGTTAAAAGCGACTGGTGTAGTCTGAATCCGGCTACCTATGACAAAAAGGGAAGCATGGAAATGATATTTTTTGAGTATGGGATAAGCCAGCGTATAATTGTTTTGATATCCGTCATCAAAGGTAATGACAAATGATTTCTCAGGTAGCGAGATTTCACCGTTAACGTATTGTTCAAGCTGAGCCAGAGTAACGGTTCGGTACCCATTTTCGTGTAAATATTTCATATTCTGCTCGAACACATCCAGGTCAATGATGGATTTATTTTTTGGCTCGTGATTGTCTACTTTTGGCGTAACATAATGATACATGAGAACAGGAACTTTTGTAGCCGTGCCTTGTTTGATAACAAAGTTAGAGCGATCCAGCTTGGAATGCAGCGAAAAGTCCGAGTGAGTTAATGTGAAGAATTTACGTTGTACGATATTCCAAGACGAGCAGGCCTTGTGAGATAACGCGTTGGTGGGATGATTAACAGCATAAGCGTATAATGTAACGGTGCATGTGAGCAAAGCAAGTGAGGCTAGCAATAATTTTCTGATGTGTTTCATGTCTCTCCTGGTTCTCCTTTAGAATTCATCTATTTCTTAAAATTCGTTACGCTGCTCGTGTAATGAGCTTTTAAGTATATGATAGACGATCTTCTATGTCGGAAAGTTACATTATTTTATCCACGAGAGTGGTTGACTTTTTAAAAATGGACCAAAACTTTTCACCTATTTACTAATTAAGAGAAGAAATGGATAAGAGAATTGCGAACTATGGGCTGTTAATAAAAAACACAGATGGATGTAAGACGATCTATTATAAATTTGGTTATTTAGCTTGTGTTTTAATGTGCCACGTGATACAATAGTTCTGTTATGTGGAATACGGCGGTCCTCTATGGATAATGAAAGAGACAAGGTGATCTCTGGAAGAAGTATGAACGCCTGTACGGAAGGAGGGAGTCATAGATGAATATCGTTCAAGCGATTACACAAGAACAACTTCGCAAAGATATTCCGAGTTTTCGTCCTGGTGACACTTTGAAAGTGCACGTTAAGGTAATCGAGGGAACTCGTGAGCGTATCCAATTGTTCGAAGGTGTTGTGATTAAACGCCGTGGTGGTGGAATCAGTGAGACTTTTACAGTTCGTAAAATTTCTTACGGTGTAGGTGTGGAAAGAGCTTTCCCGCTTCATTCCCCTAAAATCGATAGAATCGAAGTGGCTCGCCGTGGTAAAGTGCGTCGTGCGAAGCTTTATTATCTTCGTGAACTACGCGGTAAAGCAGCGAGAATTAAAGAAATTCGTTAATATAACGGATACCGGGAGGGGCTTGGAGACAAGCCCTTTTCGTTTTTGTCCGGGAAAAGTTGAACCAGAGGTACACTTCCGAGTAAAATGGTATGGCGGATATGCGGCGTAAAGTCCGGGAGGATTGTGACATCAGTTATCCAAGGAATTTGAATTATTGTTCAATGTACGGTTGTAATGCTTGGCTTCAAGAATTACATAACTGAGTTGAATAATTTGTTTTCTCTAGTTCTATATAGGGAGGAAGCAAAAAGCTGAATGTATACTGCTATAATCATGTACTGTGAAGAGAGGAAGATCTTGAATGGAACAAGAAGTCCAACAGGACCAGAGCTTACCTGCGGAAGAAAAAAATAATCGATCCCAAAAAGCAAAAAATGAAATTGTCGAGTGGCTGAAGGCCATTGTCATTGCACTCGTACTGGTTATTCTGATTCGCTGGTTACTTTTTAAACCATTTGTGGTGGACGGGCCATCCATGCAACCGAATTTCTCGACAGGAGAACGTGTCATTGTCAATGAGATACTATACGATATCCGCGAGCCAAAACGTGGTGAAGTGATCGTCTTCCATGTACCTTCCGAAGGACGAGATTTCATTAAACGTGTTATCGCAGTTGCGGGAGATACGGTTCAGGTTCAGGGAGACACTGTAACGGTAAATGGACAAAAGGTGAATGAGACCTACATCCAGGGTGCTATTGATGCGGCTGAAGCGAGTGGCGGAACGTATAACGTGAAGGATTTCCCGAATGAACAATTCCCAGACGGAAAGGTGCCAGCGGGTCATGTGTTTGTTATGGGGGATAATCGACCTAACAGTACAGATAGCCGAATGATCGGTTATGTATCCCTGAAAGAGATTATTGGCCGTGCTGATGTTATTTTCTGGCCTATTGGAGAAATTAAGTGGATTAACCACTAAAACTTAAAGTATGTATTAAATGAGGTGAAGACAAGGTGACGATACAATGGTTTCCAGGTCATATGACCCGAGCCAGACGCCAGATTCAGGACAAGTTGAAGCTCATTGACGTGGTCATCGAACTATTGGATGCCCGTCTGCCTGTCTCCAGCCGTAATCCGATGATTGACGAGATTTTGATGGATAAACCCCGCATGATTTTGCTCAATAAGTCGGATTTGGCGGATGCCAAAGTGACGCAAGAGTGGATTGAGTATTTTAAAAAAGAAGGCATTACAGCGTTCCCTGTGGATGCTTCAACAGGTACCAATGTCAAAGATATTCCTGCTCAGGCAAGACTTCTTCTAAAGGAGAAGATTGATCGTCAATTGGCAAAAGGCATTAATCCCCGAGCCGTTCGGGGATTGATTGTCGGTATTCCTAACGTAGGTAAATCCACATTGATCAATCGTTTGGCTGGACGGAGCATTGCTGCAACTGGAGATCGCCCAGGTGTAACTAAAGGCCAGCAATGGATCAAAGTAGGCAAGGAAATGGAACTGCTGGACACCCCAGGTATTCTGTGGCCGAAATTTGAAGATCAGAATGTGGGTTACCGACTTGCTGTGACGGGTGCGATCAAAGAAGAAATCCTGAATGCAGAAGATATCGCATTTTTCGGAATCAGTTATCTGATGCGTTATTATTGGGATGCGCTGGAAGAGAGATATGGTCTTCAGGAGTTCTCCAAAGATGCGGACGATTCGGACAGTGTTATTGCCATTATGGAGCAGGTTGGCCGAATTCGCGGTTGTGTTATCAGTGGTGGACGGATTGATCTGGAGAAAGCATCACGAGCGTTTCTGCGCGAATTACGAGCAGGCAAGATGGGACGTTTCTCTATGGAAGCTCCTTACTGATCGAAAATATCCTTACAAGAGCCGAAAGAAGCGGCCGTTACCGGATTACCGGGAACGGCCTTTTTGTGTTTTGAAGGCTAAGGGGATATAAACCTAGCATGAATATGGTAAAAAAATGAAGTTAAGTGTGCTTGGTGGAATTGTTTGTTCTGTATAGGAGGTGTCCTGAAATCATGCTATGATAAATGATGTTGAAAATTTGCAGAACATCAGTTTGTATGTATTCAATTTAACGCTATGATAACCGATAAATGAAGACATCAGGATATTTTTTAAATCATACTTTTAACACGAAACATTGTGCAGGAATACGATTAATCAGAACAAATATGCGATAGCCTACGTCTAATTAATTATATACATTACATGGGATTACACAGCTACACGAAACATGGGTGAGGAGATGAACAGAATGACAGCAAACCATGAAATGCCGGAGCTTGCATTGCCAGAACTGCAACGCAAACCGAAGAAAAAGAAAAAAGAAACTAGCGAACCTCGGGATCTTTTGGTGTATGAGCGGGAGTATTGGGGTAGCGGGTTTGAATATATCGCAGGAATTGATGAAGTGGGACGAGGATGTTTGTTTGGGGATGTGGTTGCGGCGGCCGTGATCTTGCCTCAAGGGCTTATTTTGGAAGGGGTCAATGATTCCAAAAAGTTGTCAGAAAAGAAACGTGATACGTTATATGACATCATTATGGAGAACGCGCTGGCTGTAGGTGTAGGATATGCAGATGCGGAAACGATTGATCGTCTGAATATTAAACAGGCCGCCAGACTGGCCATGAAACGTGCGGTAGAGGCACTTGATGTAACACCTCATTACATGCTGGTGGACGCGGAAAAGGTGGATTTGAATATACCGCAGTTATCTATTATTAAAGGGGATGCAAATAGCCAATCGATCGCAGCGGCTTCTATTGTGGCCAAGGTAACGAGAGATCGGCTGTGCAAGGAAGAATGGGATACGTTATACCCGGAATATGGTCTGCCCGTACATAAAGGCTATGCAACTCAATTTCATCGGGAACAGATTATGGCACTCGGCGCAACACCGATGCATCGGCGGAGCTTTCTCGGTAATTTATTAGGTGAGCAGCATACGTTGTTTTAATTGAAAGGGAACGGAAAGGAGGGAGAACGAGTTGAATGTCAGCTCTATGATTCGTGGTTTAATGGGAGACAGTAAGCCCGGAAACGCCAAGCCGCTCGAATTAAAAGAAGGTCAGGTCGTTCGTGGGTCTGTCGTCAGTGTATCGGATGATGGTGGAGAGGCAGTGCTCCAGATTCAAGGGGTGCAGGTGCGTGCCAAACTGGAGACACCGCTCCGTCCGGGTGAGACGACGCTTCTGCAGGTTCAACCTCCAGGTGAAAACGGCATAACGGTAATGAAACCTGTTGCTGGCTCGCTTGCGGAGCTGCCGCAGGCTTCACTGAATAATTTGTTGCAAGAGGTAGGTTTGGCGGATACCAAAGACAACCGTGAATTGTTACTTGCTATGCAACGCAGTGGGCTTCCGCTGACCAAGGATAACGTAGCCATGGTGCAAAACATGATGGTAGCCAAACCTGCACAGGTGCCTGTGGAGGAATGGGTACAGGCGGCGGGCATTGCTTTTCAGAGGGGCCTGCCTATTACGGCCGAAACGGTGAAAGGTTTACATCAGACCGTATTTGGGCCTCCTTTGCATCAGTTGTTAAGTGGTCTTGCGGATCAACTGGAGTCGTTTTTGTCTCAAACGGTGGCAGGTAAGCCGTTTCCTGGCGGCGAAGCAGCAGCAGGCTTAAAAGCGGGGGCGTCCACAGGACAGGCGGGAGCTTCTGGAACTTTTACTAATGTTGCTGTTCAGCCAGAAGAGGGAGCGCCAGCGGTAAATGTGAGCAGGCCAGGAGTCGGAATACCCGTAGCCTCTCCTGTAGCGTCACAGCCGAATCAGGTTCAGACCACTCCAGCGGCGGGTGCAGGAGTGACTACAGATGCTGCTGAAGGTGCGGCATCAGATCAGGGGCAACAAGCCAAAGGTAACGTGCCGCTGAATGCAGGCCAGGCGAATGGTGGACAGACAGCAGGAGCTGAGACTGCTGCGAAGAGTGTTTCCAGCCAAGCGGAAACGGCTGGCAAAGGCAATGCAGGTATTCCGGCAGGTACCGGAATACCTGGTGAAGGCCCGCCGCGCGTTGCGGATGCGGGCCAAGTTGCGAGCCGCCCGGGAACACCTGGGACGGCGGATGCGGCGGCTGGCCGTGCAAGTGCGGGCCAGCCGGAAGGTGCGGCCGTGCGTGCAGAGGGCCACACAGACACGCCTGCCGCAGCAGGGCAGGCCGCGCCAGCAGCGCCTACGCCAGCACAGCTGGCGCCAAAGCTGCTGGCGCTGCTGGACGCGCTGCGCAGCGCGTCCACTGCCGCACCGGCACAGCCGGGTGCGGCAGCACAAGCCGCCCCTGCTGCGCAGCAGGGCGGTCAAGTGGCTGCGGCTGCCGCAGGCTCGCCGCAGCCCTTGCCAGCCGGCGCTGATGCGCAGCCGGCTGGCGGTGTTGCCGCCGCTCCCACAGGTGCGGCGGCAGTGCACACGCCCGTCACCCACGGAGGAGACCCGTGGGTGGGGCGCGTGCTGAAGCTGCTCGGTGCAGAGCACGAGCAGCAGGCCATTCACGGCGCGGCGATGCAGCCGCGCGTGGGTGAGGCAGCGAGTCCGGCGAACACGGACTCGCTCAAGGGTTTGCTGCTGCAGTTGGCCAGCAGCGACAGTGCCCCGGCGGCGCTGAAAGATGCCGCCAATCAAGCCATACAATACCTGACAGGTCAGCAACTATTGCTCACAACCGATCGCGGTGCAGCGTTTGCGCAAATGCATTGGTTTATCCCCATCACAGGTCCGGACGGTGAACAGACGGCCTCTGTGCAGATTCAATCACGCCGCGGTCAGCGCGGGGAATTGGATGCCTCGAATTGCCGTCTGCTGTTTGACTTGGATATGATAAGTTTGGGACATACCCTTGTTGATGTACATGTGGTCAATAACATTGTCAGTTTGCGTGTATTTAATGATCGGGAAGAAATGGGAGCTTTGTTGGAGAGTGGACGTGAAATCATTCATCAATCGCTCGACAAGCTTGGATATCAGTTATTGACCTTCCGGGCAGAACCTTGGCCAGCAGGGCAGGAGCTCGGGATGGAGCGGAAGATGACTGCTGCAGATTATAGCCCTGAGCGATACAAAGGGGTGGATTTCAAGGTATGAAAGAGGAATCACCACAGCCGGAGCTTTTATCCAAAAAAGCAGTTGCATTAAAATATGTCCCGGGAGAAAGTGAAGCACCTGTTGTCGTAGCCAAAGGCCGCGGCAAAGTGGCTGAAGCCATACTGGACAAAGCTAAGGAAAACGGCGTACCCGTGCAGGAAGACGCAGCTTTAGTTGAAGTGCTCTCCAAGCTGGATCTGGATGAACAGATCCCGACAGAATTGTATCAGTTGGTAGCAGAAGTGCTTACCTATGTTTATCGAGCCGATCGGCTTGCCTCAGGCAGAAGTGATAACGAATCATGGTAGAAGAGGGATCTGGCCAGAAACCTAGTGGCAAGTTGACCCGTCAGCAGAAGGGAAAGATTGGCGAAGAGGAAGCTTGCCGCTGGTTAGTGAAACAGGGTTATTCTATCCTCCAGCGAAACTGGCGTTGTCGTAGCGGAGAAGTCGATATTATCGCAGTACGTGAAGATTTGTTAATATTTGTTGAGGTGCGAAGCCGAAGTTCCAATTCAGGATTCGGAACTCCACAAGAGTCTGTCGATCAGCGCAAAATGCAACAGGTTCGTTCAACGGCTGGAGTCTACATCCAAATGAGCGGAGAACATACTCGTCAAATTCGATTTGATGTTATTGCGGTGATGATGAACCATTTTGGCAAGATCATGTCCATAAATCATCTAGAAAATGCATTTTAGCTTGGAGTTAGTTGATAAAAAGGATGAGCGTTTAGACGAGTATAATGTCTATAGTTCATCTTTTTCTATTTGATCCGGAACTCTCTCTTATCTGCTGTCCTTTGAATCTGGCTAACAGAGAGGTGTATAATGAAATTGCAACCTGGTGTGTACCATTTGGAGAGGGAGGCATGACCCATGAGTAAAACGACGAAGACAATCAACGAAGTCCGCCATGCGATCGAGAATCGCCGCACCGTCAAAAAATTCAAGAAAGATCCTGTTCCAACGGAGCAAATCATCGATTTGCTGGATACAGCCGTTTGGGCACCTAACCATAAATTGCGTGAGCCGTGGAGATTTGTGTTGTTCAATGGCAAAGGACGTAAAAAGCTCGCAGAGGCCATTGAAGCCGAGATGGGTGAGGATAACAAGTTTTCGGGGAGTGTACAACAGGTGCCTGCTATTTTGCTTGTTGTGCTGGAGGAAGACCCGAGACAAGCGATTTGGGATGAGGATTTCGCCGCAGTCAGCGCCATGGTTCAGAACTTTATGCTTGCAGCATGGAGCGAAAATATAGGCACGTTTTGGGTGACCAAACCATTTTTATATGCACCTAAATTTCGGAAGCCACTAGGTATCAAGGCAGGAGAAAAAATTATTGGAATGATCTATATGGGATACCCCGATGTCATTCCATCAGCGAAAGAGCGTACACCTGCCAAGGAGAAGCTAACGTTATTTGAATAAAAGAACTTCATTCGAGACCACATACATGTGGTCTTTTTTTATATGATCATTTTCAAATAGTGTTTTGTCATAAACCAAATTCCTGTCACTGTTTGATGTTCCCACGATATCTCCTCCGATAAGCTTTTTTTGAAAAGAGACATTCATTTATCTTATGATTTACGTGTAACTGCCAATTCAATTTTTGGATGTGCTTATGATGCCAACCAAGCCGTATAGGTACTCTTCATTAACATGTAAGCAGAGTTCAAATACGGCTTTTGTTTAGCAACTGAATATCCGTATTAAAATAAACTCAAGTCTAACTGCCGATATTGTATTGCTTCCGCGACATGGGCAGTCATAATCTCACCTTCATGATCCAAGTCAGCAATAGTTTGTGCCATTTTCATAATTCGGTCATGGGCACGCATACTCAGGTTCAACGTCTGTATCGTTTGATCCAATAAATGCTCTGCTTCACGAGGTAGATGGATTGTCTTCCGTAAAAATGTGCCAGAGAGCTGACTGTTCCAGCGCACTGAGCCGTTCGTGTACCGTTTGGCCTGAATGGAATGGGCAGCCATCACTTTGGACTGCATCTCGACAGATGAAGGAGAAGTGCCAGCCATACGCCAATCTCCTGGTGGGGGAACTTCGACTTGGAGATCAATACGATCCAGCAGTGGGCCCGAAATTTTGGCCCTGTATGCTGCAACGCGAGCCGGGCTGCAGATACAACGCTGCTCCTCCGCCTGTGCCGACAAATATCCGCAGGGACAAGGGTTCATTGAACAAGCCAGCATAAATTGTGCAGGAAATGTGAACGCAGCTCTTGCCCTACTGATTGTAACCGTCTGATCTTCAAGCGGCTGTCTTAGTACTTCAAGAACTTGACGCTGGAACTCCGGTAGTTCATCCAGAAACAAAATTCCGCGATGGGCTAGACTGACCTCGCCTGGCTTTGGAATGCCGCCACCCCCAATCAAGCCGGAGGTGGATATCGTATGATGAGGTGACCGGAAGGGTCTGTCTGCAATCAGTCCTTGAGGAGCTTCTTTTAGATGTCCCGCCGCACTTAACACTTTAGTTACTTCGAGTGCTTCTTCTTCCGATAAAGGGGGTAAAATTGTCGGTAATCGTTTAATCAGCATCGTTTTGCCTGTACCAGGTGGGCCAACCAGCATGATATTATGCATGCCCGCAGCGGCAATCATAAGTGCACGCTTGACATGATGCTGTCCAAGTACATCACTATAGTCTTCATGTGGATAAGAGAGAATTTCTCTACCTTGATTGGACCGTGCACTGGAACGTCCTGAGATATGAAGGTGACTGTAGTCTTTTAAAATGATTGGCCCCGCACTCGTTGTTCCCCCTAAAGTGTTGCCATTTAAACCTTGGGATGTAAGGGTATGACCAGGAGCAAGGTCCTTCAGATGTTGAAGCCCATAGATCCCGATTCCACGAATCAAACGCGCCTCCTCCACGTTCTCATAAGGGAGCAGAACCGAAGTAAAGCCTTGCCTTTTGGCTAGATCAACCATCGACAATATTCCGGGAACGGGCCGGATTGAACCATCCAGTGCCAGTTCCCCGAGAACTAAAGTGCGTTCCTGCGGGGGAAGAACAAGTTGACCGCTGGTTGTAAGTAAAGCAATGGCAATAGCAAGATCAAAGGAGGAACCTTCCTTACGCAGATCAGCTGGGGCCAGATTAATCGTAATTCGTTGCAAAGGATACTGATATCCACAGTTTTTAATCGCCGCCCGAACGCGTTCCACAGCTTCTCTGACCGCCGAATCCGGTAGTCCGATAATTGAAGTCAGAGGCAACCCATTAGATAAATCCGTTTCAACTTCAATTAATACACCGTCAATTCCATAGAGACACGAGCTATACAACTTTCCATACATAACAAAGAAACACCTCTCTCGAATGTTGGGCTACGCGCAGGGCGAGCCAGTCTCGAATTAAGGTGCTTCCTCAGCTTCTACTAGCATTTTATATAAAAGGAATCAGAGCGTCAACCCGGTGTGAATTGAACTGCAATGAGTTTGTCTGAATCCTGAATTGTTCTGGTGATTGTTCTGATGATCCTCCCTGAAGTAGATTATCCGTCCTATTGATCACCTGTAATTATATTTTATACAACTAAATTTAACATGATTAAATAGCAATGTAAAATAATTTGTGCTCAATTATTCTTTTTTTAATCTATTTTGTGATAAGATAGTAATGGGGAACTCAATTTCGCCGCTAACAAAGGTGAAGCAGGATGATTAGCCCATGAGATATGCAATTTAAAGTACATTAGGCAGGTGAGATAGCTAACATGCAGACAGACCGTTTAAAGCTGGATAATCAATTATGCTTCGCCATATACGCTTGTTCACGTGAAATTACAAAATTGTACCAGCCCTATCTGGAAGTGCTTGGTGTAACGTACTCTCAATATCTGGTATTAATGGTATTGTGGGAGCGGCAGGAATGTACCGTTAAGGAAATTGGTGAAGCTCTGTACCTCGATTCAGGTACGCTGACGCCTCTTCTCAAACGGTTGCAGTCAGCCGGGTTCATCCATCGTGAGCGCTCTGCACAAGACGAGCGTAAAGTGTTGATTACACTAACCGATGCGGGACGTGAACTTAAGAATAAGGCATTATCCCTACCTGAAGCCATTCAGGGAGATGCTTGCTTGAACAGCACAGAGTTTGAAGCACTGCTTGGGCAGTTTAAAGGCTTGCTCGAGAAAGTTCATGAATCGAATATAAATGCCGCTAAAAAATAATAATAAAAGTCTCCATGTGATGAAAACCTTAGCCTAATCGGTTGAGGTTTTTTCCATATATATCCAAGCATTCACAAAAAGGGATCATATCCATATCAAAATGCTGTCTATTAACCATTACTTTTTTAAGGAAAGCGTTTTAAAAACATGTTACAATGAATTGGGTTTAAGTGAAAATAGTCAACATATGTCTTTTGTTCGTCTACCAGCCCGCCTTGTTGCAGTCATGTTGATAGGAGGATTCGAGAATGAATATCCATGAATATCAAGGAAAAGAAGTACTGAAACAGTATGGAGTTACCGTTCCAAACGGAAAGGTTGCTTATACAGTCGATGAAGCGGTTGCGGCCGCAGAGGCACTGGGCAGTCCGGTGACTGTAGTTAAAGCGCAAATTCACGCAGGGGGTCGGGGTAAAGCCGGCGGCGTGAAAGTAGCAAAAAGCACAGAGGAAGTTCGTGCCTATGCATCCGAAATTTTGGGCAAAGTATTAGTAACCCATCAGACAGGACCAGAAGGTAAAGAAGTAAAACGTCTTTTGATTGAAGAAGGATGCGATATCCGCAAAGAGTATTATGTGGGTGTTGTTGTCGATCGTGCTACAGGACGTGTAGTCATGATGGCTTCCGAAGAAGGCGGAACAGAGATCGAAGAAGTAGCTGAAGCTACACCTGAAAAAATTTTCAAAGAGGTAGTTGACCCTGCGATCGGGTTGCAAGTGTTCCAGGCACGCAAACTGGCTTACAGCATTAACATTCCGAATGAACTCGTGAATAAAGCTGTGAAGTTCATGCTTGCGTTGTACAAGGCATTTGTCGAAAAAGATTGCTCTATTGCCGAGATCAACCCACTGGTTGTTACCGGAGATGGAAACGTTATCGCGCTGGATGCAAAGCTGAACTTTGACTCCAACGCTCTCTTCCGTCACAAGGATATTCAAGAACTTCGTGACTTGGATGAGGAAGATGAAAAAGAAATCGAAGCTTCCAAATACGACCTCAGCTACATAGCGCTTGACGGCAACATTGGCTGTATGGTTAACGGTGCGGGACTTGCGATGGCTACGATGGACATCATCAAATATTACGGTGGAGACCCGGCCAACTTCCTTGATGTTGGGGGCGGTGCAACAACAGAGAAAGTTACGGAAGCATTCAAGATCATTCTGTCTGATGCCAAAGTAGCCGGTATCTTTGTTAACATCTTTGGTGGTATCATGCGTTGTGATGTCATTGCCAACGGTGTTGTTGAAGCAGCGAAGCAGCTTGGCCTGACCAAACCGCTGGTTGTTCGTCTTGAAGGAACTAACGTGGAACTGGGCAAACGTATTTTGGGTGAATCCGGCCTGAATATCGTTCCTGCTGATTCCATGGCCGATGGAGCACAGAAAATTGTTGCCCTCGTAAAATAGGTTCATTCCTTCGTACCGGAGCTGTCCGGGAATTGAAAAATAACCGTAAGGATGTGAAGCAACGTGAGTATTTTGATCGATAAAAATACAAAAGTCATTACGCAAGGCATTACGGGTTCAACGGGAATGTTCCACACGAAGGGCGCATTGGACTACGGAACCCAAATGGTAGGCGGTGTTACGCCAGGTAAAGGCGGAACCAATGTTGACATCACGCTGGAAGACGGTTCAGTAGTCAGCTTGCCGGTATTCAACACGGTGCAGGAAGCGAAGGAGGCTACTGGCGCAACAGCGAGCGTCATCTATGTTCCTCCAGCATTTGCGGCGGATTCCATTATGGAAGCTGTTGATGCGGAACTGGATTTGGTCATCTGTATTACTGAAGGTATTCCGGTACTGGATATGGTCAAAGTAGACCGTTTCATGGACGGAAAAAATACAGTATTGATTGGGCCTAACTGTCCAGGTGTGATCACACCGGGCGAGTGTAAGATCGGCATTATGCCTGGATACATTCATATGCCAGGACATGTTGGTGTCGTTTCACGTAGTGGAACACTGACGTATGAGGCTGTTCATCAGCTCACAACTCGTGGTATTGGCCAATCTTCTGCGGTAGGTATCGGAGGAGACCCGGTTAAGGGTTCCGAGTTCATCGATATCTTGAAACGTTTTAATGAAGATCCACAGACACATGCTGTCATCATGATTGGTGAGATCGGTGGTACTGCGGAAGAGGATGCAGCAGAATGGGTAGCGGCTAACATGACTAAACCGGTGGTAGGATTCATCGGTGGTGTTACAGCGCCTCCAGGCAAACGTATGGGTCATGCGGGTGCGATTATCTCTGGCGGTAAGGGTACAGCCAAAGAGAAAATTGCGAAGCTGGAATCATGCGGTATTAAAGTTGCTCCGACACCAGCGGAAATGGGCTCCACTTTGGTAAGTGTGCTCGAAGAACGCGGTATTTTGAATTTGTGCACGACACATTAATCCTATTCCGTTATAATAGAAGAAACAGCACGGAAATGATTCATTTTCGGAGCCGTTGATTCATGAGACGGTAAAGGTAAGCAACCTTTTGTCCTTTAAACAGGGCGAAGGGTTGCTTTTTTGCGTTTTTTTAGAAAAATGAGGACGAACTTTAGTGTGCAAAATATGTTAACGTGTGCAATTTATCGTTGTTTATCACACAAATAGAGGGCAATTTGCCCTCTCACAGGAGGCAGAAACATGGAAGAACGTTGGATTTTGCTTGGACTCTATGAAATGGAAGGCATCGGTAAGAAAAGTGTTGCAAAATTGATGACAGGTCAGCACTCGTTGCGGGAGTTGCTTTATTACGAGGAAGGAGACTGGATTGAAGCTGGACTGAGGAAGGATCAGGCGACTCGTTTGGCTAGAGAATTTAATGCCGGCTGGATTGAGAGTAGAAGAGAGCAGGTTTATGATCGCGGGATCGAGGTTATTACTTATCTGGATTCAAATTATCCTATATTAATGAAGGAAACCGCTCAGCCTCCCTGGGTGATGTACACTCGAGGAGACACTCGGTTATTACATCAACCTTCGATTGCGATGGTAGGAACAAGGATGCCTACAGTTTATGGGCGTAAAGTTGGGGAAAAGCTTGCAGAACAATTATCTCTTGCGGGGGTAACTATTGTCAGTGGACTTGCCAGAGGTATTGATCGTGTGTGTCATGAAGCTGTATTACGAGCAAATGGTAAAACAATTGCTGTTTTTGGTACAGGGGTAGATATGGTTTACCCACCTGAAAATACGAGCCTTGCAGAACAAATTGCTGAAACGGGTCTACTCTTGTCAGAGTACCCTCTAGGAACCAGGGCTCGTCAGGGCCTTTTTCCCGAGCGAAACCGGATTATCGCAGGATTAACATTGGGAACGCTCGTTGTAGAAGCGGATGTACGAAGTGGTTCTCTCATCACCGCAGATGCAGCACTCGAGGCAGGCAGAGATGTATTTGCAGTTCCAGGGCCGATTACTTCGCCGAAGAGCCGAGGGGCACATAATTTAATACGACAGGGGGCCAAATTGGTCACTTGTGCTACTGATTTATTAGAAGAGTATCGTTTGGACTTGCCAAATGCAGAACAACTTCCTTACAATAGAGGACGTTCGGCAGAAATGTCAGGACATGCGGAGCAAGGTTTATTTCCAAAGGTGGAACTTTCTACAGATGAACGACGTATCATCATTTTACTTGAGCAGGAAGAGCAGTCTTTAGATCAATTGATAGATCGGTTGGGTTGGGATTTTGGACATTTACATTCAGTTCTGTTATCTTTAATCATAAAAAAGCAGATTAGCCAATTACCAGGAACCAAATATGCTAGGGTATGACGATGCTGCAACCTGTGCAGTATGTGGAGTATATAATACGAAGTATGAAGTGAAGTACAAGAAACAGTTTCATGACTGAGAGGAGGATGGACCTATGGCGGATGCACTCGTAATCGTGGAGTCGCCCTCAAAGGCGAAGACGATCGGCAAATATTTAGGCAGCAAGTTCATCGTGAAAGCTTCGATGGGACATGTACGCGATTTGCCAAAGAGTCAGATCGGCGTTGAGGTAGAGAATGATTTTAATCCGAAATATATTACGATCCGCGGCAAAGGTTCAGTATTAAAGGAACTTAAGGATGCACGAAAGAAAGTGAAAAAAGTGTATCTCGCAGCCGACCCGGATCGTGAGGGTGAAGCCATTGCCTGGCATTTGGCACATGCACTTGAACTGGATGACACGGCTGATTGCCGAGTTGTATTTAATGAAATCACCAAACAAGCGGTTAAGGACGCATTCAAAACGCCGCGTAAAATAAATATGGATTTGGTCAATGCACAGCAAGCTAGACGCATTCTGGATCGGCTCGTGGGTTACAAGATCAGTCCACTATTATGGAAGAAAGTAAAAAAAGGATTATCAGCAGGACGAGTTCAGTCTGTTGCCGTCAAAATTATTTTAGATCGTGAAAATGAAATTGACGAATTTGAACCGGAAGAGTACTGGAGCATTACAGCCAAACTGAGTGCAGATGGCAATCCGTTCGAGGCGAAGTTTCATAAGTTGAACGGAACGAAAACAGAGCTTGGCAGTGAAGCTGAAGTACAAGCGATTTTGAAACAGATCGAAGGTGCTGATTTTACAATCAAGGAAGTGAAGGAGAAAGAGAGAACTCGAAATCCTTCGGCGCCATTTACGACAAGTTCACTGCAACAGGAAGCGGCACGTAAACTTAATTTCAGGGCTTCCAAGACGATGTCGGTTGCGCAACAGCTTTATGAAGGTGTAGACCTTGGAAAAGAAGGCACAGTCGGTCTCATTACGTATATGCGTACAGACTCGACTCGTATCGCTGCTTCCGCACAGGAAGAAGCCAAAGAATATATCGTTGGAAAGTATGGTGAGACATTTGCACCAGAGAGCCCGCGGAACTATTCCAAAAAGGCTTCCAACGCTCAGGACGCGCACGAAGCGATTCGTCCGACTTCCATTTTGCGTGACCCAGATTCGATAAAGTCGTTTATGAGTCGTGATCAGTTCCGTTTATATAAGTTGATATGGGAACGTTTTGTAGCAAGTCAGATGTCTTCGGCTATTCTGGATACACTTTCGGTTGACATCGCTGCAGGAGATACGATCTTCCGTGCTGCGGGTTCCAAGGTGCGCTTTCAGGGATTCATGAAAGTGTATGTAGAAGGCAATGACGATGGTACAACCGAGGAAGATCGTTTGTTGCCTCCGCTCAAGAGTGGAGATGTGCTGAAAAAGCAGGAGATTGAGCCTAAACAGCACTTTACGCAGCCGCCGCCACGTTATACCGAAGCACGGTTGGTTAAAACCTTGGAAGAGCTCGGCATAGGTAGACCAAGTACTTATGCGCCAACACTGGAGACCATTCAGAAACGTGGATATGTTGCGATCGAAGAGAAGAAATTTATGCCGACTGAGCTGGGAGAGCTGGTCATTGAGCAGATGGAAGAGTTTTTCCCGGAAATCCTGAATGTGGAGTTTACCGCGAATATGGAAGGCGATCTCGACCATGTGGAGGAAGGCTCTGAAGATTGGGTTAAAGTGCTGGCTGAATTCTATGAATCTTTCGAGAAACGGCTAGAGTTTGCTGAGGAAGAAATGAAAGAGATCGAGATCGAAGACGAGGTGTCGGATGAGATCTGTGAGAAATGTGGCAAGCCGCTCGTATATAAACTTGGTCGTTTCGGAAAGTTCCTCGCATGCTCAGGATTCCCTGACTGCCGTAATACGAAACCGATTATTAAAGACATCGGTGTAACTTGTCCGAAGTGTAAGGAAGGACATGTGGTGGAACGCCGCAGTAAAAAAGGACGTATTTTCTATGGCTGTGACAAATATCCGGAATGTGATTTTGTATCTTGGGATAAACCTTCCGCTAAACCTTGTCCGAGCTGTGGATCGTTAATGATTGAGAAGCGAAACAAAAAGGGAACAAGATTGCAGTGTACTTCATGTGATCATCAGGAGCCGGTGGAAGAATCGGATGATGATTCAACGGATTAGCATATGATGGGGGTAAATGATTTTGACAAGTGAACAACAAGTAACGGTTATCGGTGCGGGATTGGCTGGATCAGAAGCAGCGTGGCAGATCGCCAGTCGCGGTGTGCGAGTGAAGTTATATGAGATGAGACCGGTTGTCAAAACGCCGGCTCATCATACGGATAAATTTGCAGAACTCGTCTGCAGTAACTCTCTTCGTGCCAATGGACTGGCTAATGCAGTTGGCGTGTTGAAAGAAGAAATGAGAATGTTGAATTCGCTCGTACTCGGAGCAGCTGATCGACATGCTGTTCCGGCAGGAGGAGCCCTGGCTGTGGATCGGGATGGCTTCTCGGGTGAGATTACATCGACTTTGCATCAGCATCCGCTGATTGAAGTGGTGAATGAAGAACTTACTTCACTTCCAGAGGAAGGCATTGTTGTTGTAGCGACCGGACCACTGACTTCGCCGGCATTGTCCGAGCAGATTAAAGCATTGATGGGTGAGGAATACTTCTATTTCTATGATGCTGCAGCGCCGATTATTGAAAAAGATTCCATAGATATGAACAAGGTATACCTTGCCTCTCGTTATGATAAAGGAGAAGCGGCTTATCTCAACTGTCCAATGACAGAAGAAGAGTTTGAACTCTTTTATGAGGCTCTGATTACTGCAGAGGTTGCTCAGTTAAAAGAATTCGAAAAAGAAATTTATTTCGAAGGTTGCATGCCGATTGAAGTCATGATGAAACGGGGCAAACAAACAGCATTGTTTGGACCGATGAAGCCGGTAGGTTTGGTTAATCCGCATACGGGTGAATTGCCTCATGCTGTAGTACAGCTTAGACAGGACAATGCGGCGGGAACGTTGTATAACTTGGTAGGTTTCCAAACGCACTTGAAGTGGGGAGAACAGAAACGTGTCTTCTCTCTGATTCCGGGTCTTGAGAATGCTGAGTTTGTGCGCTACGGTGTCATGCACCGGAATACATTTATTAACTCACCGAAGTTGCTTCGTCCAACATACCAATTCAAAGAGCGCCCTAATTTGTTCTTTGCTGGTCAGATGACAGGGGTAGAAGGATATGTTGAATCTGCCGCATCGGGTCTTATTGCCGGCATGAATGCAGCTAAAGCAGCGTTAGGACAAGAACTTGTTGTACTGCCGGTAGAAACGACACTAGGTAGCATGGCAGAGTATATTACAACAGCGGATTTCAAGCATTTCCAGCCAATGAATGCTAACTTCGGTTTGTTACCGAAATTGGAAACTAGAATCCGTAACAAAAAAGAAAAAAATGGAGCACTTGCAAATCGTGCCCTGGATGGTATCGCCAAGTTTATTGCTTCAGAAGGTCTAACCGTTCCGGAACGCGTATAAATTATTCGTGGGGGAGCTGATATCATGGATATGTCATTTCATGCGACGACGATCTGTGCTGTCCGTCATAATGGCAAGGCAGCGATTGCGGGCGATGGTCAGGTAACTATGGGCCAGAGCGTTGTGATGAAGAATACAGCCAAAAAAGTAAGACGTTTATATCGTGGACAGGTTGTTGCTGGCTTTGCCGGTTCTGTAGCTGATGCAATTACACTGTTTGAAAAATTCGAAGGTAAACTGGAAGAGCACCATGGCAATCTGCAACGGGCGGCGGTTGAACTTGCAAAAGATTGGCGGCAGGATCGCATACTGCGGAAGCTCGAAGCTTTGTTGATTGTGATGGACAAAACAGGAATGTTGCTTATTTCAGGTGGCGGCGAGATAATCGAACCGGATGATGATATCATTGCGATCGGTTCAGGTGGTAATTTTGCTTTATCCGCTGCGCGGGCGCTGAAACGTCACGCTGGACAGATGGAAGCGAAAGATATTGCGCGTGAGTCTCTTCAGGTGGCTTCCGAGCTGTGTGTATACACGAATAGTAATATTATCGTCGAAGAATTGTAGGAACAAAGAAATCTCCCGTACAGGAACTAGATGCTACATCTGCTCCGGTTTACGTTAAGGAGATTCTTTGCTCTTGTGGCTGAATTGACGTCAACATACTTGTAGGAGGGAAGCTTATGAATTCTCAAGCTTTAACGCCAAGACAGATTGTTACGGAACTGGATAAATATATCGTAGGTCAAAAACAGGCGAAGAAATCAGTGGCAGTAGCCCTTCGTAATCGCTATCGACGTAGTCTTTTGCCAGAACACACACAGGATGATATTGTACCTAAAAATATACTGATGATTGGGCCTACAGGCGTCGGTAAAACGGAAATTGCGCGTCGTCTTGCGAAACTGGTAGGGGCACCTTTTGTCAAAGTCGAGGCAACCAAGTTTACCGAAGTGGGATATGTTGGACGTGATGTGGAATCCATGGTTCGTGATTTGATTGAAACATCCCTGCGTATGGTCAAGCTCGAACGAACTGAACAAGTGAAGGACAAAGCGGAAGAAGCGGCTAACGAGCGCATTGTACATATTTTGGCTCCTTCTCAGTCCAAGTCTAAAAATCAGCGTAATCCGTTTGAAATGATCTTTGGGAACAACGGGAATGGAAATGCCCCTCAGGATCAGGACGAACCTGAACCTGACGCAAACGTTGCTGAGCGTCGCCGTAAAATCAAATTCGATCTATTGTCTGGTAAACTGGAAGATGACATCATTGAGATCGATGTAGAAGACAATACGCCGAACATGATGGATATGTTTGCTGGCCAGGGTAATGATCAGATGGGCATGAACATGCAGGAGATGTTTGGCAGTTTGTTGCCGCGCCGTACGAAGAAACGTAAGTTGGCTATTAAGGAAGCACGTAAAGTGCTTATTCAAGAAGAAGCGGGCAAATTAATTGATATGGATGATGTGACTCAAGAGTCCATAAGACGTGCAGAGCAGACAGGCATTATTTTTATCGATGAGATTGATAAAGTAGCCAGTCAAGGTCGTGGAAGTGGTCCAGATGTTTCCCGTGAAGGCGTTCAGCGTGACATTCTACCGATTGTTGAAGGATCAACGGTCATGACCAAGTATGGGCCTGTCAAAACGGATTATATTCTGTTTATGGCGGCTGGTGCATTCCATGTGGCTAAACCTTCAGATCTGATTCCGGAGCTTCAGGGACGCTTCCCTATTCGTGTAGAGTTAAACAGTCTTACCTTGGAGGAGTTTGTTTCTATCCTAACGGAACCTCAGAATGCGCTAACGAAGCAATATGTCGATTTGCTCCGCACAGAGAATATTGAGATTGAGTTCTCGGAGGATGCAATACGCGAGATTGCCAAGCTCGCGGAAGCTGTTAACCAAAACACAGAAAACATTGGGGCTCGCCGTCTGCATACTATACTGGAAAAACTTCTGGAAGACTTGTCCTTCGAGGCTCCTGAGCTTACGTTGGAACGTATGGTGATTACACCAGAGTATGTACGTGAGAAATTACATGATATTGCGACGGATCGAGATTTAAGTCAATACATCCTTTAAGTAAGAGCAAAGGGTAATGAATGTAGCTTCTAGTATCACATGATAAGATGGTTGTATGGAATAAAACATGGGGTATGTACCATAAACAGTGAACATTAATCAAGATGTTCTGTACTTTTATACAGAGCATGCTGTGTTAGATGTCGTGTTTATGGATACATATCCTTATTTATATTATGGTCTAACCTTTTCTGATGATTGGACCGATAATAGAGAGGTGGCGATCATTTATGCTAGAAACTAGGACTTGGGCCGCATGGATAATTGTATAAAGGGTAGCGGATTAGTTGGTATTCCTATTTTTATGCAACCATGTATTTCCATTAAAAGAATTTTAATTATTTAAATGTTATCTGGTGCTAAGCGAATAAACCGGAATATTTTGCGCAAATGTGCAAAACGTCGTTTTGTGGGAAATGGAGAAGGCATCAATTGTTTTCTAAATATAAAATAGTAGTGACCTATACAATTGTTAAGAAAGTGTTGCGTCAGAAATGATAGTTCCAATGAATTTTCATACATAAAATGTGAAATAAAGTAGAGTTGGCTACATAAAAATACAGTGTAATATAAGCTTAAAACCCTAATATGACGGTAAAAAATGCTAAACTTAACAAATTGAAATCCTTTTGCGGAAAGGTACATTTAAAGGTGCTCAGACTGAAATACAGGCTGGAAAAATGAGTTTTATTTTAAGAATGTTTAAGGGCATGCCTCAAGATTGTTAACACATTTTTGATTTGGGACTGAATATTTACGAAAAAAATCATATTTTGCAGAAAATACACAAAAAGCCCTCTCTTTAAGAAAAGATAGGGCTTTTTTCTTATTGTAATATATCCCAAACTCGAAGAAACTTATGTTATACGACAACATCAGAGTTAATTCTACTTAAGTCCTAGAAAACCGTGTAAACACGAATGTTTTTGTCGAAAAAACAACAGCAGTTTCGCGTGAAAAGATTCAATCTTTTTCCATATATACTAATGAGAGGAGGGATGTTGTGAATCTTTTAAACGATATTAGCTTTAAAAGATTACAAGGTGCGCTCGATGCGTCGAACATGCGACAACGAACGATAGCTGATAACGTAGCGAACGCCGATACCCCGTATTTCAAGCGATCAGACGTTTCTTTCGAAGAAATGTTACAGGATCAGATGAGCGGTGATTTACCTGTTCTTAAAGGGAAAGTAACGGATCCAAGGCATTTTGTCATAGGTCCTTCCTCTTTAGTACCAACACCAGTAGTTAATATGGACCAGTCCACTTCCATGAATAACAACCAGAATAATGTGGATATTGATCGAGAGATGAGTCTTCTGGCGGATAATCAATTGCGTTACAACGCTTATATCCAGCAAGTGAACGAACAAATTAAAATGATGCGAGTAGGCGTAGAAGGGAGATAACCGCGTTGAACATTAGCAACAGTTTTGGAATCAGTGCTTCGGCTCTTACAGCTCAACGTTTGCGTATGGACGTCATTTCTTCCAATATAGCAAATGCTGAAACCACGCGCGCGAGCATGTCGAATGGGGTCGCAGTTCCATATAAGCGGAAAATGGTAGTGCTTGAACCGAATAAAACATCCTTCAGCACGATGTTACAAAACCAGATGCGTGGTGGAGGTTCAGGTGATGGTGTAAGGGTAACCGAGATTCGGGAAGATCAGTCGCCATTCAAACCGGTTTATGACCCGACTCATCCAGATGCAAACGCAGAAGGGTATGTGTTCATGCCTAATGTGGATATTGCAAAAGAAATGGTCGATATGATCTCGGCTTCACGTTCTTATGAGGCTAACGTTACTGCACTGAATTCAACCAAAGCGATGATTTCTAAAGCGTTAGAAATTGGAAAAGGTTAACTGTTGCATTCTTCGACAACGAACTGAAAAGAAGAGATAAAAGGGAGGGACATTTATGATTCAGAACAATATGTTTAACGCTCAGGGAGTTCAGCCGTTGCAAATGAAAAGTGTAGGAACTGAAAATAAATCTTCTACACCGGCCGAAAGCATTCAGAGCTTCGGTACATACTTACAAAATGCACTGGGCTCTGTAGCCGCACAGGAAACCCAGGCTCATGAAATGTCAAATCAATTTTTGGTAGGTAAAGCGAATGTAGATCAGGTGTTGATTGCTTCCGAACAAGCCCTGCTTAGTCTGCAACTTACCACTCAAGTACGTAACAAAGTGGTTGAGGCATATCAAGAGGTTATGCGCACACAACTATAAGAGTTCATTTGCGCAAACAGTAGCGCTGATCATTACGACAAGCAGCTGCGATGCTGCTCCTGATCAAAGCTAGGAGAACGCTCAAGCTTTTGTCAGGACAGACTAAGCAAAGTTTCGGATGGGGTGACAGAGTGAATGAGAGAATTGCCCAGTACAGGGACAAGGCATCACAGTACTGGAATAGCTTTAGCAAAAAGCAGAAAACATTATTTATTTCAACCTTCTTATTTCTGATTTTGGCAGCAGTGGTTCTCACGATGCAGTTATCCAAGACAGAATATGAAGTGGCGTTCACAGATTTAAATGCAAGTGATTCAGCTGGTGTCATCAATTATCTGAACTCATCTAATATCCCATATAAACTTAGCGCGGACGGAAAAAGTATTTCTGTACCCAGTACAGATGTAGCGCTGACCAAAGTGAATATCGGATCCCAAGGCATCATACAAAATGGTTCCCTTGGTTATAAAGCGTTTGAAAGCTCATCATCACCAATCGGTATGACAGATAAAGAGTTTGATGTGAAATACAACAATGCATTAAACGGAGAAGTTGAAAAGCTACTCCAGCGTATGCAGGGCATTCAGGATGCCAAAGTCCTTGTTAACATGCCAAAAGATAATATCTTTGCAGGTTTGGAAGAACAGGACAAAGCTTCGGCTTCCGTAGCATTGCAATTTAAACCGGGGTATCACCCGAATCAGGCAGCTGTAGATGGATACTTTAATTTGGTTAAAACAGCTGTTCCGAACCTGCCCATCGAGAACATCACGATCACGAACACGGATGAGGCTGAACTCGTTCCAACCGCTCGCGGTGGCAGTGGTGGCTTGTCATCTGAAGTGCAGGAGAACATGGCATTACAGAAAAAGTTTGAGAGTGACGTGCGAAATAACGTGAAGCAATTCCTCTCTCAAATTGTAGGTGAGGATAAGGTCAACGTTTTGGTGGCCTCCAAACTGAATTTCGATAAAGTGACAAGCAAAGAAAATCTCGTTACACCTGTTGATCAAGAGAACATGAAGGGGATCGAAATCAGTGTACAGCAAATTCAGAAGAGCTACACTGGTGGGGGAACTCCGACAGGTGGTGTAGCAGGTACCGGCCAACAGGACGTTCCAGGGTATCCTTCTTCTGATTCTAATAGCAATGCGAATTCGGAAGAATCATCAAGCACGATAAATTATGAAGTGAATCGAATTGCCAAAGATATCATTTCAAGCCCATATACTGTAAAAGATTTAACCATCAACGTGGCGGTTGAACCACCCGCAGGGCAAAACGAATTACAACAGCCTGTTCGAGATGCGATCGAAAATATTCTAGTTAATATCGTTCGCGCGTCATTGGCGGACTCAGGCACAACAATAACTGACGCAGACCTGACAAAAAAAGTATCAGTCATGTCACAGGGCTTTGCAACAGCTGCAGATGCCAATACGGGCTTCCAGTTGACTCCTGCGATGATGTGGGGTGGCGGAGCACTTATTGCGGTCCTGATCGCTGCGGTAGTGATCTTGTTAGTACGTCGTCGTCGTAAACAAAATGAGATCCAAGAAGAGGAAGAAATCCCGCTTCCAGTAGCAACAGAGTTCCCGTCCATAACATTGGACAGTGTGACGAACGAAAGTCAGGTGCGCAAACAATTGGAGAGTTTGGCCAAGAAAAAGCCGGACGAATTCGTCAATCTGCTGCGTACGTGGCTGGCTGACGAATAGAGGTGAACGCATTGGCAAAGGCAGGCAATGCCGGATTAACTGGCAGACAAAAAGCAGCAATATTATTAATTACATTAGGTCCGGAAGTGTCTGCTCAGATCTTTAAACATCTCCGTGATGAGGAGATTGAGCAGCTTACGTTGGAAATTGCCAACGTGCGTAAGGTTGATGCATCCGAAAAGGACATGATTATGTCCGAGTTTCATCAGATTTGTTTGGCACAGGAGTATATCTCTCAGGGCGGTATTACCTATGCAAAGGAAATTTTGGAGAAAGCACTCGGCTCCTCCAAAGCGCTTGAAGTTATTAATCGTTTGACAGCTACGCTACAAGTCAGACCTTTTGACTTCGCACGTAAAGCTGATCCGAATCAGATTCTGAACTTTATTCAGAATGAAAGTCCGCAAACGATTGCGCTTGTACTTTCTTATCTGCAATTTGAGCAAGCTGCGGCCATTCTGTCCTCTCTCCCTCAGGAGAAGCAAGCAGATGTTGCTCGTAGAGTAGCTGTGATGGACAGCACTTCACCAGAAGTTATTTCACAGGTGGAACGTGTGCTGGAACAAAAGTTGTCTTCTACAGTGACGCAGGATTACACAAATGCAGGCGGTATCGAATCCATCGTTCAGATTTTGAATGGTGTCGATCGGGGGACGGAACGTACAATTTTGGACTCCCTTGAGATTCAGGATCCGGAACTTGCAGAAGAGATCAAAAAACGGATGTTTGTTTTCGAAGACATTGTCAATGTGGACGATCGCTCCATTCAACGTATTATTCGGGATATCGACAATGCCGACCTGCAACTTGCACTCAAAGTCGCAAGCGAAGAAGTACGTGAAGCTGTGTTCCGTAATATGTCGAAACGGATGTCCGAAACTTTCAAGGAAGAGATGGAGTTCATGGGCCCTGTGCGGCTACGTGATGTGGAGGAAGCTCAGACACGTATCGTAGGTACGATCCGCAGACTGGAAGAAGCTGGCGAGATCATTATCGCACGTGGTGGAGGAGATGATATCATTGTCTAATTTGATTAAATCTTTCCAGTATGTACCGGTAGAAGACCATAAAAGGCTCGAAAATCATCACTATTATGGCGGTGAAGATGAGACTGGATTGGAAGAGGACGGTGCATCAGTTTCTGAATCGGAAGTGCTTCAGGCACGAGTCGATGAAGAGACAGAACGTCTTACTGCTGAGATGCTGGAAGATGCCAAGGAGTTTGCGGAAAAGCAGGTGCGTGATGCTTCGGAAGAGGCGGAGCGAATGCTTCAGGAAGCCCAGGAACAGATTGAACGCTGGTGGCAGGAGCAACGAGAGCAGGATGAACATCTGACTGAAGCTCTCCGCGCTCAAGGTTTTCAGCAAGGGTTTGAAGAGGGAAGAGCACAAGCTGAACTGGATCTCCAGGTGAAGATCGAAGAGATGATGAAAGAAGCACAAGGGGTGCTTCAGGAAGCGTATGTTGCCAAAGAACAGATTATTCAGGAAGCCGAGCCGTTTCTTGTTGAACTTGCTTGTGGCATTGCGGAGAAAGTGATAGATAAGCAACTTACGGTAGAGCCTGAACAAACGATTGAGCTGATACGTCAGAGTTTGTCCAGAAAAAGGGAGCAAGGACAGATCGCGCTCTGTGTGGCGCCTGAGCAGTTTTCTTTTGTACAAGCTTCAAGGGAGGAACTTGCTCTTTCCATTGATTCGCAGGCAGAGTTACAGATTTTGCCTGATGCTACGGTTAAAGATAAGGGCTGTGTTATCCGTTCTTCATTTGGAAGTGTTGATGCAAGAATTGATACACAGCTTGCCGAGATCAAAAAGGAACTGATCCGCATAGCACTTGAGGATGAGGAGCGAAGAAATCAACATGAAGGTTCTTAGTTCACAGCGTTATATGGAGCATCTGCGGCAGTTTGATCCTGTGCGTATAAATGGAAAAGTAACTCAGGTCATTGGGCTTATGGTGGAATCAGAAGGACCGGATGCCAGCATTGGCGACGTATGTTACATCTATCCTGGCAAATCAGCTAAGCCGCTACAGGCTGAAGTTGTGGGGTTTCGGGATAACAAGGTGTTGCTTATGCCGCTTGGAGAACTTCAATCCATTGGTCCGGGTTGTGACGTGGTCGGAACCGGAAAACCTTTAGGAGTACAAGTAGGCTCTGAATTGCTTGGTAAAGTGTTGGACGGACTGGGACAGCCGCTTGACGGTTCATTGTTACCATCCCGAATGCCGATGTACTCTACTTCCAATACCCCTGTTAACCCTATGGATAGACCGCGTGTTCTTGAAACGATGAGTGTAGGCGTGAGGGCAATTGATGGCTTGCTCACTGTAGGCAAAGGACAGCGTGTGGGTATATTTGCCGGTTCAGGTGTCGGAAAAAGTACATTGATGGGCATGATCGCTAGGAATACCGCTGCGGATGTGAACGTGATTGCACTGGTAGGTGAGCGTGGACGGGAGGTTCGTGACTTTATCGAACGGGATCTTGGTCCGGAAGGCCTGGAACGGTCTGTCGTCATCGTGGCAACATCAGATCAACCTGCTCTGATCCGAATCAAGGGTGCTGTCATAGCAACGACGATTGCGGAGTATTTCAGAGATCGAGGCATGAACGTGATGTTAATGATGGATTCGGTGACCCGTTACGCCATGGCGCAAAGGGAAGTCGGTTTGGCAGTAGGAGAACCGCCGGCGATGAGAGGTTATACACCTTCCGTTTTTGCAAGTCTACCGAAACTGTTGGAACGTGCAGGAACAGGTCCCACTGGCTCGATAACGGCATTCTATACTGTTCTCGTCGATGGGGATGACATGAATGAACCAATTGCAGACGCAGTCCGAGGGATTTTGGATGGTCACATCGTGCTGAACCGTGCGATAGCGAATAAAGGTCATTTCCCCGCGATTGATGTGCTTGCAAGTATCAGCCGTGTCATGAAGGACATCGCTCCTGAAGAGCAGATTGATGCGGTTAACAATATGAAACGTCTGATGGCAGTGTACAAAGAGTCTGAAGATTTGATTAACATTGGTGCGTATCAACGGGGATCAAATGCAGCTATAGATGAAGCGATGGATCAGATTGATCATATCTGGGATTTTACGAAGCAAAAAGTTGATGAAAAGGTAACGTTAAGTGAAGTACAGGAGCGTTTGATTCTTGAATTCGCAAGGAGATGAAGGGTAAACGATGAAATTTCGATATCATTTCCAGAAGGTTGTTGACCTGAAAAGCAATGAGAAGACACAGGCAGAATGGATGTTATCCACAGCGATCGGTAAACTTCAGACGGAAGAAGAGCATTTGTTGCAATTGATTAATGATCGAAATAATCTGATGAACATTATTCAAGCGGCAACTGAAAATTGTGCTTCCGTATCCAGTTTGCAGGAAATGCAACGATATGCATATCACCTTGACGAATGTATATCGCGTAAGAACAGTGATGTGGAGCATGCTCAGGTCAATGTGCAGCGGAATCAGAGCTTTCTGAATGGTAAAGTAGTTGACGAAAAAGTGTGGCTTGGAGCGAGAGATAAGGCTAAAGGCAGATTTCAGCAGGAGATGCTCCTCCGGGAACAGAACGATCTGGACGAGATGGCTACTGTACGCTTCGCCGCCAAAGCCCGCGCGAACTGATGTGAGCCGGAAGCGAAGTTGTCTCGCGAAGGAGGAATGAACGGTGGCTGTAAAAGACACTGATATCGAAAAAGAGTCCGGGAGTGGATGGGAAAAGTTTCTCATGATTTCGATCCCGATTGTATTCACGGTTGTACTCTTAGGTGTACTGCTTACTCTATTTAATGTAGATATTCGAAATAACGCGCTCGAACTTGCCAAAAAAATTCCTGTAGTCAAGAATTGGGTACCTGATCCGGTGCTTGATCCGGAGAAAGAGAAGTTGGAAAAGAGCGAAAAGCAGGTTGAAAGTGCGGAAGCAACGATTGAAAAGCTAAAATCTCAGGTCACAGCGAAAGAAGCAGAGCTGAAAGCGGCCAAAGATGCGGCTACTGCGGAGACGCAGAAAACAGCTGATTTGCAAAAGAAATTGGATGATGCAAATAAGGCTTCTGAAACAGCTGCAGCTTCTGAACCGGAAACCGAAAGTGATTATCAGAAGCAGATTAAAAGTCTGGCTAAAATGTACGCTGATATGAGCCCAAGTAAAGCCGCTCCGATTTTGCAAAATATGACGAATGAAGAAATGGTGCTTATGTTGAGCGCGATGCAGTCGACTGCCCGGACGAAGGTGCTGGAAAAGATGGATCCGAAGACTGCAGCGGATGTGACCATGCTGATGAAGGATGCGAAGCCTTCAGGCGATCTTGCCTTGGATGCCCTGCAGTCCCGATTGAAAAAGGAAACAGCAGCAACGACCACGACAACAGGAACTAATAGTAAAAATTTGGATAAAAATCAGTTAAGCCAGACCTTTGCTTCGATGTCTGCGTCAAGCGGAGCCAAACTATTGCTCGAAACCTATAAAATTAGTCCGGATAAAACACTGACCATACTCAATTCAGTTAATGATGCAACACGATCCCAGTTGCTTGAGAACATGTCTAAAGAAGATTCGGTTGAGACAGCCAAAGTGTTGAATCGGCTAATGGGCAATAAGTAACAACTCTATTCTTAATGCATGGAGGGGAGGTGAAAAAATGTCACTCGTATATCAAATGAACGCTGGGGCTTCTTCCAAAACTTCTGGTTCAACACAGTCATCAACAGCGCAGTCTAAAGGTTCGGTTACAGGAACTGGAGCTGAGTTCTTGCAGACGCTGGCACAGTCATTGGCTGGGGGAAGCGGAACTGGTGAGGGTACTGATGGAACGAATGGTGCAGTAACAACAAAGACGTCTGCTCCGTTGATGTTTACTTTTGCCTCAGAAAATGAAGAAAATAACACATCTGTAACGGACGCGTTAAGTTCACTATTAGTTGGTACGGATTCGTCAGGTTTGATGGAAATGCTTGAAAAATTATTTGGTGATCTGGATACGTTAGACAAAGCTCTGGAAAATGATCCGGCCTTGCTTGCAGGTCTTCAATCGTTGATCCAGCAATTGTACGCATTATTAAATAAAGATTCAGATGGAAATCAGCAAGCTTCACTAAGTGAGGTTGGTTCTAATTTAGATCAAGCTCCTACATCTGCATCTGCTGTTGAACTGTCTCAGCATCCAGCTGCAGTCCGTTTTGTATTACAGGATGTGCTGACACAATTGGCAACGGAAGTTCTTAAACCAGGTCCTAATGTAGTCAAGAGTGCTCCCGAATTCCAACATTTACTTCAGCAGTTGCAGAGTCAGTTGAAGGAAGCTGGAGTCGAAACGGATGGGAAAAAGGGTTGGTCTGAACTCAAATCGATACTGAATACATTCTCAGCAATAAAGGATGCAGCTGTTCAAACACCTAACGGTGCTCCGACTACAGCGTCCAAAACAGATGGGATAACACCTCAGACGACTGCATCAGCAACAGTTCAAACAGAATCTAAAGCAACAACAGTGACGGTTAAAAATGACTCAACACCCGTTGCCGATGCGCAACCTGCAATCCATCATTCAAACATTGTAACAGCTGGCGAGTTGTCCTTGCGAAGCTCAGGTACAGTCGTGAGCAAACCCGCTGAGCCTGTCATGCAAGCAACGAATTTTGCCAAAGAAATGACGCAATTTGTGGTTAGCAAGCTGGATATCGTGAATCAAAAAGGATTTTCTGAAGCCACAATCTCTCTCCGCCCTGAACATTTGGGAAAATTGGATGTACAGATTACGTTGCAAAACGGACAATTGGTTGCCAGGTTCATGACTGAACATGTCATGGCGAAAGACATGCTTGAACAACAGATGATGCAGTTACGTTCCTCGTTACAATCTCAGGGCATTCAGGTGGAACGGCTCGAGGTCACTCAGAACAGTTCGCTCGGATCTGAAATGTATCAGGATGGCGGACGTCAACAAGGAAATCAATCTCAGCAACAAAAACGTTCCCGTGAGCGTGGGGAGCATACCGATGAAGCTGTGACAGCCGCGGGGCTGCAGGAAGAGTTGCGCAACTGGCGTAGCGAGCAGGTGGAAGGTAGCGAAATTCAGAGAGAGTCATTTACTGCAGAGGCTTAAACAGGGATGAGGTGAATATATGGCGAATGAAATTGTTTCTACTAATAATACTTGGCCTAATTACGCGGCTGCAAATAGAGCCACAACAAGTGCTGCAACGAAAGAACTTGGTAAGGATCAATTTCTGAAAATTTTGATTACACAGTTGCAGAATCAGGATCCGATGCAGCCGATGGAAGATAAAGAGTTTATTGCTCAAATGGCGCAATTTAGCTCAGTGGAGCAACTGGTTAACATCTCTACGCAGCTTAAAACGTTAAATCAGTCACTTGGAGCGGTATCGGGTATGATCGGTATGGAAATCAGTTGGCTTTCTTCTGATAAAACAGACAGTGGTACGCTTCGTCAGGGTACTGTAGATTCAATCATTGTGCGAGACGGCGTTCAGTATGCGAAGGTGGGCAACGACGAAATTAAACTGGATGAAATCATTCAGGTGAATCGTGCCAAGCAAGCTGAGGAAACGAAGTCAGCTGCCCAGAACGTTCAAAGTGATGCTATAAATACTAATGGTAGTAACCCGTCTGATGTGAATGCCGGGACGAGTGAACCTGAAGATCGAGAGCAGAGCATATGAGTGACCGTATAACCGTTGGACAGTTATATACGGGTCCTGTTACTCCAAATATGCTTCGCAAACCCCAAACGGGAGACACATCTGGCACACCGTCTAAACCCTTTGCTCAAGTACTGGAAGATAACCTTTTAAAACTCAGCAATCATGCAGCTAAACGATTAGAACAACGTGGTATCGAGTTGAAAACCGAACAAATGAAACAAATTGGTTCTGCACTGGACAAGGCTGCTGCCAAAGGGGCAAAAGAGTCACTCATTTTGATGCAGGATATGGCTTTTATCGTCAATGTCAAAAATCGTACTGTCGTTACAGCAATGGATAGTGAAAGTATGAAAGACAATGTCTTTACTCAAATCGATAGTGCTGTAATTATTTCATAGCCGGCTGGCCCTTCTCGGGAGCCGGAATGCCGCTGACCGACTGATGCGGCAACCAATTTAAGGCTGGGAGGATTTTGTAAAATGTTGAAATCGATGTACTCAGGCGTTTCCGGGATGAGGGGTTTTCAAACCAAACTCGATGTCATTGGTAACAATATCGCGAACGTAAACACGGTTGGATTTAAAGGAAGCCGAGTGATGTTCAAAGACATTATGAGCCAAACGACTAAAGGGGTAACGGCTCCAACGGATGCACCTTCTGGTGGTGTCAATGCACAGCAAATCGGTCTAGGTGTTTCAGTAGGGTCGATTGACACAATGCATTTGGCTGGTAGCCCGATGACCACCAATAATCCTACTGACCTTCGAATTAATGGAGATGGATTTTTTCTGGTACGCTTGAGTGATGCGCAAACTGTACCTTACTTGACTCGTGCGGGTGATTTCCATGTTGATGCTGCCCGGAACCTGGTAACTTCTGATGGCTTGTTCGTATTGGATAATGGTGGTGCCAACATTACTCTTGAGGATGATGTGGTTTCATTCACAATCGGTCAGGATGGTTTTATCAATCAGACGATGGCTGATGGAACGGTTCAAGCCGGAGCGCAGCTGGGGATTGGTAAAGTTGTTAATCCTGCAGGTCTTGAGAAAATTGGCGGCAACTTGTATCGTATGACGGCGAATGCCAATCCGGATGGGGTACTTGATCCAGTTACAGCAAATAGTGCAGAAGACGGTACAGGGGCTATCATTGCTGGTCAGCTCGAAATGTCCAATGTTGATTTGACGAATGAGTTTACCGAGATGATTGTGTCACAGCGTGGCTTCCAAGCGAACTCCCGGATCATTACAACATCAGACGAAATTCTTCAAGAGGTCGTTAACCTGAAACGATAATAACTGATTAGTGATTTTGAAATGGTGGGGGAGCTTGCTCCTCCACTATGATTGAGGGGGCTTGACATGATTTCAGTTACGCGGTTAAATGGTTCTCCCATGTGGTTAAATGCGCTGATGGTCGAAATCGTGGAAGAGACGCCGGACACGTATATTACTCTGGTAACGGGAAAAAGATTAATCGTGCTTGAAAAGGCCGATGAAGTGATTTCCAAAATCAAAGAATACAACCGTGAAATTGGAGTTCAGGCAGCCACGATTAAAGTGCAGCAAACGGAGGAGTCCTGATGAAAAAGATGATGCCCTGGATTGCAACAACGTTGCTTGCAATCACACTCATTGTGGTCGTAGTTTTTGTATTTATGCAAAGTCAAAACAAGAACGACAATACACATACAGCGGCAGCTGCTGAAGAAAAAAAGCTGACAGCAGATGAAATTGTAGAGGTTTCATCCGAGCTTGGACAGATTAAGACCAATTTGGCTGATGCAGATCGTATTATTATGGTTAGTTTCTCTTTCAAGTTGTCGGATAAGAAAGCTAAAGAAGACTTTGAGAAAATTAAAAGTATTACGGTTAAGCCAATCATTATTGAGGCGCTTGCGGATACCAAAGCTGAGGCACTGAGTTCGGCAAAAGGTATGAAACAATTCAATGAGAAACTAACGGGGCTAATTAATGAGGCATTGCCTGAGCCGAACTTGAAAAGCACAAGTGTTTCAGACATTGTTATAGCACCAATGTAATGAATAGAACAAGCTGTAGACCTGTAAGGGGGTGAGAACATGGTGGATGTATTATCACAAAACGAGATTGACGCCCTATTAGCAGCCCTTTCTTCAGGCGAAATGGACGCCGAGGAATTGAAAAAGGAAGAAACTCAGAAGAAAATCAGGTCTTACGATTTTAAACGGGCAGTGCGTTTCTCCAAGGATCACATTCGAAGTCTGACGCGTATTCACGAAAACTTTGCTCGTTTTCTCACCACTTATTTTTCGGCCCAGCTGCGGACGTTCGTTCAGATCAATGTTGTGCAGGTAGAACAGTTGCCTTATGACGAGTTTATCCGTTCTATTCCCAAGATGACGATTTTGAACATTTTCGAAGCAGAGCCATTACAGGGACGAATGGTCATGGAGGTTCACCCGAACGTGGGTTATGCGATGCTGGATCGTCTGCTAGGAGGTACAGGCAGTGCTCCTACAAAAATTGCAAGCATGACAGAAATTGAAACGACGATTATGGAACGCATATTCAGCCGAGCCTTCGAAAGTTTGCAGGAAGCCTGGAAGACGGTACTGGATATCTCGCCTAGAATGGAAGCACTGGAGACGAATCCTCAGTTTATGCAGATTGTATCTCCCAATGAGACCATTGCCTTGATCTCGCTAAGTACCAAAATCGGCGATACCACAGGCATGATCAATTTGTGTATACCGCATGTCGTTCTTGAGCCTATTATGTCCCGGTTATCAACACATCAGTGGTTTGTTTCAGAGAAGAAAACGAGAGCTCCGGAAGAATACGAAGCGCTGAGATCACGTGTAAACAAAGCCAAATTACCAGTTGTAGCCGAACTTGGTGAATCCAGAATTTCGATAGCCGAGTTTTTAGGATTATCGGTTGGCGATGTCATTACGCTGAATAAACCGGTGGAAGAGGGGCTTTCCATTAAAGTTGGTGACAGACTGAAGTATATTGGCAGTCCGGGAACGATTAAGGACCGTGTGGCTGTGCAAATAGATCAAATTGTCACCGAAGGAGTTGAAGAATTTGACGAGTAAGGATTATTTATCCCAGGAAGAGATCGACGCTTTGCTTCGGCAATCGGAATCCATCTCGAGTTCTGAACCCGCTGAGAAAACGGTTGATGATTTTCTGACGGAGCTGGAACAGGATGCCTTGGGGGAGATTGGTAACATCACTTTTGGCAGTGCTGCGACTGCGTTGTCCACACTATTAGGCCTTAAAGTGGATATTACAACACCTAAAGTATCAATTATTAGCCGAACACAGTTCGAAGAAGCGTTCCCTAAGCCACATGTTGCTGTTCATGTGAACTATGTGGATGGATTCGAAGGCATTAACTCACTGGTTATCAAAAAGAGAGATGCGCAAATTATCGCTGATTTAATGCTGGGCGGTGAGGGAAATCCGGCTGACGAAGAATTGAACGAAATTCACATTAGCGCGGTACAGGAAGCGATGAACCAAATGATGGGGTCTTCTGCCACATCTATGTCGACCATCTTCAACCGGTTTGTTAATATTTCTCCTCCAGGGATTGATATTCTCAACTTGGAAAGCGGCGAAGGTGTGACCAATCTACCACCAGATGAAACACTCATTCAAGTTTCATTCCGTCTGTTAGTAGGGGATCTGATTGATTCGAATTTGATGCAGTTGCTTCCTGTACATTTTGCGAAAAACATGGTGGATATGTTAATTGGAGGTGCTCAAGAGTCGACCTCCAGTGCTCCTGTAGCTTCAACACCCGAGCCTGCTCCGGCGCCAGTGGCACCACCAACGCCGCCACCGGTTATGGAACAGCCACCGGCTCAGCAACAGATGCCTCCACAGGCTCCACAGCAGCCTGTTCAGGACTATAGTGGATATGGTCAAGCTCCGATGGGGATGCCTCAAGGTATGCCTCCACAGCAACCATACGGTATGCCACCGCAGCAACCATATCATATGCCACCACAGCCAGCCTATGGTGAGCCTCAACACTATGGTGCTGCGCCAAATAGGAATGTGAATGTACAGCCTGTTCAATTCGCCAATTTGCAAAATGGGGCTTTTGCTAATGTAGACGAGAACAATTTGAATTTATTGATGGACATTCCCCTTAAAGTCACCGTAGAATTAGGAAGGACCCAAAAGCAAATTAAAGATATATTGGAACTATCACAAGGTTCGATTGTCGAACTGGATAAGTTGGCTGGTGAACCTGTTGATATTTTGGTAAATAACAAACTGATCGCCAAGGGTGAAGTTGTCGTCATTGACGAAAACTTTGGTGTTCGTGTTATAGATATTCTAAGCCAATGGGACCGTATTCAGAAATTACAATAAGCACAATTCAGGGAGGATTTGAACCAACATGGCAAACCGAATTTTAGTCGTAGACGACGCTGCATTTATGAGAATGATGATCCGGGACATTTTGTCCAAAAATGGGTATGAAGTCGTAGGAGAAGCACCAGATGGTGCACAAGCCGTTGAGAAGTTCAAGGAACTTCGTCCGGATCTGATTACAATGGATATTACAATGCCTGAGATGGATGGTATTGCTGCTCTGAAAGAAATTAAAAAAATTGATGCAAATGCAAAAGTAATTATGTGTTCTGCAATGGGCCAACAAGCGATGGTTATTGATGCCATTCAAGCTGGAGCCAAAGATTTTATCGTTAAACCTTTCCAATCTGATCGGGTTATCGAAGCAATCAGCAAAACACTGGGAGCTTAAGAAGCATGTTGATGGCTCAGGGGGGTACTCCAGAACCAGCTGGCGCAGGAATCAATTATTATCTACAGCTAGTATGGGTGATTGTTGTCCTGGCCGTCATCCTGGTTCTTATTGTCTACCTGATCCGATTCTTGAACAAACGAAATCAGCAATGGTTTCGAAGCGGAACCATTCGCATTTTGGGCGGGGTCGGACTAGGACAAAACAAGTCACTGCAAATTTTAGAGATTGGCGGAAACGTTTATTTGATCGGTGTGGGCGAGAATATACAGCTGCTGGATAAGGTTTCGGATTTGGAAGAAGCACAGAGAATTGTGGATTCCTTTGAACGGGATGCTGTTTCACAGCAAGGAAACCTCCCACCCATCATAGCCAAGCTCGCTAAACGTCTTCGTAAAGAAGAACCGCCTCGGGAAATGGAAATTGAGGACACTGCTTCTTTTCATGAGATGTTTGAATCCAAACTTCGGCAGATGCCAAACCGTAAAGAGAAGATGGAGAAGCTCCTGGATCAAGACAATACTACAGATCGGTCGAGGGATTCATGAAGAAAAAGATTTGGTTAGCGTGTTGTTTCGTAGGACTTATCAGCCTGGCATCTGTTACGGTGGCTTTTGCCGAGCCGATTCCTAATATTGATATTCAGATTGGGAACGGTGATGGCAACACGCCAAGTACTAGTTCATTATCTATTATTCTATTAATTACGGTGCTTAGCATAGCCCCGGCATTGCTGGTACTGATGACCAGTTTTACTCGGATTGTGATTGTGCTTGGGTTTGTCCGAACTTCACTCGGAACCCAGCAGATGCCTCCGAATCAGGTATTGGTCGGTCTGGCCCTTTTTCTTACACTTTTCATCATGTCTCCTACGTTATCTTCTATTAATCAGGTTGCATTACAGCCTTATCTCAAAGGAGATTTGACACAAACGGAGGCGCTAGAAAAGGCAGCAGATCCGATTAAGAAATTTATGTTTACTCATACGCGCGAGAAGGATATCTTGCTGTTCATGAAATACAATCAGGCGGAACAGCCGAAATCGTATCAGGATATTCCAATCACGGTAATGGTACCGGCATATGCAATCAGTGAGCTCAAAACAGCTTTCCAGATGGGATTCATGATATTTATTCCTTTCCTGGTGATCGACATCGTTGTGGCGAGTACACTCATGGCCATGGGTATGATGATGCTTCCCCCGGTCATGATCTCATTACCTTTCAAAATACTGCTCTTTGTTCTGGTGGATGGGTGGTATCTGGTAGTCAAGTCACTGTTGCTGAGTTTTAATACTTGAACCGGAGAGTTAAAGGAGGACGGTCATGACTTCGGAGTTTATTATCGGTCTGGCCGGAAAAGCAGTATACACGTCATTGCTGGCCAGTGCACCTATGCTCATACTAGCTCTGGTTGTAGGACTTATGATTAGTATTTTCCAAGCAACGACTCAGATTCAAGAGCAGACGCTCGCTTTTGTACCTAAAATAGTCGCAGTACTGCTGGCGGTACTTTTGTTTGGGCCCTGGATCTTGAATATATTAATCGATTTTACGTTTAACATACTCGATAATTTGTACAGATACATAGGGTAGGCTTTAGCCGATGGAGACATTGCTGCAAAGTTTCCCTGTTGCTCTGCTTATGTTTTGTCGAATAGCCTCATTTTTTGTAACTGCACCTGTCTTTTCAGCTCGAAATGTACCTACGTCGTTTAAAATAGGGATATCTGCTTTTGTTACGTTGACAGTATATATGACCTTTGGCATACATCAGACTGTTCCAACGGACTTGAGTTACATCCTGCTAATAATCAGAGAAATCCTCATCGGTTTACTTTTGGGATTTGTGGCTTATCTCTTGATGACTGCTGTACAGACTGCAGGGGCGTTTATTGATATCCAGATAGGCTTCGGTATAGCTAATGTGTATGACCCGATGACAGGTGCATCTGCACCACTTACAGGTAATTTTAAATATGCTTTTGCTGTACTTTTATTTTTAACTATGAATGGACATCATTATCTGCTGGATGGCATCGTATACAGTTATCGGTGGATTCCGCTATCCAATATATTCTTCTTGAAGATGGCGGATGGCAGCGTTGCGGAATTTCTTGTACGTACGTTAGGAGAAGCTTTCATGCTTGCTTTCCAGATGGCTGCTCCGATTGTAGTCGCTCTGTTTCTGACGGATGTAGGGTTGGGCTTTTTGGCCAAAACGGCTCCACAGTTTAATGTATTTGCTGTAGGTATGCCGCTCAAGGTACTCGTTGGAATTGCTATTTTGCTCCTGCTGGTTCCCAGCTTCGCCTTTGTGTTTGGTCAATTGTTCGAGGTCATGTTCCGAACTATGGAAAAACTGCTTGGAACGATCGGACAAAGGCCGGGATGAGTGAAACGGAGGACAGGATTCAGATGAAACTTCAACTTGATCTCCAATTGTTTTCTGGAGAGAAGACAGAGAAAGCCACCCCTAAAAAGCGACAGGATACACGAAAAAAGGGGCAAGTCGTAAAAAGTATGGAGTTATCCGGTGCCTCGATTCTCCTGTTTACATTTTTGACCATGATGATGTTTAGCTCGTTTTATAAAGAGCGCATGGTAAAGCTGTTTACAGATATTTTTATTAATCGACTCAGCATGAATGTAACCGAAGAAAATGTGATGGCACTGATGATGCGTTACGGGATTGAAGTGATGTTGTTGCTCGCTCCCGTTTTGCTTGGCGCAGCACTAATTGCGTTAATCGTTAACTACATGCAGGTGGGGTTTCTTCTTATAGGCGAGGGTTTAAAACCGAAGCTCGAGAAACTAAATCCAATCAAAGGGTTTAAAAATATTTTTTCACTTCGCTCGCTAGTTGAATTTGCAAAGTCCATTTTGAAAATGTCTATTATCGGCTACCTTGTGTACAGCACAATTATTAGTTACCAGTCTGATATTGCTTCATTATCACATTTTTCAATGGATGCGATTTTACAGTTTGCTGCTTCTATTACTTTAAATCTTGGTGTCAAGATTGCAGTTGCACTCCTGGTACTTGCCGTATTCGACTACATGTACCAGAAGTACGATTATGAAAAGAATATACGCATGTCGAAGCAAGATATCAAAGATGAGTATAAGAAAATGGAAGGCGATCCGCTGATTAAGGGCAAAATTCGGGAGCGCCAGCGTCGTATGGCTATGCAGCGTATGATGCAGGAAGTACCGAACGCAGATGTAATCATCACGAACCCAACACACTTTGCAGTAGCACTGAAGTATGAGGGGTCTGAGATGGAGGCTCCGCAAATTATTGCTAAAGGGCAGGATTATGTCGCTCTGCGCATTAAAGAAATTGCCAAAGAACACGGTGTGATTACGATGGAAAACAAACCACTGGCACGGGCATTGTTCCAGAGAGCTGAGATTGGTGACGCTATACCGGCCGATTTGTTTCAAGCTGTAGCCGAAGTGCTGGCTTATGTATATAAACTTAAGGGCAGAACGAAATAACAGGGATCGGAGGCCGTACATTCATTGAAAACAAAAGATTTAGCTATCCTTGCGGGTATTATCGGCATTGTGTTGATGATGATTCTCCCGATCCCCATCTGGCTGCTCGATATGTTGCTCGTTATCAACATCTCTATTGCTTTGATGATCTTGCTTGTCGCCATGAACAGCAAAGAAGCATTACAGTTTTCCATATTTCCGGCATTGTTGCTCATTACTACGTTGTTCAGACTGGCACTCAATATCTCAACAACGAAGTTGATCCTAGGTAAAGGTGATGCTGGAGCTGTTGTTGCTACCTTTGGTAGCTGGATAGCGGGTGGGCAGATAGCCATTGGATTTATCGTGTTTTTGATCCTGGTGGTCGTACAGTTTATCGTTATTACCAAAGGTTCCGAACGTGTAGCTGAAGTAGCAGCAAGGTTCACGCTTGATGCTATGCCTGGTAAACAAATGAGTATTGATGCCGACTTGAATGCTGGTTTAATTAATGAACAGCAGGCGCGTGAGCGCCGTTCCAAAATTGAACGCGAAGCCGACTTTTATGGAGCGATGGATGGTGCCAGCAAATTCGTAAAAGGGGATGCCATTGCAAGTATTATCATCCTCCTAATCAACCTGATCGGTGGATTTATTATCGGTATGACGGTACATGGTTACGATTTTGCAACTTCACTTTCCACGTACTCGGTGCTGACTATCGGGGACGGATTGGTTAGCCAGATTCCCGCACTGCTTATTTCAACTGCGGCGGGATTGATTGTTACCAGAGCCTCATCGGAAGGAAACTTGGCAGATGATATTACTGGCCAGTTGTTTACATATCCGATACTCATCTATATCGTAGCTTTTGTCATCGCGATGCTGGGATTCTTTACGCCAATTCATGTAATTACAACATTGCCGCTCGCAGGTGTTCTTGCTTTTGCCGCCTGGCGAATGCAGAATAATCTGAATTTGAAACAGGAAGCAGAAGAGCAATTGGAAGAAGAACAACAGATTGAAGAAGTCAGAAGTCCTGAAAGTGTTATTAACTTGCTTCAGGTGGACCCGATCGAATTTGAGTTTGGTTACGGTTTGATTCCTCTGGCTGACAATCAACAAGGCGGAGACTTGCTGGATCGGATCATTATGATTCGAAGACAATGTGCGCTTGAATTGGGTTTGGTGGTACCAGTGATCCGTATTCGTGACAATATTCAACTAAGACCTAATGAGTATGTGATCAAAATTAAGGGTAATGCGGTTGGTGGCGGAGAACTGCTTCTAAACCATTATCTTGCGATGAGTCCTGGATATGATGAAGAATCCGTAACAGGAATCGAAACAACAGAGCCGGCATTTGGTTTGCCTGCGCTATGGATTGATGAAGTGACTAAAGATCGGGCAGAGCTCGCTGGATATACGGTAGTTGACCCGCCTTCTGTCGTTGCGACTCATCTAACAGAACTAATCAAGAAACATGCGCACGAATTGCTTGGAAGACAAGAGACGAAGGCACTTGTAGACAACCTTAGAGAGAATTATGCTGCACTGGTGGATGAGTTAATTCCTTCCGTTCTCTCGATTGGTGATGTACAAAAGGTACTAGCGAAGCTGCTACGTGAAAAAGTATCGATTCGAGATATGGTTACTATTTTTGAAACGCTGGCAGACTATGGAACTTATACGAAGGATCCAGATGTGTTAACGGAGTACGTTAGACAATCGTTATCTCGTCAGATTACACAACAATTCTCGCAAAAAGGTGAAACCCTTCAAGTGATCACGGTTGGACCAGGACTTGAGAAGAAAATTGCTGAAAGTGTGCAACAATCAGAGCAAGGTAGCTATCTTGCACTGGATCCAGTCTCTACTCAAAGTGTGTACCAAAAGCTGAGTGAACAAGTAAATCGATTAATTCAATCGGGTCAACAACCCATCGTGTTAACTTCTCCAACCATTCGAATGTATCTGCGTCAGGTGATTGAAAGAACGATGCAGGATATTCCGGTGCTTTCCTATAGCGAGTTGGAGCCGAATGTTGAAATTCAAAGTATCGGGGTGGTGAACTTATGAGAGTAAAACAATACGTTGTTGAGACCATGCCCGAAGCTATGCTTCAAATTCGCAAAGACCTGGGAAGTGACGCCGTCATTCTGTCCACCAAAGAAATCAAGGTGGGCGGAGTGCTCGGGATGTTCCGCAAAAAACGTATCGAAGTGGTTGCAGCAGTAGATAAAGAGCAGCCTGGTCAGGCGAATGGTTCTTCTGTTAAGAAGGCGCAAAATTCATTTACGCCTGTGCCTCGTTCGTTTGTACCTGAAGCTTATGCTCAAACCGCTCGTTCGTTTGTAGGGGGGGCCGATGCAAGGGAAACTGTAGCGGCGGTGGACCAAAAAGAGCAGGAGAAAACGGCGGCTGTTCCATCTGTATCCAAATCAAGTGGAATAGATGAAAAAATGGATTACGGCTCAGATTTCCTGAGCAGTGAGCATAAACCGCGACCGCAAGGGGCGGATTTTTCGGGTTCAACGCCTAGTATCCAAGATCGTGGTATGGATCAGCAGCAGGACAAGCTGTTGAACGAGTTACAGGACTTGAAGCAGATGATGACCAAGCTTTCCAAGCAAGGAACAGTTGCGACAACAATTCCTGAAGAATTAATGAAGAGCCAGGAGCGGCTTGCGGACCAAGAAATTTGGCCAGAAGTATGGGAATCCTGGTTTGAACCTATTGAGCAGGGGTTAGCTGAGGGTAAATTGCAAGAATCGGATGTTGAAGAGGCACTTCGGTTGGAGATAGCGACTTTTCTGAAAGACCGTATTCAAGAGGGCATCCTGCCTAGCACTCGAATTGTATATGTGGCTGGACCTACAGGAGTAGGAAAAACAACAACGATTGCCAAACTGGCTGCGGAGCAGATGTTTAAAAAACAGCGTAAAGTTGGTTTTATTACGTCAGATACGTACCGTATCTCTGCAGTTGAACAGCTAAGAACGTATGCATCGATTCTGAACGTGCCGCTTGAAGTTGTGCAGTCGCCAGGAGATACGCAACGTGCCATTTCACGGCTAGAAAACTGCGATCTGATCTTTATGGATACAGCAGGCAGAAACTATAGAAATGAATTGCTTGTCTCCGAACTGCAGAGTTTACTTGCTCCTGTTGAGAACAGTGAAACCTTTCTGGTGATGAGTATGACTGCGAAAAGCATGGATATGGTACAAATTACTGAGCATTTCAGTAAATATGGATTGGATAAAGTGATCTTCACCAAAATGGATGAAACAGGAACTTGCGGTCCGCTCTTTAACCTTCTACATCGTTTCCCGCTCAAACTTGCTTATGTGGCAAACGGTCAGAATGTTCCTGATGATCTGCTGAAGCCCAATGTGGAATGGTTGTCCCAGGCGTTATTGGGAGACGGGACACAATGAAGGATCAGGCAGCATCACTCCGAAGCTTGGTCTCCGCGCCACTCGAGAGCGATAAAAGCAAAGTGAGTAACCGTTCCTCCAAAATTATTACGGTAGCTAGTGGTAAAGGTGGGGTAGGCAAGTCCAATTTCACACTAAACTTTGCACTGACTCTTCATTCTATGGGTAAAAAAGTGCTGGTGTTTGATGCAGATATCGGTATGGCAAATATCGATGTTTTAATGGGAACTTCTTCTTCCTATAATCTGTATCATCTTTTATACCGACATAAAACTATAAGGGAAATCATACAACTTGGTGCTGATGGCCTACCATATATTGCGGGGGGGTCGGGGATGAAGGAATTATTCTCCTTGTCTGATCGGGATCTGGAGTTTTTTGCCAGTGAGGTGGAGGACATTGCGCAAGAGATGGATTACGTCATTTTCGATACCGGGGCTGGCCTTTCCAGGGAAAATATGAGATTCATCGGCGCTGCTGATGAATGCCTGATTGTAACTACTCCTGAACCGACTTCAATAACAGATGCTTATGCCTTAGTTAAAGTCATGCACGGCGAGGAGCACGCAACTCCTTTTCGAATGATCGTAAATCGGGTTGAAGATGAAAGGGAGGCGGAGCGTGTAGCAGATAAAATAGCTGGAGTGGCGAGAAGGTTTTTGCAAACAGATATCCCGCTTCTAGGGTATATTTCAGAGGATGCTCAGGTTGTGACAGCAGTAAAGAAACAGATGCCTTATCGATTAGCCTATCCTCATTGCAAGGCTTCTAAAGATATACAAAAACTTGCTCTTCGATATCTGGCTGTACCTGCAGCTCCGGAATCCGGAACCTTGTCAGGAATCAGAGGATTTATGAAAAAGTGGCTTAAACGAACAACATGATTTCTGAAAAAAGGAAACAGAGGTGACACAATATGGCGGTCTATCAAGTATTGGTTGTCGATGATTCCGCTTTTATGCGCAAAATTGTGACGGATTTAATTGAAGCGGACTCAGAGTTCAAGGTTACGGCCACAGCGTCAAACGGCAAAGAAGCTATCCAAAAAGCATTAGAGTTGAAACCTGATATGATCACAATGGATGTTGAAATGCCGGAAATGAATGGGCTGGATGCGCTTAAATCCATAATGGAGGATTCCTTCATTCCTGTGATTATGCTCTCTGGTATTAATGAACAAGGTATGAAAGAGACAATTATGGCTCTCGAAGCTGGTGCATTTGACTTTATTCGTAAGCCGTCTGTTGTGCATGATCAGGATATTGCTCAGGTTGGTAAAGCGTTGGTTGAACGAATGCGTGCTGCCATGCATGAAGTGAAGCGAAAAGCTGAGCGTAAAGAATCGATCAAAAAAATGGAGGCTTCCCGCAATACTGTAATTCCTCCAGCACAACCAGTAAAGAAGGAAGATACATCGAAGGAAGTTGTTGAACCGCTTCAAAAAACAGTTCCGCCGATACTTCCAAAAAGAGAGAATTCATTTGAAGAGCGTACTGGAGTCTTACAGGCTAAAAAGCAACCGAGTGTCCCGCTTTCTCCTCCGAAATCGGAGCGTACGATCACGAAAAAGGATGGCTTAGGTAAGCCTGATCAATCTGCTCGTACGAAAACGGATATACCAAGTAAGCCGCCTGTGAGTTCACTGCAAGCTCGTAAAGAGGTCAGATCGCCAGAGGTGCCTCGACTCCAGACGAAACAGCCAGCAACCAGTTCTGCGTCTGCACCTGTTCCTGCGAAGGAGCCAACTAAACTTAATACGGCTTTTAAAACTTCAGCGGGATCGGAAGGATCGTTCAACAAACTTGTTGCGATCGGTTCTTCAACCGGTGGACCAAGAGCTCTCAAGACTTTACTGGAACAGTTGCCAGCGGATTTGCCGGCGCCAGTCATTATTGTGCAGCATATGCCGCCTAATTTCACCCGTTCACTTGCACAACGGTTGAATACATTTAGTCCGCTCCATGTAGTCGAGGCTGAAGACGGTATGGTGCTTAAAAAAGGAACGGCTTATATCGCACCTGGTGGTTTCCATTTGAGAGTTCACAAGACAGCAGATGGAAGGTTTATCTTGAAGTTGAGTGAGGATCAACAGGTGAATGGTCACAGACCTTCAGTGGATACGATGTTTGAGTCGCTTCTGCCGTTTACATCTTTACAACGACATCTTGTTCTTCTGACAGGTATGGGGAGCGACGGGGCGCGTATGATGAAAAAATTATACGAGACTGGAGTCACATCAACGTTTGCCGAAAATGAAGAAACTTGTGTTGTCTATGGTATGCCGCGTTCAGCTGTGGAGCTGCAATGCGTGCGTCATCTTCTGCCCCTGCAGGAGATTGCGCCAAGACTTGTTCAAGCAGTGAAATAACGGAGTGTAACTTACGGAGGAGGTGCCTCACAATGGACATGAACCAATATTTATCCATGTTTATTGATGAGTCTAACGATCATCTACAATCTCTTAACGAAAACATGCTACAACTAGAAGCGAATCCGGAAGATCTGGGTATAGTGCAGGTCATCTTCCGTTCAGCTCATACTCTCAAAGGTATGGCGGCAACCATGGGATTCGAGGATTTGGCTTCACTGACACACAAAATGGAAAATGTACTGGATATGGTTCGTAATGAAAAGCTGAAAATGCAGGATTACATTTTTGACACCATGTTCAAGAGTTTGGATGCTTTGGAGACTATGGTTCAGGATATTACAGGTGGCGGTGAAGGTAAAGCGGATGTCTCCTCCATTGTTGCTTCGCTTCAGGCTATTGAAAGTGGCGAATGGACAGGAGGCAGTGCTCCTGTTGCAAAGGTAGACAAGCAAACGAACTCCTCGATCTCCAATGCAGTAGAACTGGATGAATTCCAATATTCAGTTCTTGATCAGTCGATCGCAGAAGGTCACCGTGTATTCTACGTTGACGTCCTTGTGAGTGAGCATAGTCAGTTAAAAGGTGTTCGGGCATACATGGTATTTGACATGCTTGAGCGTTCAGGTGAGGTTGTTAAAGCCTATCCTTCTGTTCAGGATATCGAGCAAGAGAAGTTTGAGCGCAGTTTCTCGTTGTATTACATAACGACCAAAGAGGCGCAAGAACTGGAAAAGGGTATTATGAGCATCTCGGAAATTGAGAGTGTCAAATTGATTCAGTTGGATCAAGAAACGTTGCAACAGATGACCAATCAGGCGGCAGCCGCGGTTGCGGTAGAAGCAGCACCAGCACCAGCACCTGAGGTTGGTAAGGATACGCCTGTTTTAGATTCTAAACCTCAAGAAGAAGGCAAAGCAGCTCCCGCGAAGGCAGCAACGCCAAAACAGGCAGCCGCACCTTCACGCACAATTCGTGTTGACATTGAGCGTCTTGATGTGCTGATGAACTTGTTCAGCGAATTATTGATTGACCGTTCACGCCTTGAACAATTAGCAAGTGAGACAGGCAATAACGATCTGTCGGATACTGTAGCTCACTTGAGCCGTGTGAGTACGGACTTGCAGAACATCGTACTGAAATTGCGGATGGTTCCGGTTGATACCGTCTTTAACCGCTTCCCACGGATGATTCGTGACTTGGCTAAAACATTGGATAAAAAGATCGATCTCGTCATTACAGGTGCTGAAACAGAGCTGGACAGAACGGTTATTGATGAAATCGGAGATCCGCTTGTGCATCTGTTGCGTAATGCGGTTGACCATGGTGTTGAATCGATCTCGGAGCGGGTTGCGGCTGGAAAACCGGAAATGGGCACAGTTAACCTGCGAGCTTTCCACAGTGGTAACCACGTGTTTATTGAGATTGAAGATGATGGTAAAGGGATTTATCGTGACAAACTCCTGCAAACAGCGATCAAACGAGGCGTTGTGACGGAGGAACAAGGTGCGAAAATGAGCGATGATGAAGTCAATCAATTGTTGTTCGCCCCTGGATTTAGTACAGCTGATAAAATCTCGGATATTTCAGGCCGCGGAGTAGGTCTGGACGTTGTAAAATCAAAAATTACTTCGCTTGGCGGTAATGTAACGATTACGTCGACTCCAGGCAAAGGTACTAACTTCTCCGTACAGCTTCCATTGACACTGTCTATCATTGCAGCGATGCTGGTACGACTTGGTTCAGAGAAGTATGCAGTTCCATTGTCTTCGATCGTAGAGACCGCGATTGTACAGCGTGAGCAAGTTCGTAATATCCATGGTAATAAAATGATTACGTTCCGCGAGTCTTTGATTCCGTATCTGTCATTAAGCGAAGTTTTCGGAGTGCCGGATTTCAACGATGCGGATGAGAAAGAAACTGAGATTGTTGTGATTCGAAAAGGAGAGCGTCTGGCAGCTGTCGCTGTTGAAGAATTCATTGGTCAGAGCGAAATAGTTCTGAAGTCCATGGGCACGTATCTTCCTGCGATTGAAGGAATCTCCGGTGCGACGATACTTGGAGATGGACAAGTTGCTTTGATTCTTGATCCAAACGCATTTATTAAATAAGCATAGTGATGGAGTTTTAAATCGAATAGGGAGGTTTTTTACATGGAAGAAGAGTTGAAGGTCATCGTCTTTAAATTGGGAACCGAAGAGTACGGAATTGAGGTAGACAAGGTTCAGACTATTGAGCGCATGATGCCCATTACCCGCGTTCCCAAAACACTTTCATTTGTAAAAGGAGTTATCAACCTGCGTGGTGTTGTTATTCCGGTTATTGATCTCCGCGGACGCTTCTCCCTTGCGGAAACGGAATATACAGATCAAACGCGGATCGTCATTGTTGGTGTTGACGATATGCAGGTTGGTTTTATCGTTGACTCTGCCAATGATGTTATCGACATTAAAAGCAGTTCGATCGATACTCCGCCTGAAGTGGTTGGTGGCGTGAAAGCGAGATATCTTCGTGGTGTTGCAAAATTGGATGATGGCCGCTTGTTGATTATGCTTAACCTTAACGAAGTATTAAATAAAAGCGAGATTGTGCAGCTGGAAAGTGTTGAGGGCTAGCACGTGGAGATGTTTAACCGATTTGAGGGTTTCCAAATGGATGTGCTCAAAGAGGTCGGTAATATTGGAGCAGGCAACGCCGCTACGGCGTTGTCTCAACTCCTTAACAGACCGATTGATATGGGCGTACCCACCGTTCAGATGCTTCCATTTGAGGAGATTGCTGAAAAAGTGGGTGGTGATGAGCGCATTGTAGTCACAATATTTCTTCGTGTAGAAGGTGAAGCGCCTGGTAATCTCTTCTTTATGATGACACCAGAGGCTGCTAAATTGTTGTTGAACCGCCTCGCTGGTTTTGAGCTGAAAGAAGGTTTGGCGTTCACTGAAATGGAACATTCAGCTCTATCTGAGATCGGAAACATTCTGGCTGGATCTTACCTGTCTTCTCTGGCGGATTTCACAAAGTTATCGATGTACCCAACGGTGCCGGGGCTTGCAATTGATATGGCGGGAGCAATCCTTAGTTATGGACTGTTGCAATTTGGAGAGATGGGCGATGCGGCATTGTTAATTGATACTTCTTTCTTTGAAGGTAGAGATCAAGTAGAAGGGCAATTTTTCCTGATTCCTGATCCGCCGTCATTTGCAAAGATTTTTGAATCGCTAGGGGTGCCACTGGACCATGATTGAGGACAAAAGCATCGTTAAAGTCGGTATGGCGGATCTGAATATCGCTCAACTTCCTGGCGTAATCCGTACAACTGGCTTAGGGTCGTGTGTGGGGCTAACGATGTATGACCCACAGTTGAAACTCGCTGGAATGGCACATGTCATGCTTCCGAGTTCAGAGATTGCCCGGGAGGGTAATTTGAACACGGCTAAATACGCGGATACAGCATTGCCAGAATTGCTTGAGAAGATGCTGAAAATGGGCGCGTCTCAATCGCGAATTGTATCTAAGATGGCCGGAGGTTCGCAGATGTTTGCTTTCTCGGGTGCAGGAGATACAATGCGAATTGGACCGCGAAATGCAGACTCCTGTCGAGAAATGTTGGAACAGCTCAAAATTCCACTTTTGGGCGAAGATACAGGAGGAAATTACGGTCGAACTATCGAAATGAATTGTGAGACAGGACTTTTAACTATTCGCAGCGTACAAATGGGTGTAAAGGAATTATAATACATGATAGGAAACTACCGCATTAATCTTGGAGCAGGCATAGTCGGATTCGTTCTGACTTTTTTTGTAGCATTCAGCAGCAATGTGTTGATGACCAGTTTAATACGCGGATTAATTGGATTCGCAGCCTGGTATGTTCTTGCATATGGTCTGCGTTGGGGATTGGGCATATTGTTTAGCCCTCATGTAGAAAATGGATCTGGTTATGCTTCAGAGGGTACTCAAGATCTAAGAGGTTCACAGGTGGACATCAAACTCGAAGACGATGGACAAGAGCTGAATGACTTGCTCAAGAACGGACAGAGCGACTCCGCCGGGGCTAATCATCCGCCATCTGAGACGAAAGCTCCAACGGGATTTGCTCCCTTGGATCCGCCTAAACTTGTCCGGACCAAGGACCCGGAGGAGTTGGCGCAGGCCGTTCGTCACCTGACAGACAAATAAGGAGGGTGAAAGCAATTGAACGAGCGTAAAGCTTCACATTTGAACCATTCAGATCTGTGGGAAAAGTGGAAAGAATACGGAGATCTTGAAGCAAAGAAATTGTTGATCGAAAAATATCTTCATATTGTTAACTATGTGTCAGGCCGTCTGGCCGTTGGTTTACCCAAAAACGTTCCGAAAGATGACTTGGAAAGCAACGGGGTAATGGGTCTAATTGATGCACTGGAAAAATTCGATTATGAACGAGGCTTGCAATTCGAGACATATGCTTCATGGAGGGTTCGCGGAGCCATACTCGACGGATTGCGTCAAGGAGACTGGGTTCCCAGATCTGTACGTGAAAAAGCGAAACGGATAGAAGATGCCTACCAGCAATTGGAGCAGACCTATTTGCGTTCTGTGAGTGATGAAGAAATGAGCCAGTATCTGGACGTGTCAACAAAGGATTTTCAACATATGCTTCAGGAGGTAGCAGTTATGTCGCTCTGCTCGCTGGAAGATCCGATCCGGGAAGAAGAGTCAGAGACACGTCTGTCTTTAATGGTAGATGAAAAAGCCAAAAATCCGGATTATAAAGTCAATGAATTTTATTTAAAAGAAGCGCTGGTCCAAGGGCTTGAGAAGCTGACAGTGAAAGAACGAACGGTGGTCTCCCTTTTATATTACGAAGACCTTTCTTTAAGTGAAATTGCAGAGGTCATGTCTCTTTCGCCGTCTCGTATCTCCCAACTACATTCCAAAGCTATATTGCGGCTTCGCGGCACACTGGATAAACAAAAAGATCTACTGATGCGTAAAGACTAGAGAGCAGAAGTTAAGATTCGTATAGGGAGTGGACAGGCTAATAAGGAGGAAGATCTGCGTTGACACAACGGACTGTTATGGAAAAATCACTAAACGTTGTTTTATCCGATGATAAATGCATCGCCTATCTTGAATATTACAACGAAGAAGAAGGCTTTTCCTGTACCACGGAAGAGCTTGAACAATTTGTGGAGAGCAAGGGCGTTAAGCATGGTCTATTGCGAGAAGCATTACTAGTATTTGTGAATAACCCGTCTGCCTACCTGAAAGATAAATGCAAGATAGCCGAAGGCGTTTCTCCTGTACAAGGGATTGATGGATATATTCAAGTTTTGATTGGTAAAGAAGATGACAGAGAGCAACGGCCACTTGAAGCAGAAGATGGAAAAGTGGATTACAAAGAGCTGATACAGTTAGACAATGTGCGCAGTGGTCAGATCATTGCAAAGCGTATCGATCCTGTAGATGGCACACCAGGTAAAGCAGTGACTGGTGAAGAAATCCCTTTTCGTTCCGGAAAAGAAGCCCGATTCAAAGTTGGAAAAAACGTTGTTGTCAGTCCTGACGGTTCTGCGATGTATGCTGCAATTGACGGCTTAGTGAGCAGGACAGATGGAAACAAGCTTAACGTATTTCCAGTGTACGAAGTCAATGGTGATGTCGATTATAAGCATGGAAATATTGACTTTGTAGGTAATGTCGTGATCCGAGGCAATGTACTAACTGGCTTTAAGGTAAAAGCGGCAGGTGACATTCGTGTCGTCGGAGGTGTCGAAGGAGCAGAGCTGGAGGCAGGTGGCTCTATCGAAATTACCGGTGGCATCATCGGTTACAACAAAGGTTTAATTCATGCCGGGCATCATGTGAAATGCACATTCATTCAAGAAGGCAACGTTGATGCAGGTGAAGATGTACTTGTATCCCAGAGTATTATGCACTCCAATGTCCGTGCGGGTCATGCTGTAATCTGTGCAGGAACAAAAGGACTTATCGTTGGCGGCTCAACACAGGCCGGAGAGCACGTATCTGCGCGTGTTATTGGTAACACGATGTCTACAGTCACCTCGATTGAGGTTGGCGTGTTACCAAGACTCCGTAACGAAATGAATGAATTGCGTAAAGAAATGAGAGAACAGATGGACTCCTTGGATAAAACCAAGAAAGCATTGACTCTACTTGATCAGCTGGCTGCAGCAGGACAACTAACGCCAGACAAGATGGCGATGAGAATCAAATTAAACTCAACTCAAAAAGCGGCTCTTCATCAGAGTGAAGAAATGAAAATGCGTATCTTGGAAATTGAAAAGGTACTTGAAGATACAAGCAGAGCTCGTGTTGATATTTTGAAGATGATCTACGGGGGCTCTAAAATAGTTATCGGCAGATATACGAAATTTATTAAAGATCCCGTTAGCCGAATGTCATTTTATTATCAGGACGGAGATATTACCATGGTGCCGTACGTTTAAAACCAGCAACATCCTTTTGAGGAAATCCATTCGAAACCGTGAGGTGAGCGTATGAGTTTCAAAGCAGTGGAGTTGCAGATTGCGGTACCGCGAACGAGTGAAGCAGGACGATATCAAAGTGAAGCCCAGCAGAGACCGGTTACTGACCAGAATCTGCTCGCCGAACAGACGAATAAAGAAGCCAATGAGGCACGGCAGCGCAGTGAAGCCATGGCTGAGACATCGCATACTTCGGTACGAGATGGTCATGCAGACGGGCGAGACCAGCATAGTGGGACTGATGGACGGGAGACGATGGATGAGCAGGAGCACTTGAAACTTGCTGAACATCCCTACAAAGGTAAACATATTGATCTGTCTATGTAAAAGACTACAAACATGCTGGAAGCTTGCGCCCGAGGGTGGTCGTAACAAAAGGAGAGAAGCAATTTGTCACCATGGATCATTATTGTCATATTAGGAGCTTGCGCAATTGCTTATGCTTTCATAATGCCTCGTAAGGACAAAGTACAGCAACCATCGCATCAGTTGGTGCAGGAGATGGAGTCAACGCTTGAACATTATATGACAGAGATTGAACAAGATAACGATGCTCTTATTCAACGTGTGGCTGAACTCAAAGGTGAAGCCACCGCAGCAGATCATCGGATGCAGTCACAGCTTCAGGAATTACAACAACGGCTTGACCAGCTGGAGCAGCAAAAGGTTAAGACAACTGAACTCAGCACTGCAGAGAACATAATGGGCCAGAGATCAGAGGGTTTACAAGCACAAAGCCTCATGGACAGTGTCAGGGTTGAAACGAATCAACAAATTGCATCAGCATCAAAGCTACAAGATAACCCGCAACAAGAAGAAGATCAGAAGGGTGAATCGATTAAAGATCGTTACACAGAGCTTTTTAGGCTACATGATGAAGGAAAGTCTATGGATGCTATTTCTAGACAAACAGGCATACAGCTTGGTGAGGTGCAATTAATACTGCAGCTTGCAGAGCGGGAGGAGAGCTGACCATGGACAAGCGATCTTTGTGGATTGGTATAGGAAGTGGCATGATTACAGGAGCAATCTTGCTTCAACTAGCTACGGTGGGGCAAAAAGCCCTGTCTGACAGTAATTTGGAACCGGTACAACGTGACAATTGGACGAAAGAACAATTGGAAACAGCAGCAAAGAGTCTGGATATGAAACTGGTTGGTACTCAGGACGAGTTATATACTGAAGCCGAATGGGTGTCAAAGAAAAAGCAGGAAAGCAGCCAGATGCAAGGGAAGTCAGCTGAAAAACCGCAGCAAACCACCTCTGCTGCAGAACCGACAGAACCAACGCAGCCACAGACAGATCAACCCAAGACGAATACACCTGTGACGCCAACTAAACCTAATGGACCGGCCGTAACATTTAAGGTTCGTTCTGGAAATAGTTTGGTTATGGTTGCCGAAAATCTGAAAGAAGCCGGTATTGTGGACGATGCACAAGCCTTTATCAAGGCAGGGAAGTCTCAAGGTATTAATAAAAAAATTCAAGTGGGCACGTACTCTCTTGAAAAGGGTGAGAGTTTTAAGTCGATTATCGCCAAAATTACCAAAGAACCGTCAAGCTGAGCGTACATGCTCGGACTGGACGGTTCTTTTTGATGGTAGGTGGATTATTTTTGATATAATGTAACTATAAAATTTAGATTCAGATAATGTTGCAACAGACTGACACTTATGATATATTAGATAACGGTGTTAAAACACACGCTGTGCTAATTTTGTTGAGGGTGCTTTCCTAATGGAGAGTCTTAGCGAAAAATGATGCTGGCGGAGGACACAATAAAAAACCATATTAGGAGGTGTGTGAAGATGGCAGTAATCTCCATGAAGCAGCTTCTCGAAGCTGGGGTACACTTCGGTCACCAGACTCGTCGTTGGAACCCAAAAATGGATCGTTATATCTTCACTGAAAGAAACGGAATTTACATCATCGATTTGCAAAAAACGGTGAAAAAAGTCGAAGAGGCTTACAACTTCGTTAAAGGAATCGCAGGCGAGAATGGTACTATTCTTTTCGTAGGTACTAAAAAACAAGCTCAAGACTCCGTTAAAGAAGAAGCTGAACGCGCTGGTCAATTCTACATTAACCAACGTTGGCTCGGCGGTACCCTGACTAACTTCTCTACTATTCAAAAACGTATTGATCGTTTGAAACAGTTGGAAGCTTGGGAAGAAGACGGTACTTTCGCTGTTCTGCCTAAAAAAGAAGTTATCTTGCTTCGCAAAGAAAAAGATCGTCTCGAGAAATTCTTGGGCGGTATTAAAAATATGAAAGGCCTGCCTAGCGCCCTGTTCATCATCGATCCACGCAAAGAGCGTATCGCTGTTGCTGAAGCTCGCAAATTGGGTATCCCAATTGTTGGTATCGTTGATACTAACTGCGATCCAGACGAGATCGATTATGTTATCCCAGGTAATGACGACGCGATCCGCGCTGTTAAATTGCTGACAGGTAAAATGGCTGATGCCGTTATCGAAGCTAACCAAGGCGAAGAAACTTCCGCTTAATAGTTTTCGAACATAACATTCATGAATTAAATGAAAAGGGTGGTTGGTAGGTGGATAACCTCTCACTGCCCTTTTTTTAGAGTGTACGTGTACGTACAATACTTAATCTGGAGGGAATTTATAATGGCAGTTAATGCGAGTGCAGTAAAAGAACTTCGCGAAAGAACGGGCGCTGGTATGCTCGATTGTAAGAAAGCACTGGAAGAAGCCAACGGTGATGTAACGAAAGCGGCTGAATTGTTGCGTGAAAAAGGTCTTTCTGCAGCAGCAAGCAAAGCAGGTCGTGCAGCTACTGAAGGCGCTGTAGAATCTTACATCCACGCTGGCGGACGTATCGGTGTCTTGGTTGAAGTTAACTGCGAAACTGACTTCGTTGGTAAAACGGATCAATTTAAGGATTTCGTTAGAGACGTAGCTATGCAAATCGCTGCAGCTAATCCTAAATATGTTACACGCGAAGAAGTTCCTACAGATGAGTTGGAAAAAGAAAAAGAAATCTTGAAAGCTCAAGCTCTTAACGAAGGTAAACCAGAAAAAATCATTGAGAAAATGGTTGAAGGCCGTATCGGTAAATACTACGAAGAATATTGCCTGATGGAACAAACTTTTGTTAAAGATCCAGATAAAACAATTTCCCAATTGTTGAATGAAAAAATCAGCCAAATTGGTGAAAACATCTCCATCCGTCGTTTCGTTCGTTACGAACTGGGTGAAGGTTTGGAGAAAAAAGTGGATAATTTCGTAGAAGAAGTTATGTCCCAAGTTAACAAATAAGACGTTATCAAGCCGACAAAGCAGGATTGATTTTCGAAGATATAAGAATGATGAAACTTCGAAGCGTAAACTCCCTTATATCTCAGGAAAACAATGACTGAACGGCAATTTGTTTTTCCTAAAAGAGCGGAACACTTCTGTGTTCCTTTCTTTTTAAGCAGGAGTCCATGCGCGAGAAGTTTTGTTGGTTGGACACTGGAAGGTGTTCAATTCAAAGTGGAGGGTGAACAATTGGAACAGCCAGTATTTAAACGTGTTGTCTTAAAGGTGAGCGGAGAGTCTCTTTCCGGTCAAAACGGCTATGGCATTGATGCAGTAACGATCTCATCCATTGCCCAGCAGGTAAAAGATGTAGTTGCGCTTGGCGTACAGGTTGCGATTGTATGCGGCGGAGGAAACATCTGGCGCGGTATTGCTGGCAGTGAAAACGGGATTGATCGTGCAACTGCGGACTATATGGGTATGCTCGCGACGGTGATGAACTCTCTGGCGCTGCAAGACGCACTTGAACAGATTGAAGTGCCAACTCGTGTGCAGACATCAATTGCTATGCAGCAGATTGCTGAGCCGTACATTCGTCGTAAAGCCATTCGTCATCTGGAGAAAGGCCGTGTCGTTATTTTTGCAGCAGGTACAGGTAATCCGTTCTTCTCCACGGATACAACAGCAGCACTGCGCGCAGCGGAGATTGAAGCAGAAGTGATCTTGATGGCCAAAAATAAAGTGGATGGTGTCTATTCGGCAGATCCATTCAAAGACAGCACAGCTGAAAAGTTTGAGCAGTTGACATACCTGGATGTACTTAACAAAAACCTTGGCGTAATGGATTCAACGGCGTCCTCGCTCTGCATGGATAACAACATTCCGTTGATTGTATTCAACATTACTGAACAAGGTAACATCAAACGTGTTGTTCTGGGCGAGCGTATCGGAACAATCGTTAAAGGGAGTGTAGATTAATGCCACAAGCAGTTAAACAACATGCTGAAGAGCGTATGGAAAAAGCAATTCAGGCATTGCGCCGTGACCTAGCTACGTTGCGTGCAGGTCGTGCAACGCCTGCTCTTCTGGATCGTGTGCAAGTTGAGTATTATGGTGCAATGACACCTCTGAACCAATTGGCAAATATCAGTACACCGGACTCCCGGACACTGATGATTCAGCCTTGGGACAAATCAGCGATGAGTGATATCGAACGTGCGATTATGAAATCAGACCTGGGTCTGACCCCGGCTAACGATGGCAGTATGATTCGTCTCGCTATTCCGCCGCTGACGGAAGAGCGTAGAGCTGAGCTTGTCAAACTAACCAAAAAGTTTGGCGAAGAAGGTAAAGTTGCGATTCGTAACATTCGCCGTGATGCGAATGATGATATTAAGAAAATGGAAAAGTCCGAGATTTCCGAAGATGAATCCCGGAGACATCAGGACGACATCCAAAAGTCGACTGATAAATTTATCGCTGAAGTCGATAAGGTACTTGCTGCCAAAGAAAAAGAAATCATGGAAGTGTAAGACAAGCGCAGCCCCTCCAATACGGTGGGGTTTTGTCTCTTTTTCCAAGCTTCAGATGAAGAAACTTCAGGGATTTTGGAGGAACAGGAATGATCAAACGGGTTCGGTCGTGGTGGAATGGGGCTGACAAGCAGGAAACGCTGACTATATCCGAGGATAATATCCCGCAGCACGTCGCCATCATTATGGACGGCAATGGACGATGGGCCAAACGTCTGGGTCTCCCGCGTATAGCTGGACACCAGAACGGCATGAAGGCAGTCAAACGTGCAACCATCGCGGCGGATGAACTGGGCATCAAATATCTGACGATGTACGCTTTTTCGACAGAAAACTGGACGCGTCCAAAAGAAGAAGTGGATTTTCTGATGAGACTTCCGCAAGAGTTTTTGGCTATTGAGTTAGAAGAACTGATCGAAAAAAATGTACGTATCCGTATGATGGGACATGAGGAACATCTGCCTTCACATACGGTTAATGCTTTGCGGGAAGCTATTCGTCTTACGGAGCATAACACTGGTCTGGTGTTGAACTTTGCAATGAACTATGGAAGCCGCCGGGAGATGACGGAATGTGTGAGAGACATTGCTCTGCAGGTAAAGTCGGGGGAACTGGCTGCAGAAGATATCACACCTGAACTTATTGACAAACATATGCTGACCGCAGATATGCCAGATCCGGATCTGTTGATTCGAACGAGCGGAGAACTGCGACTGAGCAATTTTATGTTATGGCAGCTTGCATATAGCGAATTATGGTTTACGGATATATACTGGCCCGAATTTGGCAAACAGCATCTGCTTGAAGCAGTAGCCGAATATCAGCGCAGAACAAGGCGTTACGGCGGTTTGAAATAGATGGAGGATGAAGCCGTTGAAACAGCGATTAACGACTGGAATTATTGCAGGTGTGTTGTTTTTGGGTTTTTGTATGCTTGGCGGGCCTTGGTATCACGGATTGGTCTTGCTTATGGCTCTCATCGGTTATTATGAATTTGTGAAAATGACCGGGGTGAAGCCGTTTTCGGGTGTAGCCCTAATCGGATATGCTGGAATTGTTTCTATGGTATTTCCTTGGGAAATGGTATGGGATGTAAGACCGTTATCCTTGTTTCAAATTTCGTGGATCATCATGCTCATTTTGATGACCGCTTCGGTTGTCACTAAGAACAGATTACCAATTAATACAGTCGCTATGCTTTTCATCGGCGTGTTGTATATTGGAACAGGATTCTATTACATCGCAGAGTCTAGACATTTACATCATGGTTTATTCTGGACATTCCTTCTGCTAGGTTCGATCTGGGCAAGTGATGCCGGAGCATATTTTGTAGGTAAGTGGATTGGGAAAAACAAACTTTGGCCTTCGATCAGTCCAAACAAAACTGTGGAAGGCGCACTCGGCGGCATTGTTATTGCGATTGCCACCGCGGTGGTGTTTGCCTTGGTATCAGATGGCTTGCTCTCCTGGCAGAGAGCAATTCTCATCGGGATTGCTTGTGCGGTAGTTGGTCAGATGGGTGACTTGATCCAGTCAGCCTACAAACGCGTTTACAACATTAAGGATTCAGGCAATCTTCTTCCTGGGCATGGTGGTATTCTGGATCGGTGCGACAGTTGGATTGTGGTGTTTCCATTTGTACATATACTGATGCTACTGCCTTATTAGAAGAAGACGGCTTAAAGATGACTAAGGTGGCTCGCCCACAAGCATTGGATTCGTTAGAGGTGAGGTGCATTAATGAAAAAAATAGCGATTCTTGGTTCGACAGGGTCGATTGGGACACAGACATTGGATGTTGTTGATATGCATCCAGAACACTTTCAAGTGGAAGCACTAGCTGCAGGGGGCAATACAGATTTGCTGATCGAGCAAGCTAGACGTTATCAGCCTAAAAAGATTTCGGTAGGATCAAAAGAGTTGGCTGATAAGATTGCTCCACATGTACCAGCAGGTACGAAAGTGTATTACGGTTCAGAAGGTCTCATCGAGGTTGCTGCAGGAACAGATGCAGACACGGTTGTTACGGCTGTTGTAGGAAGTGTTGGGCTGGAGTCTACGCTTGCAGCGATCGAGTCCGGAAAACAGATTGGACTTGCCAACAAGGAGACTCTGGTTACAGCTGGACACATCGTTATGGAAAGGGCAGTAGCCAAAGGAGTTTCTATTTTACCTGTTGACAGTGAACACTCGGCAATTTTCCAGTGTTTGAATGGAGAGAATCGCTCCAGTGTGGCTGGAATTACATTGACTGCATCAGGTGGTTCATTTCGACATCTTACACGTGAGCAACTACAGCAGGTGACTGTAGAGGATGCACTCAAGCATCCAAACTGGTCCATGGGTTCAAAAATCACGATTGACTCAGCAACGATGGTTAACAAAGGCCTTGAAGTCATTGAGGCACATTGGTTGTTTGGTCTTGATTATGAACAGATTGATGTACTACTTCATCCAGAGAGCATCATTCATTCTTATGTGGAATTTGAAGACACAAGTATCATTGCGCAGCTTGGTACTCCGGATATGCGTGTCCCAATTCAATATGCTTTGACCTATCCTGACCGTATGCCTTCTCCGGCAAAACGGTTGTCTCTTGCCCAAATTGGACAACTTCATTTTAGGGAGATGGATATGGATCGTTTCCCGTGTTTAAGAATGGCATATGAATGTGGTAAAATGGGAGGGACTGCAACGACGGCTTTTAATGCAGCCAATGAGGTTGCTGTAGCACGTTTCTTGCGGAAAGAGATTTCATTCCTTAAAATAGAAGATATCATTGCCTCAGTGCTAGAAGCGCACCAAAATGTGGACAACCCTGATCTGGAGCAAATTGCTGCCTGTGATCAGGATAGCCGCAAGCTTGCTTCCGTGCTGTAATCTCTTTTTTTGAGGTAAACGGAACGAAGCGATTCTCTTGTGCGGGATTAGAGAATAATGATAGTCTAGAGGGACAGACTGCGGTACGTGCCGTGAAGGAGGATGAATAGGGATTGGAAACCATACAAGTGGTATTTCTAACGGTGCTTATGTTCTTTGTCATCGTAACGGTGCATGAATGGGGGCATTATTATTTTGCCAAGCGCGCCGGCATTCTTGTACGGGAATTTGCGATCGGTTTTGGTCCCAAATTATTCTCATATAAAAGAAATGAGACGCAGTTCACACTGCGCTTGCTGCCTTTTGGCGGATATGCACGGATGGCAGGAGAAGACCCGGAACTGATTGAGATTCAAGAAGGACAGACCATAGCGGTACGAACTGTGGACGATCAGGTCAAAATGATCTATTTGGACCAATTGGATAACCGTAAAAATGTGATTCGCGGTGAAGTGATCTCCATTGATATGGAGATCGCGCTTAAGTTACAACTGGATGTGGATGGCGAAGTGCAGCATTATCAAATACATCCACGAGCAATGTTGGTCAGCCGAGGCAAGCAGACACAAATTGCGCCTAAAGATCGACAGTTCGGCAGTAAAACGGTTGCTCAACGCGCTATGGCAATTTTTGCAGGTCCACTCATGAACTTTATTCTTGCTTTTGTTCTGTTCGCTGTTTATGCACAGATGGCAGGCGTTCCGGTGGAAAATCCAAAGAATTTGCAGATCGGTGAAGTGTTTAAAGGCGGAGCGGCAGATCAAGCGAATCTACAAAAGGGCGATATCATTGAAACCATTAACGGTACAGTTATCGGTACGGATTCTAAGAAGATGGTATCCATGATTGCTGAGTCCAAAGACAAGCCGATGGAATGGACTCTGCGCCGGGGGAACGAGACATTTAATGTCACGATTACACCTCGTGCGGTAGAAGGTCAGGAAGGCGGAAAGGTAGGCATTGCGCCTGTCTTGCCGACTCGTTCTGTTGGATTCGTGGAAATGTTCAAGTTCTCGGGAGTAGCTATGGTGGATACGACCAGGGTTATCTTTGAAGGATTCAGACATTTGATTAATCAGTTTAGCATGGATGACATTGGTGGACCTGTGCGTACGTTTGAGGTAACTGGTCAGATTGCCAAGCAAGGTATCGAGCAATTAACAAGATGGGCGGCGATTCTAAGCCTTTATTTGGGAATCTTCAATTTGCTCCCGATTCCTGCGCTTGATGGAAGCCGTCTCGTTTTCCTCGGAATCGAAGCGTTGCGTGGACGTCCGGTTGACCCTAACCGGGAAGGTATGGTGCATTTTGTCGGGTTCGCGATGCTCTTTGTGCTAATGCTGGCTGTAACATATAATGATATACTACGTTTAATTAACGGATAATTACGGTTTGACTATGTTCTGAGTATTCAGTACTAGTCGTTATGGGAGGACGCTGGAGTCTTATGTCAAAGGAAAACGATAAACAGTTCGTGACAGAAATTACACCGCAGGGTGAGGATTTCTCTCGCTGGTACATTGATGTTATTAAAAAAGCAGATCTGATGGACTACTCACCGGTTCGTGGCTGCATTGTATTTAAACCGGACGGCTTCGAAATTTGGGAGCATATCAAGGATGAGATGGATCGCCGTTTCCGCGAAACGGGCCATCGCAACGCGTACTTCCCAATGTTCATTCCCGAAAGCTTTTTCCAAAAGGAAAAAGAGCACGTAGAAGGGTTTAACCCTGAGTTGCCTTGGGTAACTGAAGCAGGCGGAGAAAAGCTCGAAGAACGTTTGGCGATCCGCCCAACTTCCGAAACGATCATTGGACATATGTACTCCAAATGGATTCAGTCCTATCGTGATCTGCCAGTATTGATTAACCAATGGGCTAACGTGGTTCGTTGGGAAAAGAGAACGTTGCCGTTCCTTCGCACGAGTGAGTTCCTGTGGCAAGAGGGGCATACAGCGCACGAGACAGAAGAAGAAGCTCGCGAAGAAACGATGAAAATGCTTGAAATCTACCGTGAAGTAGTCGAAGAATACCTTGCCATTCCGGTTATTACGGGGCAGAAGACCAAATCCGAGAAGTTTGCCGGGGCTGTGGATACGTTCTCGATTGAAGCCATGATGAAAGATGGACGTGCCGTACAGGCAGGTACTTCTCACTACATGGGAACGAACTTTGCCAAAGCCTTTGAAATTCAATATTTGAGCCGTAATAACGTTCTGGAACTTGCGCATACCACTTCATGGGGAACAAGTACACGTTTGATCGGAGCTTTGATTATGGTTCACGGAGATGACCGTGGTCTTGTGCTGCCGCCAAAAGTGGCACCAACGCAAGTGGTGATGATCCCGATTGGACCGCCAAAAACACGTGATGCCGTTGTAGGTCGTGCGGATGAATTGTTTGCTGAACTGAAAAAAGCAGGTATTCGTGTGAAAATGGATGATCGCAGTGATGTTCGTCCAGGCTGGAAGTTCAACGAGTATGAGATGCGTGGTGTACCGATCCGTTTGGAGATTGGCCCTCGTGATATGGAGAACGGCGTATGTGTTCTTGCCTCCCGTATTACTGGAGAGAAGAAAGTGGTTGAGCAAGCAAACCTCGTTGAAGAGATTCAAACGATGTTAACTCAAGTTCAGGCAGACATGCTTGATCGTGCTCGTACATTTATGTCAGACAACTTCTACTCCGTAGACACACTGGATGAGATGAAAGAACTGATGGAAAACAAACGCGGATTTACACTGGCTGGCTGGTGTGGGTCAGAAGTATGTGAAGATAAAGTAAGAGAAGTCACGGGTGCAACCAGTCGGAACATTCCGTTCCAGCCTGCGGAAGAAAAGCACATATGTCTGGCGTGTGGTGAAAAAGCGCAGCACACTGTTGTGTTTGCAAGAGCATACTAGTTGACGGCTTGATGAAGAGAGCTTATTCACCGGTTTAGTAATGAATGAAGAGCTTCTGTCGGATAAAATGGATCGGTGCGGGTTCGGATCGGGGACATTTTTGAATACAGAGGCTTTTCATGTTTTAAGGGGGCACAGGAGGAACACGATGAGTGGATTTGAGGAGAAGAGAAAACGGTTTGAGTTGTTGATGAAACAGGCAGAACTTCCGGTAGGTTTGACTGACCCTTATTTCCTGGATGGGTGGATTGAACAGGTCGAGACCAATCGTACGAATCGCGAATGGCATATTCAGATTGGAAAGGACACACTGGTGCCAGCGCCGATCTATCGAACGTTCAGTCTGCATATTCAGGAGAAGTTAAATCATATAGCTAAAATTACATTTGCTTTTAAATATACAGACAAGGTGCTGTCTAATGATATCGTAAATGAGTATTGGAACCTGTTTCTGGAGTGGGTTACTCGTGAAATTCCGTCTGTAAATGGTTGGATGAATCGTGCGACAGTGGAATGTGAAGACGATCTGCTGCAACTGACGATGAGTGATTCCACATCTATGGAACTTGCTCGCAAAAAGCAGATTGACCAAGCTATTACTCGATTCTACGAGAAGTATTTTCACTTGCCACTGCGTATTAAAATACAGGTGGGTGAAGCGGGAAGCAACAAAGAGGCGATGGAGCAATTCCAGGCCCAGAAGAAAGTAGAAGAACGACAGGTAATCGAAAAAATGATGAGTGAAGTCATAGAGACGGAACTGCCGGAAGAAGAAGATCAAGGTGATGTGCGGTTGCAGATGGGGTATGAGATCAAAGAGCCGGCTGTTCCGATGCAGGAAGTTCAGGATGAGGAGAAGAAAATTACACTCCAGGGAACGATCTTTGGTCTGGACCGCAAGGAACTGCGGAATGGAAATACCTTATTCACCTTTTATCTGACAGACTTTACGGATTCAATGCAAATGAAGATGTTTGCCAAAACCAAAGAAGATGTCAAAATTCTCAGCTTGCTGGCGAATGGAAAATGGGTAAAAGTTCGCGGACGTGTAGAGTACGACCGGTTTATGCAAATTCCTGAGCTTGCTATGATTCCTTCGGATCTGACTGAAATCAAGGCACCGCCATCTCGTAAGGATACAGCGGAGGAGAAACGTGTAGAATTCCACTTACACTCTACGATGAGCACGATGGATGCCGTAACGTCCATTGATAAATATGTCAAAACAGCTGCTGATTGGGGACATAAGGCCATTGCCGTAACGGACCACGGTGGTGTTCAGGTTTACCCAGAAGCATCCAAGGCAGCCAAGAAAAATGGGATTAAGATGATCTACGGCCTGGAAGCGAATGTGGTGAATGACTCTGTAGCGGTTGTGCTAAATCCACAATCAATGGATCTGAAAACGGCGACGTATATCGTATTTGATATCGAGACCACGGGACTGTCGGTAACGCAGAACAAAATCATTGAGATCGCCGCTGTCAAAGTTCAAGAGGGCAAAGAGGTGGATCGTTTTGCTACCTTTGTCAATCCGCATGAACGAATCCCATACAACATTCAACAGTTAACCAACATTACAGATGAGATGGTAAAAGATGCACCAGAGCTTGAACCGGTTATTCGTGACTTTGTTGCTTTTGCCGGAGATGGTGTACTGGTCGCGCACAATGCACGGTTTGATATGGGCTTTATTCAGGCATCCCTCAAAAATCTGGACATGCCTGAGCTACCAAATCCGGTGCTTGATACCCTAGAACTGGCTCGTCTTTTATATCCAAAAATGAAAAATCACCGGTTGAATACACTGGCTGATAAATATAAAGTTGCACTGGAAAGCCATCACCGGGCGATCGATGATACGATTGCTTTGGCAGGCATTTTGAATGGACTCATCAATGATGCAGCCCAATTAAAAGGTCTGACGATGCTGGATCGTTTGAATGATTTCGTTGGGGTAGATTTGTCGAATACACGTCCTTTCCACTGCGGAATTTACGCGTTGAATGATGTAGGCAAGAAAAATCTGTATAAGCTGGTTTCCCTCTCACATACCGAATACTTCAAACGTGTTGCATGTATACCAAAGTCCAAGCTCGTAAGCTTGCGCGAAGGATTAGTTGTCATATCAGGCTGTGAAAAAGGAGAATTCTTCGAAGCTGTCCTTAACAAATCGGTGGAAGAAGCCGAGGAAATCGCCGAGTTTTACGACATTCTGGAGATCCAACCATTGACCATGTACATGCATCTGGTGGACAAAGGACTTGTGGCTACGCCAGAAGAACTAAAACTTGCGGTTCGTAAAGTCGTAGATATCGGCGCCAAATTGAATAAACCTGTCATTGCTACAGGTAATGTTCATTACTTGGAGCCGCGAGATAAAATTTATCGGGATATTACGATTCATGGGATTACCGGATTCAGTCCGCTTAAAGACCAGCGCAAACCGGATGCTCACTTCAGAACGACAGCCGAAATGCTGGAGGAATTCCAGTTCCTTGGACAGGATAAAGCGTATGAAGTTGTGGTTACCAATACCATTGAGCTAGCCGATCGTTTTGAGGAGATCAAGCTCTTTCCGGACAAACTCTTTACGCCGATTTTGGAGGGTGCGGAGGAGGAAATCCGTAACACCTGTTACAACACGGCCAAATCGATCTATGGTGAAGACCTGCCGGAAGTCATTATTGCTCGTTTGGAAAAAGAATTGCAGCCAATCATCAAATACGGATTTTCTGCCAACTATCTGATCTCGGAACGTCTCGTTAAAAAATCAAATCAAGATGGTTATCTTGTAGGTTCGCGGGGATCGGTGGGTTCGTCCGTCGTAGCAACGTTCCTGGGCATCTCGGAAGTTAATCCGCTTCCTGCACATTATATCTGCGTGAACCCTGAATGTAAGCACAGCGAATGGTTCCTTGACGGTAGTGTACCGAGTGGATTTGACTTGCCAGACAAACCATGTCCTGATTGTGGTGGGAAACTCAAAGGGGAAGGACAGGATATTCCGTTTGAAACTTTCCTTGGGTTTAAAGGGGATAAAGTTCCCGATATCGACTTGAACTTCTCGGGGGATTATCAGCCCCATGCCCATAATTACACGAAAGTGCTGTTTAGTGAGAAAAGTGTGTTCCGTGCGGGTACGATCGGAACGGTCGCTGAGAAAACGGCGTTTGGTTTTGCGAAGAAATACGAAGAACAACATCAAAAGAAATGGCGCGGCGCCGAGCTGAATCGTCTGGCATCCGGCTGTACCGGTGTAAAGCGAAGCACGGGACAGCATCCCGGCGGAATCGTCGTTGTACCGGATTATATTGAGGTGGAAGATGTTACACCTGTCCAGTATCCGGCAGATGATGTTACAGCAGAGTGGAAAACGACCCACTTTGACTATCACGCATTTGAAGAAAACCTGTTGAAGCTTGATATTCTGGGACACGATGATCCGACGATGATGCGTATGCTGCAGGATCTTACGGGCGTTGATCCAACAACGATTCCGATGAATGATCCCAAAGTCATGAGCATGTTCAACTCCACGGATGCCCTTGGCGTAACCCCGGAGCAGATTCGCTCCCCTGTTGCGACATTCGGTGTGCCAGAGATGGGTACGAAATTCGTGCGTCAGATGCTTGTCGAATCTCAGCCGTCGTCTTTTGCCGATTTGTTGCAGATTTCGGGGCTTTCTCACGGGACTGGCGTATGGCTTGGCAATGCGCAGGATCTGATCAAGAACGGCACATGTAACATCAAAACGGTAATTGGCTGCCGGGATGACATCATGTTGTTCCTGATCTATAAGGCGGGAATGGATGCGAGTCTGGCCTTTAAGATTACAGAGAGTGTTCGTAAAGGACGTGGACTGCCACAGGAATGGATTGACGAGATGAAAAACTGCAAGGTACCGCAATGGTACATTGACTCCTGTCTCAAAATCCAGTACATGTTCCCGAAAGCCCACGCGGCTGCTTACGTTATTTCAGCTGTACGTACAGCATTTTTCAAGCTGTATCATCCGATTGAATATTACGCGACATACTTTACCGTTCGTGCAGACGAGCTGGATATTGAGCTGGTGTGCCAAGGTTATGATGCCATCTATCGCAAAATCGTAGAGATCGAACAGCTCGGTTTCCAGGCGCCGCCAAAAGAGAAAAACAGCCTTCCTGTTCTTGAAATGGCACTGGAGATGGCCGCTCGCGGCTTCTCGCTTAAACCGATTGATCTGTACCGCTCAGAAGCGACCAAATTCATTGTGGACGAGAAGTCTCTGATTCCTCCATTCTCTGCACTGGCAGGTATTGGGGATAACGCGGCTCGTAACATTGCAGCGGCCCGCGAGCATGGGGAATTTCTGTCGATTGAGGATTTCCAGCAGAAGTCCAAAGCAACCAAAACGATTGTGGAGTTGCTGACCAACATGGGATGTTTCCGTGGTTTGCCTGAAAGCAATCAGCTGTCCTTGTTCTAATTGACAGGCAATTAGCAGGATAACTTCATTTGTTATGTCTGAAGCCATACACTTCGATTTTTCCTTCATTAGTGTGGTTGGTATGCAAAGGTGGGTTACTTGTCACTATTACCAGACTATGTTATAATTTTTGAAGTGAACGAGATAGTACGAATTTCTGAAGAGTGGGGAAACCCACTCTTTAGTCTTTGGTATACAAGAATCTTGGGTATTTAATCATCTGCCAGCGATTATAGTTGGTGTGACCTAAGTTGGAGGTTATCGGTTTTGAGCACAACGAATATTAAATCTACCGTGGAAGAAATGATCCAACCCTACTTGAACGAACAAGGCTTCGAGCTGGTTGACATCGAATACGTCAAAGAAGGCAGCAACTGGTTTTTACGGGTGTATGTCGACAAAGAGGGTGGAATCGACATCGACGATTGTGTCTTGATCAGCGAAAAGCTGAGCGCCAAGCTTGATGAGAACGATCCGATCCCATCTGTCTATTTCCTTGAAGTGTCTTCTCCCGGTGCGGAGCGTCCACTGAAAAAAGCGGAGGATGTTGCCAAAGCCGTAGGCAAAAACGTATTTGTTACAACCTACGAGCCGGTGAATAAATTAAAGGAATTCGAAGGCAAGCTGCTTTCCTTTGATAATGGGGAGCTTGTAATTGAAGCAGGCAAGAAGCAGCATACCATTTCTTATGAAAAGGTTGCCAGTGCGCGCTTGGCCATTTTGTTTTAAAGTGCCTTGTTCACTTGATTAATGAAAAAGACACATCTCACGATAACGGCAAGGTGCTCACAAGTTTCGAGCCTTAGCCGTTTTACGTATGGGATGCCATGTTTGAAAGGGGGATCAACATTCATGAGTATGGATTTTATTGAAGCAATGAATGAATTGGAACGGGAAAAAGGGATCAGCAAGGATGTGCTGTTTGAAGCGATCGAGGCTGCACTTATCTCCAGTTACAAGCGTAATTTTAACACGGCGCAGAACGTACGTGTTGACATGAACCGTAATACGGGGGTTATTCGCGTATATGCCCGCAAACTGATCGTGGAAGAAGTCCTGGATTCACGCACTGAGATTTCATTGCCTGCTGCACGGGAAATTAATCCACACTTCCAGCTGGAAGATATTGCGGAGATTGAAGTTACGCCGCGCGACTTTGGACGTATCGCCGCACAAACGGCTAAACAGGTTGTAACTCAGCGGATTCGTGAAGCCGAACGTGGCCTGATCTACAATGCTTTCGTGGATAAGGAAGAAGATATCGTTACGGGAGTAGTGCAGCGTCAGGATTTGCGCAATATCTACATCGACCTGGGCAAAATCGAAGCGGCACTGCCACTCACAGAGTTAATGCCGAACGAGAAGTTTGTTCACGGTGACCGCATCAAGGCTTACATCACCAAAGTAGAGAATACGACCAAAGGGCCACAAATCATTTTGTCCCGTACTCATCCGGGCCTCTTAAAACGCCTTTTCGAACTGGAAGTGCCTGAGATATTTGACGGTGTAGTTGAGATTCGTTCGGTTGCCCGCGAAGCAGGATTCCGTTCCAAAATCGCAGTTCATTCTCGCAATGAGGAAGTTGATCCGGTTGGATCTTGTGTAGGTCCAAAAGGGATGCGCGTGCAGACCATTGTGGGTGAGCTGCGCGGTGAGAAAATCGACATCGTTCGTTATTCCGAACAAGTGGACGAATATGTGGCGAATGCACTGAGTCCTTCTAAAGTCTTGGAAGTTCACGTGTTCGAGGAGGAAAAGATGGCTCGGGTGATCGTTCCTGACTATCAACTGTCCCTTGCCATCGGCATCAAAGGTCAAAATGCTAGATTGGCAGCCAAATTAACGGGCTGGAAGATCGACATTAAGAGCGAGAGCCAGGCGGAGCAGGAATTCGGCAGAGAAAAAGATTCTTCTTCGGAAATGCATCAGGATTCCGTCTCCGTCGACTAAAGGAAAGCACGGAGGGGGCGCTGACGTATGAAACCTAAAAAAGTGCCGCTGCGCAAATGTGTGGCATGTCAAGAAATGATGCCCAAAAAACAACTGATTCGCATCGTTAAAACGCCTGAGGACGAAGTACTGATCGATTTGACCGGGAAAAAGTCCGGACGAGGCGCATATCTGTGTGGCAAAGAGTCTTGTTTCAAGCTTGCACTTAAAAATCGTGCGCTTGATCGTGCGCTGAAGAGTAAAGTTTCACCAGAAATCTATGAACAGCTCGCTGCCGATTTCGTTGCAGTTGAGGATGAATTCATTGCTGCACAGGAGCGTGAAGAGGATGAGTGATATGAAAGTGTTGTCTTACCTCGGTCTGTCCATGCGCGCTGGTAAACTGCTCACAGGTGATGAGATTGTGCATAAGGCGATCCGTTCGGGTGAAGCCAAGATGGTTATAGTTGCAGGCGACGCCTCGGCGAATACACAAAAGAAATTTCGCGACAAATGTGCTACTTACAAGGTTCCGCTTCTTATCGGATTGGATCGTGACCGTATTGGGTCAAGCATCGGTAAAGACACGCGGGTGGTTCTTGCAGTAACAGACCTTGGGTTTGCAAAAATGATCTCCAAGCAAGTCGGTATAATGTCGGAGGTGGAGTATATTGAGTAAACAGGAAAACAAGGAAAAATTGCGAGTTTATGAATATGCGAAGTCCCTTAACATGAGCAGTAAAGAAATTATAACCATTCTTAAAAAGCTGGATATTCCCGTTAACAATCATATGAGTGTGATGGAGAATGGTTCAGTCGGTAAAGTGGAACAATTTTTTAAAGATATAAAATCCACTGCCGCTTCGAAACAAGGTGGCGAAGCCAAGTCTGTTGCGACTTCGGCTGTGCGCAGTGACAAACCAGTGGACAGCAACAAGCCGGGCGGCGGAGTGAACACGCCGAATAACAGCACAACAGCCGGTAGTCCCGTACAAACAAAAATACAACAGGAAAAGCAGGTAGGTATGAACAATAGACCAAATTCCAACAATAACAATGGCACTCAGAGACCAAGCGGCCAAGACAGCCGTAACAGAACAAATTCTTCTTCCCAAGGTTCAAGCCAAGGAGGACAAACAGGAAATCGTCCAAGACCAGCTTCAAGCGGTCAAGGAAACACGGCTTCCCGCCCGCAAGGGTCCGGACAACGTCCGAACAATAGCGGTGGTCCAGGCAGAACTACAGGACCGAACACCGGTAGTAACTCTGCCAATAGCGCTAACCGTACTGGTGGCCAAGGGCAGGGACAAGGCGGCCAGCGCAGAGGTGGTCAAGGCAATTCCGGTAATAATAACAGCGGCAACCGTTCCAATAGTGGTGGCGGAGGCGGACGTCGTTTCGACGATAACCGTGGCGGTAACTTCCGTAATAACCGTGGTGGCAAGAACAACCGTAACAGAAATCAGCAACAATATGTACAACGTGAGAAAATCGATAACACGCCGAAGAAAATCATCGTTCGTGGTGATATGACGGTTGGTGAAACAGCGAAACTTCTTCACAAGGATGCTTCTGAAGTTATTAAAAAGCTGATTGGTATGGGTGTTATGGCAACCATTAACCAAGAGCTTGATATCGATACCATTCTCCTCCTTGCAGGTGAATTCGGTGTTGAAGTTGAAGTGAAAATTGTGCTTGAAGACGATCGTTTTGAAACCGTTGAAGAGAATGATGATCCTGCTGACCTTCAATCCCGTCCTCCAGTTGTAACGATTATGGGTCACGTTGACCATGGTAAAACAACATTGCTGGATGCCATTCGTTCTACGAATGTAACTGGCGGCGAAGCGGGCGGAATCACTCAACATATCGGTGCATATCAAGTTGAAATTAACCACAAGAAAATCACGTTCCTGGATACTCCGGGTCACGAAGCATTTACAGCAATGCGTGCCCGTGGAGCACAAGTTACAGATATGACGATTATTGTAGTCGCTGCCGATGACGGTGTTATGCCACAAACGGTTGAGGCGATTAACCACGCGAAAGCGGCAGGTTTGCCAATCATCGTAGCGGTTAACAAAATTGATAAGCCGGGCGCTGATCCTGACAAAGTAAAACAGGAACTGACCAACTATGAACTCGTTCCGGAAGAGTGGGGCGGAGATACGATCTTTGTAAACGTATCTGCGAAACAAAGAATGGGTCTGGAAGGTTTACTTGAAATGATTCTGCTCGTTGCAGAAGTAAATGAATACAAAGCAAATCCAGATAAACGTGCCCGGGGTACGGTCATTGAGGCTGAGCTTGATAAAGGACGTGGACCAGTTGCACGTATCCTTGTACAGCATGGTACACTGAAAGTCGGAGATGCGTTCGTAGCGGGTAACTGTTTTGGTCGTGTACGTGCAATGGTCAATGATAAAGGCCGCCGTCTGAAAGAAGCAGGACCATCTACACCGGTAGAAATTACAGGTTTGACTGAAGTGCCAGGAGCAGGAGATCCGTTCATGGTGTTCGAAGATGAGCGTAAAGCTCGTTCCATCGCTGACAAACGTGCGATTACGCAGCGTGAATCCGATCTGGGTACGAACACACGTGTAACTCTGGATGATCTTTTCCAACACATCAAAGATGGTGAGATCAAAGATTTGAACGTGATCATTAAAGGTGACGTACAAGGTTCGGTTGAAGCATTGAAAGGTTCCCTTGCGAAAATCGAGGTTGAAGGTGTACGCGTGAAGATCATTCACAGCGGTGCTGGTGCGATCACGGAATCCGACATCATTTTGGCTGCAGCTTCCAATGCCATCGTGATCGGTTTCAACGTTCGTCCTGAAAACCAAGCCAAAATTACTGCGGATCAAGAGCAAGTAGACATTCGTCTGCACCGCGTCATCTACAGTGTTATCGAAGAGATTGAACAAGCAATGAAAGGTATGCTTGATCCGATCTACAAAGAAAAAGTGATTGGCCATGCTGAAGTACGTAATACCTTCTCCATCAGTAAAGTGGGTACCATTGCGGGTTGTATGGTTACCTCTGGCAAAATCACTCGTTCTGCGGAAGCTCGCCTGATTCGTGATGGTATCGTCCTTTACGAAGGTAAGCTGGATTCCCTGAAACGCTTTAAAGATGATGCCAAAGAAGTGGCTCAAGGTTACGAGTGTGGTATCACATTGGATAAATACAACGATCTCAAGGAAGGCGATGTAATTGAAGCCTTCATCATGGAGACCGTACAACGATAAGCAAGGAAGTTTGAGGTGAACAACAATGGCTAAGATTCGTACAGGTAGAGTGGGCGAGCAGATCAAGAAAGAACTGAGTCTGCTCATCCAGTCAGAACTGAAAGATCCACGCATCGGTTTTATTACCGTGACAGGAGTTGAAGTAACTGGCGACTTGTCGCAAGCCAAAGTTTATCTGAGTGTCTTCGGTGAACAGGAGCAAAAGGATAACTCGCTTAAAGCACTTGCAAAAGCAAACGGCTTTTTGCGCACGGAGCTGGGCAAACGTATCCGGTTCCGTCATGTTCCCGAGTTGATATTCAAGATTGACGAATCAATTGCATATGGTAGCCGAATTGAAAAGCTGCTTGGCGATATTGGTTCTGACAACGACAAAAACGAATCCCAGTAACAGAATAGAGGAGACGGCAATGCACACTTATGAACAGGCGCTCCAGGCAGGAAAACAATTCTTGCTGGAGCATGACGATTACCTGGTCGTGTCGCATGTACAGCCGGACGGTGACGCAGTCAGCTCGACGGTAACGATGGGCTGGCTGCTGTCATGTCTGGGAAAAACATTCACAATGATTAATGAGGGCGAAATCCCATCACGCATGCGTTTTCTGTATCATGCGGATGCCATTGTGAACATGACCGAACAACCCCCGGAGCGTAAGTTTAAAGCGATCATTTGTGTTGATTGCGCTGACTTTGCAAGAGTGGGGCTTACCCGTCAATATTTTGAAGAAGACGCCATTATTTTGAATATCGATCATCATCCTACGAATAACGGATATGGTTCAGTTAACATTATAAAATCCGATGCAGCAGCAACGGCCGAAATTTTGTTTGAATTGCTACAACTATTTGACATTACATGGGATAAGGATATAGCTACGGCAGTATATACAGGCTTGCTAACAGATACGGGTGGATTCCGTTATGCGAATACAAGTCCCAATGTGATGACTGTTGCTTCCCGCTTACTGGAGCATGGTGTAGATGGGCCTTATTTGGCACAAACGCTACTCGAAGAGGTGACGCTCCCGCAGATTCGCATATTGAACAAGGCACTGTCCTCTTTGCAAATGTCAGAAGACGGTAGAGTTGCCTGGGTTGTTATTACACCAGAAGATATGCAGGAGTGTGGAGCAGCCAACGAAGATCTGGAAGGGATCGTCAACTATACCCGTAACATTCGTGGAGTAGAAGTGGGCATCTTTTTCAAAGTGATCAACGATAATGCTGTTAAAGCTTCCTTGCGTTCTGCCGGTAAAATAGATGTTGCAGCACTGGCACAAACTTTTGGTGGCGGCGGACATGTTCTCGCAGCTGGATGCCGACTGGAAGGCAAAGTCGAAGAAAGCGTGGAAAAAGTGTTGAAGCAGGTGAATACACAATGGTAAAACCGTTTGAAGGTATTCTCCCGGTATACAAACCAGCGGGATTTACTTCCCATGATGTTGTAGCCAAAATGCGTCGGATTTTGAAAATGAAGCGCATCGGTCACACGGGCACGCTCGATCCGCAGGTAACTGGCGTTCTTCCGTTATGCCTTGGGCGAGCGACACGGGTGGTGGAGTATATGCAGGAACTTCCGAAGGAGTATCTGGCGACACTAAGGCTGGGCCTTGCTACAGACACCGAGGATCTGACGGGGGAAGTTATTGAACGTTCGGAATCCCCTGTAGAAGTAACTCAGGATCAGGTGGAAGAGGTGTTACAGAAGTTTCTGGGTACCATTTCGCAGGTTCCGCCGATGTATTCAGCAGTAAAGGTCGACGGAAAACGGCTATATGAGCTTGCCCGCGAGGGTAAGACTGTAGAACGCAAGAGTCGTGAAGTCACCATCTACGAGCTTGAGCTTATCGGGATCGAAACCCATGATGGCACAACGGATATATCGTTCCGTGCCTTGTGCTCAAAAGGGACGTATATTCGCACATTATGTGTAGACATCGGTCGTGAACTTGGTTTCCCTTCCACCATGGTTAAGCTGGAGCGCACCATATCTGCTGGTATCTCGGCAGATCATTGTCTTCGTATCGAAGACGTGGAACAGCGTATGAACGAAGGGACTCTCTCTGAAGCATTGATTCCCGTAGATGAAGCGATCTCTTCCATTCCAGCCCATAAAGTTGGAGAAGAACAGACGAAGGGCGCTCTACAGGGCCAAAAGCTGTCAGCACGTTTACTGGAGCCACCTGTGGAGAAGCCAGGGCTACTCCGTCTATACGCTCAAGATGGAACGTTTCTAGGTATTTTTGAACGGGATGAATCGAAACCAACCGTGAGGGCTGTTAAAGTCTTCTTACCGGAATAAAGAGGCAATGGCTTGGCGTGATGACGAGGTTCAAGCTTGGCCTATCAAGTGAAATGCAGGTGAATGATTGTGAAAACCGTAATGCTAACCTATCCGCAAACATTGCAATCGGCGGAACTGAGTACACATCCCCAAGTGCTGGCTATCGGTCAATTTGACGGGTTGCATCTCGGACATGCAAGCGTCATTCTATCCGCTGTTCGCATCGCTAGGGAATCGGATATGAAGGCGGCCGTCATGACCTTCCACCCACATCCGAAGGAAGTTATGCGCAAAGGGGATTACGAAGGTTATCTGACGCCTCTGAGAGACAAAGAAGAAATTTTGGCTGGCATGGGCGTAGACATACTCTATGTTGTTGAGTTCAATGAATCATTTTCACAGCTCTCGCCAGAGCAATTCGTTCATGAACTGTTGCTTCCTCTCCAAACGCGTACAGCGGTTGTTGGATTTGATTTCCGGTTCGGGCACAAAGGTGCTGGGGATGAACGAATGCTTCGTGCGCTCGGGGATGGAGAAATGACAGTAGAGACCGTGCCTCCGTTCTTGCTGGGCGGGGAGAAAGTAAGTAGCTCGCTGATCCGTGCTCTTTTGAAGCGTGGTGAGATGGATGAGGCAAGCCAGTGGCTTGGACGTCCTTATAGTGTCAGAGGTACTGTGATTCACGGAGAGAAAAGGGGACGGACCATCGGTTTTCCTACCGCCAATCTCGAACTTACCGATCACTATGTTACACCAGCCAAAGGTGTATATGCTGTACGAGTAAACGTTGGCGATCAAGAATTGACAGGTGTGATGAACCTTGGTGTCAAACCTACCTTTCACGAGAATGGAATGAGACCGACGTACGAAGTACATCTGCTTAATTTTGACGGCCAAATCTATGATCAGGAACTGAAAGTAGAACTGGTGCATTACATTCGAAATGAACGAAAATTCGATTCCATCGATGCTCTGATTGCTCAGATCCGAGAAGATGCACTGACCGCAGCTCGCTTACTGTCCTAAAAACTTTAATAAAATGGATGTTTACATTTACTTTGTCAGGGCAAGTATGGTATAATGTACTACGTTGTCGAATGAGGCAACATTAACCTTAGCTTGGTTACACGCTCTCACCGGCGGTGACGAGGCTAATGGCGATTATAATGAAGGAGGTGAATAGGATGGCATTGACTCAAGAACGTAAACAACAACTGATCGACGAGCACAAAACTCATGAGTCCGATACTGGATCACCTGAGGTGCAAGTTGCTATCCTTACGGAAAACATCAGAAGTTTGACAGACCACTTGCGTACGCATAAGAAAGACCACCACTCACGTCGTGGACTTTTGAAAATGGTAGGTCAACGTCGTAAGCTTTTGGCTTACGTGAAAAACAAAGATGTTAAACGTTACAGCGCACTGATCGAAAAACTCGGATTGCGTCGTTAATTATCGTACATGTTTTCAAAATCAACCTGGCTGTTATCCGCTTTTCTTTTGTCTAAAAGGACAAGCGGAGCTTACAGCCGGGTTGTTTTGTAGATGAACATGTTGCCATATATTTGTAGCTGAGGGCTCCGCAAGGAGCTTTTGTTTTGCAAGTCAGTCTCCGGCCTGTCCAACTATAGTTAATGAATGCTGGACAAGCAGGAAATACTGTGAATATGCAGAATCCATTGTGATAGGAACGAATTAAAGGAGGGATTTCATGGAACAGCGTGTTGAAATGCAGCTTGGTGGAAGAAAGCTTACGCTTGAAACCGGGCGTTTGGCCAAGCAGGCAAATGCTGCCGTAAAGGTAACATACGGGGATACCGTCGTATTGTGTACCGTGACAGCATCCAGTGAGCCGAAAGATTTGGACTTTTTCCCACTAACGGTGAACTATGAGGAAAGATTGTACGCTGTTGGTAAAATCCCAGGTGGATTTATTAAGCGTGAAGGTAGACCATCCGAGAAAGCAATTCTGGCAAGTCGTCTGACAGACCGTCCGATTCGTCCATTGTTCCCGGAAGGTTTCCGTAACGATGTACAAGTTCTGAATATTGTTATGAGCGTGGATCAGGATTGTGAACCACAAATCGCAGCAATGATTGGTACTTCAGCAGCACTGAGCATTTCCGATGTACCTTTCAGTGGGCCAATTGGCGGTGTGAAGGTGGGCCGTATTGATGGAGAGTTCATCATTAACCCAACAATTGCACAGCTTGAAGTCAGCGAACTTGAACTCGTGGTTGCAGGAACTAGAGATGCGATTATGATGGTTGAAGCCGAAGCGAACGAGTTACCAGAAGAAGTGATGCTTGAAGCAATCATGTTCGGACATGACGAGATCAAAAACATCGTAACGGTGATTGAGCAGCTTGTACAAGTAGCTGGTAAAGAAAAAATGGAAGTGAAACTGCATGCCGTTAATGCAGAAGTGAACAGCAGCGTGCGTGAGTTTGCAAGTGCACGTTTGGTGGAAGCTGTTAAAATTGCTGAGAAACATGCCCGTCAAGATGCGATTGATGTCGTGAATGACGAAACTGTTGCTCATTTTGAAGAGAAATACATTGAATCACCTGAATTGTTAAAAGATGTGAAAGAAGTGCTGCACGATATCGTCAAAGAAGAAGTGCGCCGTCTGATCACTCACGATAAAGTACGTCCGGATGGACGCGGCCTTGCTGAAATTCGTGCAATTGAATGTGATACTTCACTGCTTCCGCGTACACATGGTTCAGGTCTGTTCACACGTGGACAAACGCAAGCACTGAGCATCTGTACACTAGGTGCACTGGGTGACGTTCAAATTCTGGATGGCATCAGTTTGGAAGAAACGAAACGTTTCATGCATCACTATAACTTCCCGCCGTTCAGCGTAGGTGAAGCTCGTCCGCTTCGTGCGCCAGGACGTCGTGAAATCGGACATGGTGCCCTTGGTGAGCGTGCATTGTCTAAGGTTATTCCTTCTGAAACGGACTTCCCATACACGATTCGTTTGGTATCTGAAGTATTGGAATCCAACGGTTCTACGTCCCAAGCAAGTATCTGTGCAAGTACACTTGCCATGATGGACGCAGGTGTACCAATCAAAGCACCGGTAGCTGGTGTGGCGATGGGTCTGATCAAAGACGGAGACCATGTATCTATCCTGAGTGATATTCAAGGTATGGAAGATCATCTGGGCGATATGGACTTCAAAGTAGCAGGAACACCTGAAGGCGTAACAGCGATTCAAATGGATATTAAAATTGATGGAATCGATCGTCAAATCTTGTCCGAAGCGCTAGCTCAAGCCAAAGAGGGACGTATGCACATTTTGGGTAAAATGACCGAAGTGATGAAAACACCTCGTGAGCAATTGTCCCAATATGCGCCTAAAATTACGACTATGCATATCAATCCGGACAAAATCCGTGATGTCATCGGCGCTGGTGGTAAAATCATCAATAAAATCATCGAAGAAACCGGTGTTAAAATTGATATCGAGCAGGATGGACGTGTCTTTATCGCTTCTTCCAATCAGGAGATGAATGATAAAGCCAAAGCGATCATCGAAGGCATTGTACGCGAAGTACTTGTTGGCGAAATCTATGTCGGCAAAGTAAAACGCGTTGAGAAATTCGGTGCATTCGTTGAAGTGTTGCCAAACAAAGAAGGTCTGGTTCACATCTCCCAATTGTCTACTGAGCGTGTAGCGAAAGTAGAAGATGTTGTGGCGATTGGTGATTCTATTACTGTAAAAGTAACCGAGATTGATCCGCAAGGTCGAATCAACTTGTCTCGTAAAGCAGTACTAACAGCAGAAGCTCCTGCGCAATCCTAGGTTGCTGACGTTGGTTTGAATAACATAAGCATGATTGAATGAAGAGACAGAATGTGAATTTCTGGCTCTTTTTTTAACGTTTAAACAAAAATACGTTCCATTCATAAGATTGCAGTTTTTATTCATATTCCTGTCCTTGTCCTCATATGATGGGGACAAAGACGGCAGGAGGATGGAGCTGTGAGAAACCAATCCAAAAAACTGGCGGTTGTTCTTGCGGGTGTGGCGGCGGTCATGCTAATCGGACAAGTGGACAGTGTACGTACATACATTACGGAGATCCGTGATGGTCCGGGAACTCAGAATGCTTTTGACATGTTTAAGGAAGCGACCGGAGAAGAGTCATTGTTATCTGCGATCAAGGATAAGGCAGCTGAAACTCGAATTGCACCGGTGAATGCGAGAGTTGATCGAGTATGGAAAGCGATCCCGGGTTATAACGGCCTGGAGATCGACGTAGAAGCTACGTATCGCAAGGCGCTGGGTGGCACGCTGAATACCAAAATTCCATATGTCTATCGCCAGACCGAGCCGGAAATTCAGTTAAAAGACCTGGGGGCACATCCGATTTATCGAGGCAATGAGAGTAAACCCATGGTTTCTTTTATGATTAATGTCGCTTGGGGCAATGAATTCCTTGTTCCAATGTTGGACACGCTTGACGCGGAGAAGGTGAAGGCTACATTTTTTCTGGATGGAAGTTGGCTGAGCAAAAATGCAGAACTCGCCAAGGAAATTCAGAAGCGTGGACATGAGCTTTCCAACCATGCATATTCACATCCCGACATGAGTCGTTTGAGTGCAGAGCGAGCCCGATTAGAAATTAGCAAAACCCAGGATCTGTTGCAACAAACCCTTGGAGTGGAAAATCGTTGGTTCGCTCCGCCTTCGGGTGATTTTAATCAAAAAACGGTGGATATCGCGGCATCTATGGGGCTAAAAACCGTCTTGTGGACGGTAGATACAGTGGACTGGCGCAAACCCAGCCCAGACTCTGTCATAGCCAAAATTGCCAATAAAACCGAGGCCGGATCGTTAATTCTCATGCATCCAACCGCATCCTCCGCAGGAGCACTGAAAGGTATGATCGATTCCATCCATGCTAAAGGACTGTCGTTAGGAACTGTAAGTGAAACGTTGTCTTCTGAACGGGTGCAAGGCCATACGGTTGAGTGAACGCCGTTTTTTTGTTAATATCAAAAAGTTGGAACCAAATGTCGATTTCATCATTATTGAAATCAGGGCAATTATAGAGATGTAGGAGGGCCAACCGTGAAAAAAATTCAGCTGGGCAATGGCCTCAGAGTTGTGATGGAACAAATCCCGACCTGTCGTTCCGTGTCATTTGGAATCTGGGTCAAAACAGGTTCGCGTAATGAGCGAACAGAAAATAACGGGGTATCCCATTTTATTGAACATATGCTTTTTAAGGGGACGGATCGGTTTGATGCGAAGGCGATTGCGGAGCAGTTTGATGCGATCGGCGGTAACGTAAATGCATTTACCTCCAAGGAATATACCTGCTATTACGCAAAAGTGTTGGATGAGCATCTGCCTATTGCGGTGGATGTGTTGTCCGATATGTTCTTTCGCTCCAAAATGGACGACGGTGAACTCGTCAAAGAGAAAAATGTGATTTTGGAAGAAATCTCAATGTACGAGGATACGCCTGACGACATGGTTCACGATTTGATGGCGCTCGCTGCATATGGAGAGCATCCACTGGCATATCCAATCCTGGGAACCGAAGAACGTCTTAAAGCGATGGATTCCAGTCATTTACGTGCATATATGAAGGAACATTACACCATCGAGAACACCGTGATCAGTATTGCGGGTAACATTGACGATAGCGTGATTGATCTGATGGAGAAACACTTTGGTGCGTTTGATGTTAACGGTGTAACCGAGGAAGTAAACATTCCGGCTTTTCAAAGCGGTCAGCTCTTCCACAAAAAGAAAACGGAGCAGAATCATATCTGTATTTCGTTTCCAGGTTGCAAAATCGGAGACCCGCTACAATTTGCGATGGTTGTTCTTAACAATGCGATTGGTGGCGGTATGAGCTCCAGATTGTTCCAGGAAATCCGTGAAAAGCGAGGGCTAGCTTACTCCGTTTATTCTTATCACAGCTCTCATGCGGACAGCGGACTATTCACGATCTATGCGGGTACAGCGCCGAAACAGACCAAAGAAGTACTGGATCTAACCAAAGAAGTGCTACGTGATCTGGCTGTAAATGGATTATCCGAAGATGAACTGCGTAAAGGCAAGGAGCAGCTGAAAGGTAGTCTGATCCTGAGTCTGGAGAGCACGGGCAGCCGTATGAACCGACTGGGAAAAAATGAATTGATGCTTGGCAGACATCATACGCTTGACGAGATGATTGCCAAGATTGAGCAAGTCACGATGAAAGACATTGACGCTGTGCTTGATCTGATGTTTGCAGAGCCGTTTGCGCTCGCGATGGTAGGAGCATCAGACAAGACGATTGCTGGACTTAGAAGGGATGATTTGGTTGCATTACGTTCAAATAAAGAAATTACCGGGTAACGAAGATATTAAACTGCCGCAAAAGATGTCCGAGCTGGCTGCTGGCTTTGATGTGGTGGCGGCATTGGAAGAAGAAGTTGTGCTAGAGCCAGGGCAGCGTACATTGATTCCGACTGGTCTTGCGATGGCGATGCCTGCCGGGCTGGAAGCTCAAATTCGTCCACGTAGCGGACTTGCTTTCAAACACGGGATTACTTGCCTGAATACACCGGGAACCATTGATGCGGATTATCGTGGTGAGGTGAAGGTGTTGCTCATTAATTTGGGTCAGGAGCCCTTTACGATTGTGCGTGGGGAACGGATTGCTCAAATCGTGTTTCAGACGGTGCCTGCCATCGAATTGACGGAAGTGGCTGAACTTTCGGAGACCGTGCGGGGCGAAGGCGGATTCGGGCACACAGGTAAATAACAATACCGATTTCTTTTTTTCAAATATATAGTTGGATAACTATAATAATATCGTGTTTTTCCCAGCCGTCCTTTACAGGGCGGCTTTTTATGTTGAACAAGGATTTCATTCCTTTATTGTTTCACCCCCCTGTAGGCCACTGCATACGATAAGGCATACATGTGGTGAAAGGAGTGACGTCCCGATGCTGACCGGAGTCCGGATAGTCGTTCTTGGCGGAGATGCAAGGCAACTTGAAGTCATTCAAAAATGCGCCGAGCTCGATGCGACGGTAAGTGTAGTAGGCTTCGATCAACTGGAGCAAGTGATTCCGGGCATTGAGCACCGCGAACTCAAGGATGAAGTATTTGCTTCTGCAGATGTACTGGTACTGCCTGTTGTGAGCTGTGATGATCAAGGAAAAGTGAGCTCTTCGTTTAGTGGTGAACCGATTGTTCTGAAAAAGGAACATATGGCCGCCCTGCCGGAGCATTGCACCGTATTTACTGGTATGGCAAAGCCGTTTTTGCGTGAACTTTGCGAGGAGAATGGCCTTCGGCTTGTGGAAGTGCTTGATCGTGATGATATCGCACTATACAACTCTATTCCGACAGCGGAGGGAGCCATCGCCATTGCAATTAAAGAAACGGATTTTACGATTCACGGGTCTGAATGCATCGTGCTTGGCATCGGTCGAACAGGGTTTACGCTAGCCAAAACATTGCAGGGACTTGGAGCTAATGTACGAGTGGGAATTCGGCGGAATGAGGATGTTGCCAGAGCAACAATCATGGGCTGGAAGCCTTTCATGACAACGGATTTGGCCGCTCAAACCGGGGAAGTTGACTTGCTTTTTAATACGATACCGACTATGATAATCACAGCACAAATCCTGTCCAGAATGCCTCAAAAAGCGGTTATTATTGACCTTGCATCCGCTCCTGGCGGCTGCGATTTCAGATATGCCGACAAACGTGGCATCAAGGCACTGCTCGCACCAGGCCTCCCCGGCATTGTTGCTCCCAAAACGGCTGGCGGCATTATTGCCGACGCGTTAATCCGTTTGCTTTTGGAAGAACAGAACGCACGGGAGGTTAAATCATGAACTGGCAGGGTAAAACGGTAGGTTACGCAATTACGGGGTCTCATTGTACGTTTGAAGAGGTTATGCCAGTCATTAGCCGCTTTGTATCCGAAGGCGCGAATGTCGTTCCGATTATTTCGAACTCGGTACTGACGACGGATACACGTTTCGGTACAGCGCAGAATTGGCAAAAACAATTGAAAGATATAACGGGTAATGATATCATCTCTACAATTGTTGAGGCGGAGCCTTTAGGGCCCTCTAAGCTGCTTGATGTGCTGGTCATTGCTCCATGTACGGGGAATACCACAAGCAAGCTGGCGAACGCGATGACGGATAGTCCGGTGCTTATGGCTGCAAAAGCGCAGATGCGTAATCAGCGTCCGCTTGTGCTGGCGATATCGACGAATGATGGACTTGGTTTGAATGCAGCAAATATAGCTAAATTATTAGTGGCCAAATATGTATATTTTGTACCGTTTGGTCAAGATGATCCAGTGAAAAAACCAAACTCGTTAGTTGCCAAAATGGAACTTATCCCGGAGGCTTGCTGGAGTGCACTAGAAGGAAAGCAATTGCAACCGATGATTGTGGAGCGTGCTCCACAGGCTTAAGGATGGCATTAGGGCAATAACGGCAATGCGCTTGGAGAAATGAAGAAGGGTACGAGAGACAAAGAAAATCATGGGGGACGATAGCTGGTCTATACAGCTACCTCTAAACACGTTCCTGTTCATAAGGGCATTCCTGCTTGCATATGATCTTCATGCAGCAAGCAGGAGAGATGTATTTGATATACATGTCATACATGCCGTATACATTGCTGAGATTATCGCATCGGAACGCTCCCAAGGGTTATGCATTTGTTGATTTGACCCGTGTCCAGTCTTCTTGCGTACACAAATGGAGGAATAAAGATGCGTATTATGGTACAAAAATTTGGAGGTACATCGCTCTCTACAGTGCAAGCGAGAGAGCATGTGCTCCGGCATGTTAAACGTGAGCTCGAAGCGGGTTTTAACCTCGTTATTGTGGTTTCAGCTATGGGCCGCCGCGGTGAGCCGTATGCTACGGATACACTTTTGGACTGGGCTGCACAGAACGGAAATGCTCTATCTGCTCGGGAAAAAGATTTACTGCTGTGCTGTGGTGAAATTATTTCTGCAACAACGCTCAGCAGCTTGCTTGAACATGAAGGCATTCCAACTTCAGTGCTGACCGGCGCACAAGCGGGTTTTGTGACGGACGACAATTTCGGGAATGCCCGGATATTGGATGTCCGTCCTGTTCGTGTGCTGGAACAGCTTCAACTTGGTCGTGTTGTCATTGTAACTGGATTCCAGGGACAAACGGAAAAAGGCGATTTTACCACACTCGGACGCGGAGGCAGTGATACATCCGCTACAGCTCTGGGTGCAGCACTACGAGCTGAGATGGTGGACATCTACACGGACGTTAACGGGATATTAACGGCTGACCCTCGGATTGTTGAAGATGCTCGTCCACTAACCGTAGTAAGCTATGCAGAAATCTGTAACATGGCTCATCATGGGGCAAAGGTTATTCATCCGCGTGCCGTCGAGATTGCGATGCAATCGCAAATTCCTGTGCGGGTAAGATCTACTTTTGCCGATACAGAAGGTACGCTTGTTACCCATCCGGAAGGGTTTCAGGATGTACAGACAGGCATTATTGACCGCTATGTAACCGGTATTGCTTATGTGAGCAATGTTACGCAAATTACGGTGGATGTGCCTGGTGGGACGGATCGACTGCAATTAAAAGTTTTCAAAACGATGGCTGAAAATTCAATTAGCGTTGATTTTATTAATGTTACCCCCTCGGGAGTCGTCTATACCGTGTTTGATAGTGATTCAGAGAAGGCTATACGCGTATTGCAGGAGATCGGTCTAAAGCCTCAAAGTCTGTCCGGCTGTGCCAAAGTATCTGTTATTGGCGGAGGAATTAACGGTGTGCCTGGAATTATGGCCCGCATTGTGGAGTCACTGACGCTCGCAGATATTCAGATTTTGCAATCAGCGGATTCCAATACGACGATCTGGGTGCTTGTCAAAAAAGAAGATATGGTTCAGGCCCTGAGGGCACTTCATACCTCATTCGAACTTCACTTGTAACTCACCCATGTTAGCGGAGCCAGACTTGTTTTGAGGGAGGAATCGATTTGGACTTTGGAAGATTGATTACAGCAATGGTCACTCCGTTCAATGCACAAGGAGAGATACATTGGGAGGAAACGGCACGTCTCATCGATTATCTGATCGTTGATCAAAAGTCGGAGACTCTCGTGATTTCTGGTACAACAGGGGAGTCGCCAACACTTAGTGATACAGAGAAAGTTCAATTATTCGAATTTGCAGTGAAACATGCGGCTGGAAGGTGCAAGATTATAGCCGGGACGGGCAGCTACAATACAGCGCATTCTATCCATCTGACAGAGGAAGCTGAACGTGTCGGGGTAGACGGGGTATTATTAGTTGTACCGTACTACAACAAACCTAGCCAAGAAGGTATGTTTAGACATTTTGAAACGATTGCTGCTGCAACGACGTTGCCAGTGATGCTGTACAATGTACCTGGACGTACTGTCGCAAACCTGTCTGCCGCAACCACATTGCGACTGGCACAAATCCCGAATATTGTGGCGACGAAGGAATGTGCATCCATGGAGCAGGTGACTTTAATAGCAGCGGGTGCGCCTGACCATTTCAGAGTCTATACAGGGGATGACGCAGCAGGTCTGCCTGCTATTGCAGTCGGTGCTCACGGTATTGTTAGCGTGGCGAGTCATGTCGTAGGTGCGGAGATGAAAAATATGATCGATGCCTTTTATGGCGGCGACCCTCTACAGGCGAGACGCATTCATCAGAAGCTCTTCCCGCTCTTCAAAGGGCTGTTTGAGTGCCCACAGCCTTTGCCTAATCCGGTAGCGGTAAAATATGCATTAACTTTACGTGGACTGGACGTAGGTTCAGTACGTCTGCCTTTGATTCCGCCTACTACGGAGGAGCAGGATTACATTAAAAATTTGCTTCAATTGTAAATAAAAGTTGGATTCTTTAGACGTTTATTAATGATAAGCATGAACGCTTTGTTTAACGAAAGAACCGCACCTCTCAAGTAGAGGCAGCGGTTCTTTTTTTGACGAGCGATGTAAGGTTTCTTTTTTTGCAGGAAGGGAAACCTACAGGTTAACGAGAGAGTGACTTGTTTTTTCTGTTTTTAATCATGTATAATGATGTCAAGTGACTGGGTGCGGTATTTTTTTGAAATTGAAAGCGACATCGTTTCGTTGGTGTGGCTTTGCGGTGAAAAAGGAAGGAACGGCTAAGAGGGGAAATTCGGATCCAACCTGTTGGTGATGGGGTATAACTTCGAAGAACTTCTTCCAGATATCGTGAATAAAGGTGTTCTTTTGCATTCATCCCTAATTCTTAGGGGTGTGATGTTTGAACTACTTTTCTTAACTTACAATAAATAATAAGGTACGACGTCCAACTACCATAGGAGGTTCAGATTCATTTGTCTAAGAAAAATAATAATAACGAGAAGCTGATGATTTTTGCATTGGGCGGCGTAGGCGAGATTGGTAAAAATATGTATGTTATCCAATACGCGAACGACATTGTAGTCGTAGACGCTGGTCTTAAATTCCCTGAAGAAGATATGCTTGGTATTGATATTGTCATCCCTGACATTTCGTACTTGACTGAGAACCGTGATAAAGTACGCGGCATTATTTTAACTCACGGACATGAGGATCACATCGGCGGTTTGCCATATGTCCTCAAACACTTGAATGTTCCTGTTTACGGAACAAGACTTACACTTGGTCTTGTCGAGAACAAACTGAAAGAAGCTAATTTGCTTGGTGAGACGAAACGTATCCTCATCAACGCAGATTCAGAGCTCGAACTGGGAACAACGCTGAAAGCATCATTCTTTGCTACTAACCATAGTATTCCGGATTCCGTCGGGGTATGTGTAGAAACGCCGGAAGGCGCAGTTGTTCACACGGGAGACTTTAAATTTGATCATACGCCAGTGAATGGTCAGTATGCAGATCTTCAACGTATGGCACAGATCGGAACCAACGGCGTACTTGCGTTGCTCTCTGACAGTACCAATGCGGAGAAACCTGGATTCACTCCATCTGAGAAAAACGTAGGCATTGTGCTGGAAGATATTTTCCGCAAAGCTAGCCAACGTGTCGTTGTCGCAACGTTTGCTTCCAACGTGCACCGTATTCAACAGGTGATCAATGCAGCAGAGGTTACTGGACGAAAAGTTGCAGTGATCGGACGTAGCATGGTAAATGTGGTGGGGATCGCTTCGGATTTAGGTTATCTGGAAATTCCAGACGGAATGATCATTGAGCCGGAAGAAGTTGGCAAAATGGCTGCAGATCGTGTAGTTATTCTTTGCACAGGTAGCCAAGGTGAGCCAATGTCCGCATTGACACGTATGGCGCGTTCTACGCATCGTAAAGTGGACATCCTTCCTGGAGATACTGTTATCATTGCGGCAACACCAGTACCAGGAAACGAGAAGTATGTAGGCCGTACAATTGACGAACTGTTCCGTTTGGGAGCTAACGTACATTACAGCGGTGCTAACAGTGGCGTTCACGTATCTGGTCACGGAAGTCAGGAAGAATTGAAGCTTATGCTCAACCTGATGAAACCGAAATACTTCCTGCCGATTCACGGTGAATTCCGGATGCAACGTCGTCACGCGGTTCTCGCTGAATCTGTAGGCATCGACCCGGACAATATTTTCATTACGGATATCGGTGAAGTTGTCGAGATTCAAGGCGGAGCTGCACGTAAAGCAGGTAAAGTAACTGCAGGTAACGTGTTGATTGATGGTCTGGGTGTAGGTGATGTTGGTAACATCGTATTGCGTGATCGTAAGTTGCTGTCGCAGGATGGTATTCTGGTTGTCGTGGTAACACTCAGCAAGCAGGATGGTAAAATCGTCTCTGGTCCGGATATTATCTCCCGCGGATTCGTGTATGTACGTGAATCAGAAGGACTGCTGGATGAGGCTAATCGCATTGTAAGCAGTACTTTGCAGAAGCTGATGAGTGAAAATGTAAACGAGTGGGCATCACTTAAAACAAATGTTAAAGATGCTTTGGGACGTTTCCTGTATGAGCAAACGCGTCGTAGACCGATGATTTTGCCAATCATTATGGAAGTTTAAAATAAGTTTAATGAAAAACATATAATCAGGCACACAGTCGCCCCTTCTCTACGAGTAATATTGGACGGTTCCTCGTAGAGAAGGGGCTTTTTTGTGTTTTTAAAAGGGAGTATGAGAGGGGAGCAAAAATTTCAAAGACGGATTGATGGAAATGTTTGTTCAGGGAAAGTATAAGGTCGTTGACAGATTCCCCATACTAAGGAAAAGACAACAATTATATTTTTCAGGAGAAGGAGACAGCATTTTATGAATGAGCAGATGAATGACAACAAACGAATGCCAAAATCCAATCAGTCGGAGGCCGAAGCTCCAGATATTCCGGTGCAGGAGGAGAAGCAACTTTCTCCAGTCACAGAATCCATTCAGCAGTTCGGGCAAACACAGTCACCAGCCAGTGAATCTAATATTTTCTGTATGACCATTATCGGTCAGGTAGAGGGACATTTGATTTTACCCCCACAGAACAAAACAACCAAGTATGAGCATATTATCCCGCAGCTGGTAGCGGCAGAACAAAATCCGAAGATTGAAGGCATTTTGATTATTCTCAATACGGTAGGTGGCGATGTGGAGGCTGGACTTGCTATTGCTGAGATGATTGCCTCTTTGAGCAAACCAACGGTGACCGTTGTCATTGGAGGAGGGCATAGTATTGGTGTACCTATTGCAGTTGCTTCCACGTACTCGCTTATTGCGGGAAGTGCCACAATGACGATTCACCCGATACGTATGAACGGACTTGTCATAGGTGTACCCCAGACGTTTGAATACATGGAGAAGATGCAGGAACGTGTTGTACGGTTTGTAACTTCGCACTCTAACATTTCCGAAGACATGTTCAAAGAATTGATGTTCAAGACAGGAGAATTGAATCGGGATATTGGAACAGCGGTAGGAAGTGCGGACGCAGTGAAGTACGGTTTGATGGATGCTGTTGGTGGTATTGGTCAAGCCATTGCACAATTGAACAAGCTTATGGGAGATAAAAGACAGTCGATGCAGGCGGGAGGATACACGCAATGACAATGTATACTGTGATGCCTCCAGAGCAACTATGGTCAGGCATGTGGACAGAGGCGGGGGATACGAAAGAGATTCGAATGAATGGTTTATTAATGCAGGTCAGACCGGTAAACGACACCGAGGCTGTTATTGTGCGTTTACTTGACTGCCCACTTGAAGCGTATCTGGACCCGTCCAATCTGCCGGGCGCAACCGTTCCGCTTTCGGGTAACACAAGTCCAACATAACGCGACGAATTCAGACAAATGGTGCAGAAAAAGAACATATGTACGGAATATATTTGTATGGTATAATATTCTTCTGGGGGTGACCTGATTTTGGCCAGAAGAAAAAAGAGGAAAAAAAAGGGTGCCGGATTTAGTGGCGTCTTAAAATATGAAATTTATGGCATTGTGCTAATCACGCTGGCAGTTATAGCACTATCGGGTGAAGCTACAGTGGGACGCTCGCTTTCCAAGATGTTTGGACTGATGCTTGGCAAGTTTTATTTTGCGATTCCGCTTGTGGGCATATATTACGGTTTGATGGTGATGATTCATCGGAAGTGGCCGAGTGGCTGGACTACACGCAAGACTGGTTTGGTACTGCTCGTCTTTGCGTTAACCTTGATGAGCACCATATCCGCCATGCATCAGAAGCTGCTTCCGGTTGACGCACTTGAACCAGGTGCGGTGCTGACCCAGGTACATAATGATATGCAAATTGAACTATTGACACCTGCTGCCTCTGGAGAACGGGATTCCATGCTGGGTAAGGATATTAGCGGCGGGTATCTTGGTGCAGGACAGTTTGCTTTATTTTTGTGGTTATTTGGCAGTCTAGGCGCAAGATTGATCATGATCGTCATGTTTGTGATTAGCTTTATGCTTGTTACGGGATTGTCCTATGTTGATTTGATACGCATATTCCGAACAAAGATTTGGGATGCTGGCAGCTCGATGTACAAAAAGCTGGAATCCAGACCAGCAAAACGTTCCGCTTCCAGTGTGGCGGGGATTAAGAAAAACAACGCACGTAAACTCGCAACTGTACCCGTTGATGATGAGGAAGAGGATGACGAATATGATTCTCCCGACTCCCAAGAAGGACAGCTGCCCAAACGTAAGGCACCGATATTCTTCCAGTTGTTTGGAAAATGGGGGGCGGATCGTCAGTCGTCGACGAAGCAGGCTGATGAATCATCGCAAACAGATGTGCTTGAATCGGAACAGGTCGTTTATCGTGCTGGGCAGGAGTTGCCAACCGAGGCATGGTCTGGGGAGCCTGAGTCACCTGTGATCAAAGGTTCTGTTGTAGCAGCTGTTGGTGCAAGAGCATCAGTAACGCAGACCAAGGCAGATTCGGCACCGATCATTCGTGACTTCTTTGAACATGTCAGATCAGATGGCTCTGACAAAGATGATGATCTGGATGATGCATATCCGTTTCCGGACGATCTGAATCATAACGACAGTACTCTGGATCAGGTAGACAAAGCGGATATTAAATTTACAGATGAACTGGTAGAAGCTGAGTGGACTGATGCGCATGACGCAACAGACAAGCTTCAAGCCGATCTTGAGCAAGAGATAACGGATGGAGCAGACGGACCGAGTGAAACGTTGAACTCAGGAACGGAGCAGGATGGTGTGACAGGAGAGAATGCGCAACCGGTCGTACCGCCACCACCACCGCCGAAACCATACAAGCTTCCTTCATTCCGTCTTTTGTCCAAGCCTAATAATAATGGAAAAGGCGCAGACCAGAAGGATTATATGCAGACAGCACGCAAGCTGGAAGCGACGCTAGAAAGTTTCGGTGTACGTGCCAAAGTTCTGGAGGTTGTCCGAGGTCCAGCGGTCACAAGGTATGAAATTCAGCCAGATATCGGGGTCAAGGTTAGCCGGATCGTCAGTCTTACCGATGATATCGCTCTAGCTCTGGCTGCGAAGGATATTCGGATGGAGGCACCAATTCCAGGAAAATCGGCAATTGGCATTGAAGTTCCGAATGGCGAGGTATCCGTTGTGACCATGCGTGAAGTGATGGAAACAGCCACGTTCCAGGATGCTGAATCCAAAGTAACGATCGCATTTGGACGTGATATATCAGGTCAGACGATCATTGGCAACTTGGCCCGTATGCCCCACTTGTTAGTGGCTGGTGCTACCGGATCAGGAAAGTCGGTATGTATCAACGGCATTATTACCAGCATTTTGTATAAAGCAAAGCCGGATGAGGTCAAGTTTCTAATGGTTGACCCCAAAATGGTTGAGTTGAATGTTTATAACGGAATTCCGCATCTGATGGCACCCGTTGTGACCGATCCGAAAAGAGCGTCGCTTGCGCTCAAAAAGATCGTAGTCGAGATGGAGAAAAGGTATGAGTTGTTCTCCAAATCAGGTACACGTAACGTTGAGGGATATAACAATCTGATGAAAGATAATCCGGCGGCGGTACTGCCTTACATTGTGGTTATTGTGGACGAGCTCGCTGATTTGATGATGGTAGCTGCTGGAGATGTAGAGGATGCGATTGCGCGTCTTGCGCAGATGGCTCGTGCAGCCGGCATTCACCTGATCATTGCGACGCAGCGTCCTTCCGTTGATGTTATTACAGGGGTAATCAAAGCCAATATTCCTTCACGGATTGCATTTGGCGTATCCTCACAAGTCGATTCACGGACGATCCTGGATATGGGCGGAGCGGAGAAACTGTTAGGTCGGGGCGATATGCTGTTCATGCCAATGGGTGCTTCCAAGCCAATTCGTGTTCAGGGTGCGTTTATGAGCGATGAGGAGGTTGAAAATATTGTGAATTATGTCCGAGGTCAAGGTGAAGCGCAGTATGATGAATCCCTTGTACCTGAGGTAGATGATTCCAATCAAGCAACGGAAGAAGTACAGGATGAGCTATACGAACAGGCTGTACAGATCATTCTGGAAGCGAAGCAGGCTTCGGTGTCACTCTTACAACGTCGAATGCGGGTAGGTTATACGCGTGCAGCGCGTTTGATTGACTCGATGGAAGCCAGAGGTGTGATTGGGCCATATGAAGGCAGCAAACCGCGCGAAGTCCTTGTTTCGCTGGAACAATATCAACAGAACAAAATAAGCTCATAGCGAAGCATTAGAAAACCTTCAACCGTTATGGTTGAAGGTTTTTTGCTGGTTCACAGCTTTTGAGGTTTTGCCATTTGATCCAGAGTTCGGATCGTTTGGTGCATAGGAAACAACACTGCTTGTCATAATAACGGTAGCGATTCTGTTAAATCCCACAAGAGAAAGGTAGAGCATAGTCTATGCGAAAAATGAACCTATGGCTTTTCACTGCTATTTTGCTGATAACCGCGCTTGGAATCCGTTATTTGCTTCCTGAGCATACAGCACCTCAAAGTGCTGCTCAGAACAACCCTCCAGTAGAGGAAAAAGCAGTGCCGACCTTCAGTAACAATACCGTGAAATATGGCAGTTACGGTCAGGATGTCTACGAGCTTCAGGGACGATTGAAGTATCTCGGTTTTTACAATGGCAAAATCGATAGTAATTTCGGCAGTAGCACGCTAAAATCAGTGAAATGGTTTCAATCTGAATTTGGCATGAAGGCAGATGGCGTGGTTGGAGCCAAAACGAAGCTAAAGCTGTATAACGCCAGCACCAAATGGTCCCCTACCGAGCCTCCTTTGCACAAAGAAGGAGCATCTGGCGGAGACACAGGCGGAGGTGGAGAACCTCCAAGTAATGAGAAGGACAATATGGGTTCTGCCAATGCGCTCGGACTCTCCGAGAACGAGCTTAAAATTATGGCGAATGCCGTATATGGCGAAGCGCGAGGAGAACCGTTTGAAGGTCAGGTAGCCGTAGCCGCTGTTATTCTGAATCGCGTAAACTCAACAAGTTTTCCATCTACGCCTTCTGGGGTCATCTTTCAACCGGGAGCCTTTACAGCCGTAGCAGATGGACAGATTTATCTGGAGCCCAATGCACAGGCGAAAAAAGCTGTAGAACAGGCATTGAACGGGTGGGACCCTTCCGGTGGATGTTTGTATTATTTTAACCCGAAGACAGCCACATCCAAATGGATATGGACTCGTCCGCAGGTGAAAACGATTGGGCAGCATATATTCTGCATGTAATCGGGCGGGAAGCAACCAGAAGGCATGACTTCGGTTGCTTCTTGGCTTTTGGATGGTTTAAAATGGTGGTTACGTTTAAGCTTGAGGAAATGTTATCTAAATGACGCCGTAAAGGGGTTTTGACATTTGAATACCGTAGCATTTGAACGAGGTAGCCGTAAACAGCTACGTATCCATGTGCTTCCAACCAAACGTTTCAAGACGTTCGCTATCTCACTGTATGCTGGAGTTCCGCTACGCGAGGACACCGTTACTCCCGTGGCACTGACACCGTTTGTTTTAAGAAGAGGGACGGAGTCGTATCCGGAAACAACGCAGTTTCGAGAGCAATTGGAGCACTTGTATGGAGCAGGATTTGGTTTTGACGTCTATAAACGCGGTGATTATCAGATTGTGCAGTTTCGTATGGACACCATTAATGATTCGTTTGTCGGAGGTGGGGAGCAGCAACTTCTGGATCGTTCGTTTGCGTTTCTTGGAGAAGTATTGACCAAGCCCGCGAGGGAAAATGGACACTTCAAAACGTCGTATGTACAGGCAGAACGCGAGACGGTTCGTAAAAAGCTGGAGTCGATTGTGAACGATAAAATGCGTTATGCAGCTGAACGGTGTATCGAAGAAATGTGCAAGCATGAACCTTACCGGCTTCATCCCTTGGGTGAACGAAAAGCACTGCCAGCCATTGAACCTCCTGAATTAACAGCTACTTATGAAAACTGGCTAAAAGAAGCCAGTATGGACTTGTATGTGGTCGGGGATACAACTCTGGAAGAAGTGGAGGAACTGGTAGAGCGTCATTTTAACCTTGAACGCAAGACTTCCTCTGACTATCAGGCTCAGAAGTCGGTGCGTGGGGATGAGGAGCCAAATACGGTCATTGAACGGCTGAACATTGGGCAGGGCAAGCTGAACCTGGGGCTTCGCACTTCCATTACCTATGCAGACGATAAATACGCATCAGCGCTAATGTATAACGGTATTCTGGGTGGATACCCGCATTCGAAGCTGTTTGTCAATGTTCGTGAAAAAGAAAGCCTCGCCTATTATGCTTCTTCCAGATACGACGGGCACAAAGGCATTGCTACTGTTCAATCCGGGATTGAAATTCCAAATTATGAAAAAGCAGTGACCATCATCAAGCAGCAACTTGAGGAAATGAAACTTGGCCATATCACCGATCTGGAGATGTCCCAGACGAAAGCGATGATCCGTAATCTGTTAAAAGAAATGCAGGATGCTGCTTTCGAGATGATTGCTTACGATTTTAACCGTCAGTTATCTGGTAAGGAAAGAACGTCTGAAGAGCTACTTGCACAAATCGAGCAGATTACCAAGCAGGATGTTCGTGAGGCCGCAGAGCAGTTCCGTCTGGATACGATTTATTTCTTGCGGGACGAGAAGGAGGAATAGTCGTGGAGAGCATTCGGTATGAACATTTGCAGGAGACATTATATTACGAAGTAATGGCGAGTGGACTGCATGTCTATGTTTTGCCTAAACCGGGTTTTCAGAAAACATATGCCACCTTTGCGACCAAATACGGGTCAGTGGACAATCACTTTCAGGTGGAAGGGCAAGCCGAGGTAAAGGTGCCCGACGGTATTGCTCATTTTCTGGAACACAAAATGTTTGAGGAGCCAACGGGTGATATTTTTGCAACATTTGCTTCTCACGGTGCTTCTGCGAACGCTTTCACAAGTTTTGATCAGACCGTTTATTTGTTTTCAGCAACCGAAAATATGAACGAAAATATACAAACATTAGTTGATTTTGTGCAAAATCCGTACTTTACTGATCAGAACGTCAATAAGGAAAAAGGCATCATTGAACAAGAAATTAATATGTATGCCGATAATCCGGACTGGCGTGTTTATTTCGGGTTGATTGAAGCAATGTATCAAAAACATCCTGTGCATATTGACATTGCGGGCACGGTCCAATCCATTAACACGATCACCAAAGAAACGTTGTATACGTGTTATAACACATTTTATCACCCAAGTAACATGCTCTTGTTTGTTGTCGGCGGTGTTGATCCTGAGCAGGTCATTAGCATGGTTCGTTCCAATCAGGAGCAGAAAAATTTCGAGCCGCAGGGCCCGATTCACCGCTTCTTTGAATCAGAGCCTGAGCAGGTGGGGGAGGCCAGACGAGAGGTCAAATTATCCGTTTCCCTGCCGAAATGTTTGTTTGGATTCAAAGAAACGGATGTTGGACTTACAGGAGAGCCACTTTTGCGCCGGGACACGACCACGCAGCTGATGATGGATCTGTTGTTTGGTTCCAGCACACGTCTGTTTCAGAAGCTTTATGATGAAGATCTGATCTCGGATAGTTTTGGACATGACTATATCAGTTCACCACAATATGCCTTCTCTGCAGTTGGTGGGGATACGAAAGACCCGGATCAATTGTTGAAACGGATACGCCAAGAAGTCGAAGCGATTATGCAAAAAGGATTCGATGCTTCCGATTTTGAACGTGCGCGCAAAAAGAAAATTGGCGGTTATTTGCGCATGCTCAATTCACCGGAAAACATTGCGAATGAATTCACACGTCAGCATTTCCGTGGCGGTGACTTTTTCAATATGATTTCATTGTATGAAACGATTACACTTCAAGATGTGAATCAAAGATTGAAAGAGCATATTCGTTGGGATCAGCTGGCTGTATCACTCGTTGTTAGTCCTTAACCATGGAGAGGGAATAGGACAGCGATCGAAGGGTTCACTAGATTGAGAGTGAAAGTTATGGGGGGAACACATTGTGAAAGCTATAGGGGAAATGACTGTTCTGGTTACCGGGGCAAGCGGAGGCATAGGAGCTGCAATTGCAGAGCGGTTTGCCAGTGTAGGTATGAATGTTGTGTTGCACTACATGAAATCGCATGAAGCAGCCAATGAAGCGGCAAGACGTTGTATGGAGCGAGGAAATGGACGTATCATGACGGTTTCAGCGGATCTTCGCAGCAGGGAACAGATTCAGCGTATGCGGGAAAAATTGGCTGCTCACGAGTTGTTGCCAGATATTCTTGTGAATAACGCTGGTATATCTCACTATGGTTTGCTAGCTGATGTGACAGAGGAAATATGGGATGAAGTGATGGCAATTAATCTGAAAGGTACCTTTCTATGCACACAAGAGATGATGCCACACATGATCTCCCAAAGATACGGTCGAATTATCAATGTGTCGTCCATCTGGGGGCTATCTGGTGCTTCTTGTGAGGTGTTGTATTCCACAACCAAGGGAGGGGTAAATGCCTTCACGAAGGCACTTGCGAAAGAGCTTGCTCCCTCCGGCGTTACGGTGAATGCTGTTGCCCCAGGGGCTGTTCAGACGACGATGTTAGACCACCTGGATCAGAGTGAGTTGAAGATGTTGGAAGAGGAGATCCCTGCGGGACGACTGGCGCAGCCGGACGAGATTTCGTCATTGGTTTATTTTCTCGCGCTACCTGAGTCGGGATATATCAATGGACAGATTATCAGTCCGAATGGGGGCTGGCTCACATAATGCCGTGTTCAAGTTGCAAGTCAGTGCATTGTGAACTTACAGCTTGATTTTAATTTTAAATGCTCGTATATAAAATGTCCCGAAAGCACATATTACAACTGTTGATTTTAAATCTCATGCGTCAGCCAAGGAGGATTTATCATGTCAACAGACAAAACAGTGGTTTCTAACTTCGACACATGGAAGAAGTTCCTGGGTGATCGCGTACTGCAAGCTGAGAGGATGGGGATGAGTGAAGAAACCATCAACAAACTGGCATACGAGATCGGCGACTTTCTGGATGAGAAAGTTGACCCGGCGAACCATTCCAACCGAGCATTGAAGGAACTATGGGATGTCGGCGATGCGGATGAGCGTCGTACGATTGCGTGCCTGATGGTCAAATTGGCCAAACAAAACGCATAAGGCTAGAGATGAAGAGCTCCCGCAAGGGGGCTTTTCTCTAATGATTACAAACGGATTACAGAGCTGTTCTTGTAATTCATTTTCATTTTATATATCATTAACGTGACCCATTTTTAGAAGATGACCCGAAATAGCGTCCAATGGACACGTTCGGATGTTGTCGAATAATGTGGAATAATGCATTACGGGGTGTATATATGGAAACTAAACAATGGTATATGGAATATAAAATACATAAGAACAGACCTGGTCTTTTGGGGGATATCGCCTCCATGCTAGGGATGCTTGAAGTCAATATATTGACCATCAACGGTGTTGAAGGCAAAACACGGGGCATGTTGCTCGAGTCAGATGATGACGAAAAGATTCGTCTGCTGGGAGAGATGCTTGGTAAAGTCAACAGCATTACGGTATCTGCATTGCGTCAACCTAAATTGGTGGATATTCTGGCTGTACGTCACGGTAGGTACATTGACCGGGATTCAGATGATCGCAAAACATTTCGTTTTACTCGGGACGAACTTGGGTTACTCGTTGATTTTTTGGGTGAAGTATTTAAAAGAGAAGGCAATCAGGTCATCGGCTTGCGGGGTATGCCGCGAGTTGGTAAAACAGAGTCAATCATCGCAGGCAGTGTATGTGCCATGAAGCGTTGGACTTTTGTATCTTCTACCCTTCTTCGCCAAACGATACGTAGCCAGATGTCAGAAGATGAGTTAAACCCGAATAATGTATTTATTATCGATGGGATTGTCAGTACGATTCGCTCCAGTGAGCGGCACTATAATCTTTTGCAGGATATCATGTCGATGCCTAGTACGAAAGTGATTGAGCATCCGGATATTTTTGTGCAGGAATCTGAATATGATTATAATGATTTTGATATTATTATTGAATTGCGTAATAATCCTAACGAAGAAATTATTTATGATACGTTTACGGCAAGCTATACCGACGAACTGTAAAGCTCCGTACGGAATCATGGAATAGATCAGCAACAACTGAAGAGTTAAACATAAGGAGGAGATGGCATGTCTGAACTGGGTCAGCAGTTAAGAGAGGCCCGGCTGCAAAAAGGGATGAGTCTCGACGATGTACAGGAAATGACGAAAATTCGCAAGAGGTATTTGGAGGCTATAGAAGCAGGGGACTATAAAGTGTTACCCGGCAGCTTCTATGTGCGTGCATTTATAAAAACCTATGCGGAAACGGTGGGACTTAATGCCGATGAGCTGCTGGAAGGACACAAAAAGGACGTACCTGCGGAAACGGCGGAAGCAACGATGGAGCCGGTAATCCAGAAGCGCTCCAGCCGGCCGGCGGAGCGGAGCAACCGCTGGATGTCTGTTGCTCTGATGTGGACTTTCCCTATTCTGATTATCGTGCTCTTGTATCTGTATATGGCAAACAACAAGGGCGATGACACCAATCCACAAGGGCTGGATGATACAAAGATTACGGACAGTCAAAAACCTGCTAATGACAAACCTGATCAACCATCCGATAACGGGCAAACTGCAACTCCGCCTGCAACCGATTCGGGATCGAATGATATCGGAAAAGGTGATGCTGGCGGAAACGGCGGCGGTAATGAAACGAATGGTCAGACCGACGGAGAAAATAAAGGTCAAACCGATGGACAAACTGACGGACAAACGGATGGACAAACAGGTGAGAACCCAGAGGGAACACCGCCAACCACACCTGGTTCTGTAACTGTTTCTGAAGATGGAAAATCAGGTAATATTACAAACTTTAAAGTTAGCGGAAGCACGGGTCAGCCTGTAACCGTAACGATCAAGGCGACAGGTCATAGTTGGCTTGAAGTGTATAAAGGTGAGAATTCCAGCGGTGAGAAACTCGAGTATGGCAATACTGCTGACGGTGACACGTTCACATTTACATTGGACAGCGCTGGCATGTACATTAAATCCGGTTATGCGGCGGCAACAACAATTGATGTTGGCGGTCAAGTCGTAACGGACGGCAAAGCAACCAACCGCATTCGTCTTAAACTGGATACAGATAGCGCGGCTACTTCCACGGGAACTGAAGGCATGACAGACACAACGACCAGTGGTTCCTCGGAAGGCGGAAGCTCAAGCAACGAATAACCTGGCTAACTGCAGGGGACAATAATCTTGTCTTCAATTGCAGTTAACTTATGGTGAAGTGAGGTGGAAGGCCGTGACAGTCAGCTGGATCGTAACCGGTTTAGGGATCATTGTCAGCCTCCTGGGTTATTACCTGACTCCAAATGCCTGGGGTTACGGAATATTGGGCTTTGGACTTGCGCATATCGTTCTCGGTGTGCTCGATATGTTCAGACAGCCTAACCGTAGCCGGTATTAAGGTAGCTCGACCAGCAAGCATTTTTGGTGACCGAATGGTACTCCAAAAATGCTTTTTTCTATGAGTAAACATGACTAAAATTAGACTTTTGCTTGAAGTTTACTCTATAATGTTACAGAACATATGATTAATTGAAAGGGTGACTTGGTTTGAGTTCAGAAAATTCATTTGATATTGTGTCCAAAATGGACTTGCAAGAATTGACCAATGCCGTTACGCAAACGGAAAAAGAAATTGGTGCTCGTTATGATTTCAAGGGCAGTAAAAGTAGCTTGAAACTGGATAAGGATGCTCTTACGATTGTGTCTGATGATGAGACCAAATTAAAAGCGGTTATTGAAGTTTTACAATCCAAAATGGCAAAGCGTGGGCTTCCGCTGAAAAATATGGATTACGGGAAAGTGGAGCCAGCTTCATCCGGTACAGTTCGCCAGCGTTTGAATTTCAAGCAGGGCATTGATCAAGATGTGGCTAAAAAAATCAATATCCTCATCCGTGATTCCAAACTGAAGGTGAAGAGTCAGATTCAGGGAGACCAGCTTCGGGTGACAGGTAAGAGCAAAAATGATCTGCAATCCGTTATGCAACTTCTTAATGGAGCTAACTTGCCACTAGATCTGCAATATACTAATTTTAAATAAAACTCTTGTACAGAAATGTCTTTTTGACACTGTATTGGTACGTATATTATACTGAATGTGCATTGCTGGCAGTCATGCATCAAGTCCAGTCTTCATCGTTAGCTGACTTTGTGAAAAGCAGTACACTTCTGGAAGTCACCGGAGCGTTTAAAAGCAGTTTTGCGTTTGAGCGGTAGACTTTATTTTTTGCGTTTCTACATAGGCTTTTATGTAAATATAAGTCGACGTTTCAATCGTTCATTTCTTGCTTCAGATGATGAATACGGAATGTAAGATGATTGTTTGAAGTAATGGAGGATACAAAGGGAGGGCGTCTTGTGAATTTACCCAACCGGATTACGCTTGCACGAATTTGCTTAATCCCTTTTTTGATGGTGTTTCTGCTCGTGGATTTTCCGTTTTATCCAGAGCCGTTACATCTCGGGAGCTTTACGCTTCCGTATAATCAGTTAATTGCTGCTTTTATTTTTATCGTTGCTGCAAGCACGGATGGAATAGACGGCTATCTTGCAAGGAAAAACAATATGGTCACCAATCTGGGCAAACTGCTTGATCCTCTGGCAGACAAGCTTCTGGTTACCGCTGTTTTGATTTCATTGGTTCAAATGGGTAAGCTGGATTCATGGATTGCAGTCGTTATTATCAGCCGTGAATTTGCCGTGACCGGCCTACGTCAGATTGCCTTGTTGGACGGTTCGGTTGTAGCTGCGAGTGCTTGGGGTAAACTGAAAACAGTAGTACAGATTGTAGCCATTGTTTTGCTACTGCTGAACAATTTCCCCTTCTCATACACGGGTATTCACGTCGATGAAATTGCGGTATATGTAGCGGCTCTGATCACCATCTGGTCTGGAATTGACTACTTTATCAAAAACAAAAACTTGCTTCATTTATCAAAAGCGTAATGATTTAAGCTGAATCGGGTAATGATGAAAGACTCATTGGGTCAAAGGGCAATAGGAACTCATCCTATTGCCCTTTGACTACTCCACATATGTACAGGAGGAAGCCAAAATGAAGGCAGAGATTATTGCAGTTGGGACAGAGTTACTACTGGGACAGATCGTAAATACCAATGCCAGATACCTTTCCCGTGAACTTGCTGCAATGGGGATTGACGTATATTTTCAAACGGTAGTTGGAGATAATCAGAATCGGCTTAGTGAAGCGATACGCATCGCGCAGGGCCGTGCAGACATTATTTTATTTTCTGGAGGCATCGGTCCAACGCAGGATGATTTGACTAAAGACGCACTGGCTGCAGTGTTGAATCGGAAGTTGCATATTGACCGTATGGCTATGGATAAAATTGAAAGTTTCTTCCGCGATCGGAATGTGGAAATGACGGAAAATAATCGGCGCCAAGCCATTGTGCTTGAGGGTGGAACCCCTCTGGCGAATGAAACCGGACTTGCTGCAGGAAACGCGATTGCGGATAACGATAAATATTATGTTGTTATGCCTGGGCCACCTAAAGAATTGATTCCAATGTTCGAGCAGGAAGTCAAACCTTGGTTGCTTCAGCATGCTCTTACAGAAGAAATGCCGATTTATTCACGAATGTTGAAATTCGCAGGCATTGGAGAATCTGCTCTGGAGGACCGTTTGCTTGACTTGATTGACGGACAGACAGACCCTACGATTGCTCCTTACGCGAGTGAGGGAGAAGTAACCGTACGTGTGTCTACCAAGGCTCCGAGCGAAGGAGAAGCCAAGCTAAAGCTGGATGCGATGGAAGTGCAGATTCGTGAGCGTTTATCTGAACATCTCTACGCTAACGAGGATGTGCCTATAGAGTACACGATTGTTACAATGATGTCTGATATGGGGCTGACCCTGAGCGCGGCTGAAAGCTGCACAGGAGGGCTTGTGATGCAGAGCTTAACTTCGGTGCCTGGAAGTGCCTCGATGTTAAAAGGTGGCATTGTATGTTACTCTAATGAGATCAAAGAAAAGCTGTTAAATGTGCCTCACAGTTACCTGGAGGGTGAAGATGCACCAGGTGCCGTTAGCCCAGAGGTGGCAAAAGTGCTTGCAGAGCAGATCCGTATGATCGGGGATGCTGATTTTGGATTGGCGATTACCGGAGTAGCCGGTCCGGGATATTCGGAACGTAAACCACCAGGCCTCGTGTTTATCGCTTTGGCTGAGCGTGGGAAGGATACGGAGATTCATGAACTCCGGATTAACGGTAACCGGGAAACGGTTCGCATTCGCTCGGCAAAAGCCATTCTGTATCGGTTATGGCAAAAGTTAGTCGCTATTGATTGATGATTACGCAGGCAGATTGCATTTGCATAATTGAGGAAGTATAATGATTGTAGACGGAAGAACCGTAAAATGTGGCTTTACAGCCTTGTTTACGGTTCTTTTTCTGTTTTTTCATCGATTTTCATGAGGAAGAGGCGCCTCGGCCTGAACAAAAAAACGAATGTATGTTCGAAAAAAAGCTTGGCAAACGAGTTAAAACAAGGTATCATTATATTATAAACAGTAAAGGGTGTGAGTTTATTGTCAGACCGTCGTGCCGCGCTTGATATGGCGCTCCGTCAAATAGAGAAGCAATTTGGTAAAGGTTCCATCATGAAATTGGGTGAGTCAACTCACATGAATGTGGAAATTATTCCCAGCGGATCTTTGGCTTTGGATATTGCATTAGGAACAGGCGGCTTGCCGAAAGGCCGTATTGTTGAAATATATGGACCTGAATCTTCAGGTAAAACAACTGTGGCATTGCATGCCATTGCTGAAGTCCAACGTGTAGGTGGACAAGCTGCGTTTATCGATGCTGAGCATGCGCTTGATCCGAATTATGCAAGCAAACTGGGCGTTAACATTGATGAATTGCTCTTGTCACAACCGGATACAGGTGAGCAAGGATTGGAAATCGCCGAGGCTCTTGTACGAAGTGGTGCAGTAGACATCATTGTTATTGACTCGGTAGCAGCGCTTGTACCAAAAGCGGAGATTGAAGGAGAGATGGGAGATTCTCACGTTGGTCTGCAGGCTCGTTTGATGTCTCAGGCACTCCGTAAATTGTCCGGTGCAATCAGTAAATCTAAAACGATTGCCATCTTCATCAACCAGCTTCGTGAGAAAGTTGGTGTTATGTTTGGTAATCCGGAAACGACACCAGGTGGCCGTGCATTAAAGTTCTATTCCACGGTTCGCCTAGATGTACGCCGTATTGAGAGTATCAAATCGGGAAATGACATTACAGGTAACCGTACCCGTATTAAAGTTGTTAAAAACAAAGTGGCACCTCCGTTCAAACAAGCGGAAGTTGACATTATGTATGGTGAAGGTATTTCCAAAGAGGGAAGTATCATCGATATCGGTACAGAGCTGGATATCGTTAACAAAAGCGGTGCTTGGTATTCGTATGAAGGTGAACGTTTAGGCCAAGGTCGTGAGAATGCGAAACAGTTTATGAAAGAACACAAGGAAATTGCGGATGTGATTGAGCAGAAAATCCGTGAAGCCAGCAATTTGACAACAGCTGTTCCTGCACCAACAAGTGAAGAGCAAGAAAAAGAAGCGGCTGAGGAACAGGAATTATTCGAAATTAATGAGTAATTTCTTCTGTGCGGGAAGGCTTTGATCTTCTGTCACAGTATGAACTTTGTATTGAGCGACTGCTAATGCTTAGCTAGCTAAATAGGATTGGTTTTTCGCGATGCTAACAGCCTCTGTCCATTCCGGACAGGGGCTGTTAGCATCTATGCCATATGTGGCCTGAATGAAAATCAAATAAGAGGATTAGCTGAGGAAGTCTTTTTTTACCCTAAAACACAAACAAGGGAGCGTGAGGATCACAGTGAAACGTCGCCAATATCAGCAGGAATATGATGCACATGATGATGACGAAGAGTTGCAAGAAGAAGCAGAACTAAACGCCGTCTCCCAATTTCCAGACGATGAAGAACTTATCATCACCAGAGTAGAGCGGACGAAGAGTCGTGAAGCACGCTACCGGATTTCATTTGGTCACTATTCGCTTACGGTTCTGGAAGATGTGATGATTAAGTACAGGATGACACGTGGCAACATTTTTATGAAGAAAGATCTGGAGGAAATCATTATTGCGGATGAACGCCAGAGGACATACGTGCAGTCACTGCGTTTTTTGGAGTTTAAGCAGCGGACACGTCATGAATTGCGGCAAAAGCTAAAGCAAAAGGAGTTCGCGGCACCGATTATTGAAGAGGTCCTAGATCGGCTTGAGCAAGAAAAGCTTGTCGATGATGACCTGTTTGCCAAGGAATGGACAAGACAGCGTATGGAGGGGCAGCGGAAGGGAAAACTGTGGATAAGGCAAGAATTGCGTCAAAAAGGAATTACAAATGAACTTATTGCGGAGGTACTGGATGATGTTAGTGCAGATGCAGAATTCGACACGGCATTAACAGCTGGCCGTAAGAAGTGGAAACAAGTTCGAGGAGACGTGCAGGAGAAGAAACGTAAAACGTTCCCGTACTTGATGCGACGCGGTTTTAGCATGGATCTGGTGCGCCGAGTCATGAATCGTTTAATGGAAGAGGATGGGGCAGAAGATGCCAAAGAGGATGAAGCATTGTTATGGGACTAGACGAGGAGACTAACAATACTGCATTCTCTTGACAATTTCTTTCGTCAAATACTAAAATGGACATGAGTCTGTAAGAAATGGACAACCCTTTTTCCTTCCAAAAAAGCGGTTTCGGTTTCTTCAGATTTAGTCCATTCCTGATTATGGGTTCACTGGAAACAGTGGATAGTACATGTAATCATGTACATGTGAAATGAAAATCGGCGGGGGATCGCCGTGAGTATTCGTTATTCCCAAACATATGTAAGGCATGAAAACAGAAAAGTTGACCCAAGGAGTGCCTTGGAGGAACCAACGAGGAGGTGAACAGTATGGATATTGCTATCACGATCATTCTCGTTGTGGCCGCGCTCGTTATTGGGTTCGGAGTCGGATATTTTATTCGCAAATCTCTTGCAGAGGCTAAAATCTCTAGTGCGGAACAAGCTGCCGTACAAATCGTGGAGAACGCGAAAAAAGAGGCAGAGGCACTGAAGAAAGAAACGGTGCTGGAAGCGAAGGATGAGATTCATCGCATTCGCGCCGAAGCTGAAAAGGACACTCGTGAACGTCGGAACGAAATTCAACGACAAGAGAGACGATTGTTGCAAAAAGAAGAGTCGCTGGATAAAAAATTGGAATCACTCGAACGTAAAGAAGAGCAAGTGGCTAACAAAGAGAAACGTATCGATGAAACACAGCAACAGATCGAAATGATCTACAAAAACCAGGTGACGGAGCTTGAACGAATCTCCAATCTCACGATGGAAGACGCACGCAGTATCATACTGTCCAACGTAGAACAGGAAGTTCGTCATGAGACGGCTCAAATGATCAAGGACATTGAACAGCAAGCGAAGGAAGAAGCGGACAAAAAGTCCCGCGAGATCATTACACTCGCCATCCAACGTTGTGCGGCTGACCATGTAGCGGAGACAACGGTATCCGTTGTAACGCTGCCTAATGAAGAAATGAAAGGCCGGATTATCGGTCGTGAAGGACGTAACATCCGTGCGCTTGAAACCCTTACCGGGATTGACCTCATTATCGATGATACGCCAGAAGCTGTTATTCTGTCGGGCTTTGACCCGATTCGCCGTGAGATTGCCCGGACGGCACTGGAAAAACTGGTGGCGGATGGACGGATTCACCCGGCACGTATTGAAGAAATGGTGGAGAAATCACGTAAAGAAGTGGATGAGCGTATCCGTGAATACGGTGAACAAGCTACCTTTGAAGTGGGCGTGCATGGTCTGCACCCAGATCTCATCAAAATTCTGGGCCGCCTGAAGTTCCGCACAAGTTACGGTCAGAACGTCCTGAAACATTCGATGGAAGTTGCTTATTTGGCAGGACTAATGGCTGGAGAACTTGGAGAAGACGTAACTTTGGCAAGACGTGCAGGTTTGTTGCACGACATCGGTAAAGCGCTGGATCACGAAGTGGAAGGATCACACGTTGAAATTGGCGTGGAGCTGGCGAAGAAATACAAGGAACACCCAGTGGTTATCAACAGTATCGCTTCCCATCACGGGGACTGCGAAGCAACTTCAGTTATTGCGATGCTGGTGGGTGCAGCTGATGCGCTGTCCGCAGCTCGTCCAGGTGCACGCCGCGAAACATTGGAGACATACATCAAACGACTAGAGAAGCTGGAAGAAATCTCGGAATCTTTCGAAGGTGTCGAGAAATCGTACGCCATCCAGGCTGGACGCGAAGTTCGTGTCATGGTGCAGCCTGAGAAGATCGATGATGCTGAAGCTTTCCGCCTCGCTCGTGACATCACGAAGATGATCGAGAATGAACTTGATTATCCAGGTCATATCAAAGTCACCGTGATCCGGGAAACCCGGGCGGTTGAATACGCAAAATAGAGTATTTTGGAAAAGTGGCCGCTTCAGTGGGCCACTTTTCCTGTTGATAAGCCATGCAGGAATTGAGGAGGCAACAAATCATGAAAGTTTTGTTTATTGGGGACATTGTAGGAAACGTAGGGCGTAAAGCGCTTAAGGAGAACTTACCATACCTGAAATCGAAATATAAACCCCATGTAATCATTGTCAATGGTGAGAATGCTGCAGCAGGACGCGGCATTACAGGTGCAATTGCCAATGAATTTTTTAACTGGGGCGTGCATGGCATTACGCTTGGCAACCATACTTGGGACAATAAGGATATTTTTGATTTTATAGATGATGAACCACGTATGATCAGACCAGCCAACTTTCCACCAGGTACACCTGGACGTGGGTATACCGTAGTTAAGGGGGAAGGGAAAGAACTTGCGATCGTGAACCTGCAGGGCAGAACCTTCTTGCCTGCGATTGATTGCCCGTTTCGCGCAGCGGATGAGATTGTGGACGAGCTACGGAGAGACTATAAATGTATTCTTGTGGATATGCACGCGGAAGCAACGTCTGAGAAGATTGCGATGGGCTGGCATCTCGATGGACGCGCATCCTTCGTTGTAGGTACGCATACCCATGTGCAAAGCAACGATGAACGTATTTTGCCTGGAGGTACGGCATATTTGACAGATGCGGGTATGGTAGGACCTCGTGACGGCATCCTGGGCATGGAGCGTGAAGCGGTGCTACGTAAATTTTACACCCAGCTTCCAGTGAGATTTGTCGTGGATGACGGCAAATGGCATTTTCATGGCGTGATCGTGGATATTGACGAAGAAACTGGTGCGGCTACGCGGATTGAGAAAATACGTTTGATGGAAGATGAGTGGCGCATGGAATAGGGGCATTGTCCCATTTTGCCGGGAAACCCTGCTAAAAAGAAGGAATTTTTTTTCCTCCCGCGAATAACATCTAGTAAGTGGAAACAAACTTTCAACATTCCCAGGGAGGTACTTACCATGGATGTATTAAAAGTTTCAGCAAAGTCCAATCCTAACTCTGTAGCCGGCGCTCTTGCAGGAGTTCTTCGTGAACGTGGAAATGCTGAACTGCAGGCAATTGGAGCAGGAGCACTGAACCAAGCCATTAAAGCGGTAGCGATTGCCCGGGGATTTGTAGCACCAAGCGGAGTTGACCTGATTTGTATTCCAGCTTTTACAGACATTGTGATTGACGGTGAGGACCGAACGGCCATTAAGCTGATTGTGGAGCCCAGATAATACATGAGTTGAAGGTACGCATGAGCCTGTTTACGAATAAAGTAGACAGGTTTTTTTGCGTTATTCTACAAAAGAATCGAGCGGAAATGGGTAATTATACGTTATGGGGAGGGTGGGCTATGTCGAGAACAGGCCAGCGTATCGCTGATTTTCATTGTGATGCATTAAGCAAACTGCTGATGAAACCTGAACTTTCTTTTGAGAAGGCTTCCGAACTGGATGTCAATCTGGAACGCATGCAAGAAGGTGGTGTTCAGCTGCAGGCATTAGCGATTTATTTACCCGAAGTGCTGGGCAGAGGCAAGTTTGAACATGTGATGGGACAGCTGGAGCTGTACCGTAAAAAGGTAGAGCATAGCGCACAGCGCTCTGGAGGGGTCAAGACACTGCTTTGGCGTGAACAGGTAGCAAACTTGCGAACGAAAGTGGAAACCGCTCCATGGGGCCTAATCACATTGGAGGGTGTCGATGGGCTGGAAGGAAACTTGTTTTATCTGGAATTGTGTTTTCAGATGGGGGTACGCGTCGTTGGTCTTACATGGAATCATGCGAATTGGGCTGCGGACGGCATTATGGAAAAGCGGGGGGCGGGTCTGACAGAGAAAGGCAAGGAACTGGTGCGTCTCTGTAATCAGATGGGGATGCTCTTGGATGTGTCTCATTTATCGGAAAAGGGGTTCTGGGAACTGGCCGATCTGAGCGAACGTCCTTTCATAGCCTCGCATTCTAACAGCTATAACGTATGTCCGCATATACGTAACTTGAAGGATGACCAGATTCAGGCCATAGTTGCGAGAGATGGACGTGTTGGCCTGACGTTTGTACCCTGGTTTGTCAAAGAAGCGGATGAAGTGCGAATAGAGGACTTGCTACCACACATCGAACAGATCTGTTCGCTAGGCGGGGCTCATCATCTGATGATGGGATCAGATTTTGACGGGATCTCAACCAAAATTCAGGATTTGGAGCATGCTGGATGTTATCCAAAGCTGACAGAAATACTGTTGAAGCATTATGACGAAGCACTAGTGCATGGTTGGTTATGGGGGAATGCAATACGTTATCTCGGGGAACACTTGCCAGAGGGTGGACTAGTGCATGCAAGTAAAAGAAAGAGGATGTAATAAATCTCACTTTTTTCAAAATAAGAGTCCCAAAATGGAAATGAATTAGCGAAAATAAGTGTATTTCATGAATTTTCATCAGTTTGTTTTCATTTCACAGTAAAAAGGAGTATAATACCACTTGGATTGTTAAGAGCCTGTCTAAAGGCCATAGATAAACAAGGAGTGAATTTACGATGAGTAAAACAGTACCTGTGGGCGTATCCGCCCGTCACATTCATGTATCCCAAGAGCACGTTGACATTTTGTTCGGCAAAGGTTATGAACTGACTGAATTTAAACCTTTGTCCCAGCCCGGACAATACGCTGCCAATGAAACCGTAGCGGTCATTGGTTCCAAAGGACAGTTTGATAAAGTGCGTATCCTCGGACCTGTTCGTCCAGAAACACAATTGGAAATCTCCATGACGGATTCTTTTGCGATCGGTGTAAAAGCACCTGTGCGTGAATCTGGTAGCATCGAAGGTACACCTGGAATCACAATCAAAGGTCCAGCTGGCGAAGTAACGATTGACAAAGGTGTTATCGTTGCGGCTCGTCACATCCACTTCCATACGTCCGATGCAGCAAAATGGGGCATTGAAGACAAACAAATGTTGAAAGTTCGCTTGGGTGGGGATCGTGGTCTGGTACTTGAAAATGTACTGGCTCGTGTATCTGATTCCTTTGCACTGGATATGCACATCGATACAGATGAAGCTAATGCAGCAGGCGCTCGCAATGGCGACACTGCTGAAATCATTGACTAATGATTTCACACGGTCTATAGCGTTGCAGTACAACGAAAAGGCCGGATATAAGTAAAAATGACCTGAGTACACTGGCAGAGGCGGTTCATCTTGAACTGTGCGTCAATGTGCTCAGGTTTTTTTGTGCAAGGCAGATCAGGACGGTAGAATGGAGTGAGCAGGACCATGTTTGCTTGTGGAACTACAGCCCAATTCATGTTATAATTTGCTGTAATGCTCTTTTGAAGCATGAGGAACCAAATGGTTGAATTTTGTGATGAAAAGAACGCTTTTTATGAATAGAGGCTGTAAGGAGTGACCGAAGGAAATGGCTAAAGACTCAAAAAAGGATTACTCCCAATATTTTGATTTCTCCGATGCCAAAGTAATTTCGCAAGATGAATTCAGCAAAAAGATTAGAATTCGCGGACGCGAGATTAATATCAAAGCGGAACCGAACCATCGCCAGGAGAAACAAAGGGGCAAGGAAGACATTCAGGTACTGTATGAGACGGCTGTTCCCGAAGAGTTGAAAACGATCGGAAAGGGCAAGCATTATATCGTATACACCTATGGATGTCAGATGAATGAACACGACTCCGAGACGATCAAAGGTTTGCTGGAGACGATGGGGTATCAAGCTACGGAAGATCGAAAAGCAGCGGATATCATTTTGCTTAACACGTGTGCGATTCGTGAAAATGCAGAAGACAAAGTATTTGGTGAACTGGGCCATCTGAAAACACTGAAGCTGGAAAACCCAGGCTTATTGCTTGGCGTTTGCGGGTGTATGTCTCAAGAAGAAGGTGTTGTTAACCGGATCATGCAGAAGCATGGTTTTGTCGACATGATCTTTGGTACCCACAATGTACACCGTCTGCCGCACCTGATTCAGGAAGCGCTCTTTAGCAAAGAGATGGTTGTGGAAGTGTGGTCCAAGGAAGGCGACATTATTGAGAACCTGCCGAAGAAAAGGGAAGGCATGCGCGGCTGGGTAAACATTATGTATGGTTGCGACAAGTTCTGTACATATTGCATCGTGCCGTTTACCCGGGGGAAAGAACGTAGTCGTCGTCCAGAGGACGTTATTGCAGAAGTAAGAGAACTGGCTAGACAGGGATTCAAGGAAATTACATTGCTAGGTCAGAATGTGAATGCGTATGGTAAGGATTTTACGGATCTGAAATACACCTTTGGTGACTTGATGGACGATATTCGTAAAATAGATATTCCACGCGTGCGTTTTACAACGAGCCATCCGCGTGACTTTGATGATCACTTGATCGAGGTGCTTGCCAAAGGTGGTAATCTGGTGGAGCACATCCACTTACCGGTGCAATCAGGCAGCACGGAAGTACTCAAACGTATGAGTCGTAAATATACGCGGGAACACTATTTGAATCTGGCGGCGAAGATCAAAACGGCCATTCCAGACGTCGTTCTGACGACGGATTTCATTGTCGGATTCCCTGGTGAAACGGACGAGCAGTTTGAGGATACACTCTCTCTGGTTCGTGAAGTTGGTTATGATTTTGCCTATACGTACATCTACTCTCCACGCGAAGGTACACCTGCAGCAGTGATGGAAGATAATGTGCCGATGGAAGTGAAAAAAGAACGTTTGAAACGCCTGAACGAAACGGTAAACGAGTACAGCCAGCGTAGCAACGAGCAGCAACGTGGCAAGATTGTTGAGGTACTTGTCGAAGGCGAGAGTAAACGTAATTCAACTGTTCTGGCTGGACGAACACGCAGTAACAAGCTGGTGCATTTTGAAGGCTCTAAGGAGCTGATTGGTACCTTTGTACAAGTGGAAATTACCGATCCGATGACGTTTTATATTCGCGGCAACTTGCTTACCGAGCCGGTAGCTGCGAATCAATAGCGGAGGGGAAGGAATCGATTCTGTAGAAGCGAAGCGTTCGCCTTTATCGCCGGATTTTCCCCTTGGAGAAGGGGATCGAAAAAAAATCCGGAGATAACAGCGATCGAAAGAACGATCCGAACCCGAAGTGGCCACCCAAGCCTTACTATTACAAAAAAACTCACCTAACAAGATGAGATTTACAGGTTCAATATAAGATTTGGACATTGGCTTG